>NZ_JBBNKO010000006.1:0-146378 GCF_040092945.1 Collinsella sp. CLA-AP-H1 | reverse complement strand
GGTCGAAGCGTAAGCCCCGGCGTTGGTGGAAATGGTGAAAATGCGTTGGCGTGATCGGGGAAATTGCGTTGGCGGAATCGGCTAAAGTGCGATGGCGAAATTGGTTGTTTTTACAGTAGCGCTAACACCCCTCGAGGAAGTCGATGCTGCGCCTGACGTGCGCGAGCCTCATGGAGACCGAGGGGCAGTGGTCCCAGCAGCGCGTGTTCTCCGAGGCCTCGGCCGCCGAGGGCTTCGCCGGGCCCGCGGACAGGCCCGCCCCGACAGAGGGGAGGCGCCGCGCGCTCGGGCGGCGCGCCGGGGAGATAGTGGACGAGATAGTCGAGAGGCACGGTCTCAAGAAGGAGTAACATCGGGACTTGCAGCGACGGACCTCAGGACGCTCTTACACCACGTCTACGCGCGCCACCCCGCTCCGTCGCTCCAGACATCGTTTCCGCGCCTCGTGCCTGCCCCAAACAATCAAAACAAGCCCTTTTCGCCGCACCCTCAAAGGTCTGTGGGCAAAAAAGGGCAAATATGAGTACTGTTACCATTTTAGTAACAGGCAAAACCACCCAAAATGACGTCCGAGCGACCCCTACAACCCCCTAAAGCAGCCAACCTGACTGGTTTAAGGCGTATTGGAGCCAATTTTAATGAACATACTAAAGGCTATGTTCATTATCTTTTAGGATGTAAATGCTATTCACTTAGCAACAGTACTCATATTTGGCATTTTTTGCCCACTGCCATATAGCTAAAACCCTATAGCAGACAAAAACAGGCCGCAGCCCATCGCTGCGGCCTGTTCGGAAGCAAAAGAGGCGCTAAGCGCTGTAGCCCATCGCCTGCAGGACAAACATGACAACCGTGAGCACCGTAATCACGCCGATAGTCGCCCAAGTGAGCACGTTCCACACGCGGCCGTTGCGGTTGGCGCCCATAATGTGACGGTCGGCGGCGATAACCACCTGGAACACCAGAACCACGGGCAGTAGCACGCCATTGATGACCTGCGAGGTCATCATAATCTGGAACAGATCAACGCCGGGCATAAGCACCAGCACGGCAGAGATACCGATGATGGCCGTAATGATGCCGCGATAGACCGGGGCCTCGTCCCAGCTGCGGTCGGCACCGCGCTCCCAGCCAAATGCCTCGCAGATAGCGCTCGACGTAACGCCCGGCAGCACGCAGGCAGCCAAGAAGCTCGCCGCGACCAGGCCCGAGGCAAACAGTACCGTGGACCACTGACCCGCAATAGGCTCCAGCGCGCGGGCAGCATCGGCAGCATCGCTAATCTGAATGCCCGCCGGGAACAACACCGTACCGGTCGTGATGATAATAAAGCCGGCAATGACATCGGCAGCAAGCGAGCCGCTCACGGTATCGATGCGCTGCAGCACGATATCGTCCTCGCCTGCGTTCTTATCGACCACGTTGTTCTGCGCCAAGAAAATCATCCACGGCGCGATGGTGGTACCGATCGTCGCGACCACGAGCGACACGTAGCTGGGGTCATTTTGAATGTTAGGCACGACCAGGTCGACCGCGACCTCACCCCAGTTGGGGCCAGCCATAAACGCGGCGACAATATAGGTCACGAAGACGCAGCTTACCAGCAGCAGAATCTTCTCGATGCGCTGGAAACTACCCGACATGGTAAGCATCCACACCAGCAGCGCTACCAACGGCACCGAGATGCTCGCCGGCACGCCAAAGAGAGCAAGGCCGCTGGCGATGCCCGCAAACTCCGAAATGGTCACAGCCGTGTTGGCGATCAACAGCGCCGCCATAGCAAGTACACTCTTGCGCACGCCAAAGCGCTCGCGAATGAGCGATGCCAGGCCCTTGCCCGTGACGCAGCCGCAGCGCGCCGCGGTCTCCTGCGTCACGATGAGCAGCACAGTCATGACGGGAAGCATCCAGAGCATCTTGTAGCCATAGCTGGCGCCCGCGCTGGAATACGTTGCAATGCCGCCGGCGTCATTGCCCGAAAGCGCCGCCAGCAGACCGGGACCCATAGCGCCAAAGATGGCCGCGATGGTCAACTTTTGCTTGGTGCCCGACTTTTGCTTGGTATTTTGCACGCGACCACCTAACCCATGACCGACATGGTGAGCAGCACCGCAGCGGCGCAGTACGCTATGCACGAGATCATGACGGCAATAACGTTCATGGCGGTGCCCGACGTGTTGAGGTCATGCTCGTCACGCCAGAACAGCACCATCAGGTAAATCACGGCGCTCATGTTGCCAACCAGGCAAATGATGGCAGCGATATTAAAGCAGCCGGTAAAGAGCTGCTCCTCAAACATGGGCGCATCGGGAAACGCGGCAGTGCGCACCAGCTGCGCGCACAGATAGGTCACGAGCGAAAGGATCAGGCCCATACCCGTGCTCTGGAAGAAGAATCCCAGGTACGGTTTGGGCTCGTCGTCGTGACCGTCGTACTCGAGGAAGTAGTTCTTGACGAACGACACCATGCGCGAGGCGGCCAGTAGCACGAGCGGCATGGCGCACATGGGGAACACCACCAGATGCGCGGAGCCCAGCGCCGTCCCCAGCACCGTCGCCATAATGCACGAGGCGATGCCCCACACGACGACCCAGTACTGGCGATGCACGAACCAGCTGAGCACGTTCGTCGAGTCGTCCGACGCGCTATCGCCCGAGCCGACACCGGCGATCTGCAGGTCCTCCTGATGCTCCTCGGCGATAACGTCCATGGCGTCGTCGAAGGTCACGATGCCCAGGATATGACGGTTCTCGTCGCAGACAGGGATGGCAACCAGGTCGTACTTGGTCATCTCGTCCGTCACGTCTTCCTGGTCCTCGTCGGGCGACACGTAGACCAGGTCGCGATAGGCGAGCTGGCCCAGCGTGGCATCGCGGTCGGCCACGATCAACGTGCGCAGCGAGAGCACGCCGGTGAGCATGCCGCTCGGATCCTCGGTATAGACGTAATAGACACTCTCGAAGTCCTCATCGAGTTTGCGAATCGCCTCGATGGCATCGCCGACCGTCGCCGTGGCGGGCAGCGAGACAAACTCCGAGGTCATGATGCGGCCGGCGGTGTTGTCCTCATAGCCCAGCAGGTTACGAATCGCCTTCTCCTCCTTGACGCCCATCAGGCGCAGGAGCTTCTCGGCCTTCTCGTAATCGAGCTCGTCGATCAGGTCGGCGGCGTCGTCCGGGTCCATCATGGCCAGCATCGACGATGCGTCCGTATCGGACAGGCCCTCGAGCATCTCGGTCATGAGCTCGTCATCATCGAACTCCGAGATGGCCTCGGCGGCCTGGGCGGTGTCGAGCTGCGCGAACACCTGCGCACGCAGGCGCGGGTCGAGCTGCTCGATGATGTCGGCAATGTCGGCAGGGTGCAGCTCGCCAAGCGTCTTGTGCGACACCGAGAGCTGGATGTTCTTAGTCGAGCGATCGAGCAGGTCCATGTAGGACCAAGCGATGATGTCCTCACTGAGCGGCTTGCCCAGGTGCTTCATAAAGCCCTCGACGATATGCTCGAGCGCGGGGCTGATGGCGCGCAGCAGACCGCGGGCGCCCACTTCGGCGCCCAGCAGGCGCAGCTGGTTTTCGCCCGACATGGAAAACTTGATGTCGTTTACGCGCACGACCTTCATGCCCTGCGTGTCGACAATCTGCTTGTTGAGCACGTCGCGGGCAAGCAAGAGTTCGGTCGGCTGCAGGTACGAAAAACGGATTTCGGTGGCCGACGTCTTAAGGTGTACACCCGTCTCGTCGATACGGTCGACCCATTTGCGCCAGCTGATCATAAACGGCGTCTTGCCGGGTCCGCGGAACGCGAGCGACGTCACGTGCGGAAAAACTTCGCCGGTGGCAATGCCAAAATCGTTCACTACGCCGAGCTTTTCGCCATCGACGTCCAAGACCGGCAACTTGAGCATCTCACTCAGATAATTCAATGGTGCTCCCCATCATTATTCCTTCGGGCTGCGGCCGTGATGGCGCACGCTCCGTGGGCTTCTGGATATGTATACGCATGCGCGGGCGGCACGCCGCTCGACGCTTACACCCCGTGCATGCGCAAAAAGCACCTGCATGGGGTCATCGACTGTATGGTCGAGGTTTGGATTTCACCTGTAACCTTTCTCTTGACCCTCATTAACCGCAGTAACTATAGCATCAGCATCGCCCTGCGGCATCGAATTTATGCGCTGCACATTGCAGGCATACCAAACGCTGACGCATCCGTGACATAGTCATTGGGGACGTTCTTAAATGACTAGTCTGTGGTGTCATCATCTTCGGCGAGCTGGGGGAACACGGCGTTTTTGGGCATGGTGACCTTCGTCAGCGAGGTGAGCTTTTTGCTCAGCGATGCGTCCGTCTTGACCAGATCGCTCAACGTCACGATTTTGTAGCCGTCGGCGATAAGCCCGTCGATAATCTGCGGCAGCGCCTCGAGCGTCTGCTCGGCGCACTTATCGTTATCGGTCAGCAGCACAATGTTGCCTGGCGTCACCGAATCGAGCACCGTCGAGACCTGCTCGTCGGCACCGTTGAGCAGCCAGTCGCCCGAATCGATATTCCACGAGACCACGGCAGACACCAGGTCCATCGCATCAATCCAGTTTTGCTCGTCAAAGGCTGCGTAGGGAGCACGCAAAAGCATCGTCTTCACGCCGGTCGCCGACTTAATCGCATCGGTGCCTTTCGTGATCTGCTCGCGTACCGCCTCACGGTCCTGATCCTTGAGCGAATCGTCGCTGTAGCTGTTGGATCCGATCTCGCACCCGGCATCGACAATCGCCTTGGCCGTGGCAGGCGAGGCCTCGGCCGCATCGCCCGAAAGGAAAAACGTCGCGGTGACGCCCTTTTCCTTGAGCACCTGCAAGATCTGTTTGGTGGCGCCGCTCGGACCCTCGTCAAACGTCAGCGCCACGTACTTTTTGTTGCCCTTGGGCGCCACGCTGGCGCACGCAACAACGCAATCGGTGGCGGGCACAACCTCGCCGCGGTCTTGCGTCTTGCCCGACTGCTCACCAACCCACACCTCGGAGCGGCCCTGGACACCCCACGCCTGCACATACTCGATAGCGCCCGTGCCTTCGACCTTGAGCTCGGGCTCGATAACCGTAGCCTGAACCTCGTGCTTCTCGTAGATGTTACGGCCATCCTTGACCGTCACCTTCTCGCCGCCCTCAAGTTCGCGGCTATCCCATTTGCCCTGCTTCACGCGCTTGCCGTCGGCCTTCACCGACAGCTTTTCGCCCCCATGGCGCTTGAGCACGCTGTCATCGACGGCCAGCAGGTCGCCTGCGTCGTAGGTGTCAGTCAACTCCTGGTCGTCGATGAGGTTTTGTAGCGTAGAGCCCACGCGCACCGCGGTCTTCTGGCCGTTGAGCTCCACGTCCACGCTGCGGTTGACGTAGCCCACGACGGCAGCGATAAACAGCGCGAGCGCGCAACCCACGGCGATGAGCGCATAGGGCAGGCGAGACGAACGACGGGGTGTGCGGCTGTTGCCGATGCGCGCGCTGCGATCGCTAAAGCCGCGGCTATGGTTGAGATACATCGCGCCGGGCTTACGGTGACGCTTGCGCTGACCGCTAGGCAGCTGCCCCAGGTCGCGGCGCGCCGTCGGACGCGCACCCGAACGCCCGTTTAAGTTGGATCCGTTTTGGCGCATGTGCCCTCCCCCATAAACACAGCAAGCCGGAGCAACAGGTCTCCGGCTTGCCTCCCATCATTTGGTACGTCGCTATTTTGTAGCTTTTGACGAGCCTCCGCTCGCCTTTTGGTATTCGTCCTTAAAGGCCTTGAACATGCCGCGCGTCTTGCCGAGCTGCTTGCCCAGTGCGCGACTGCCCTTGTCCACGGCAACCGATCCCTTGTCGTCGAGCACCTTGGCGCCCTTTTTGACCTTGTCGCCCACCACGACGCTGGCCTCGGCGGCCTTGGCAGCCGCACCGCCCGAATACCCGAGCGACTTGACCTCGTCCGAGACGACCATCGCGCCGTTCTCGTAGCCGCGCAGCATCGTCGGCGGCACCTGCGTGTCACCAACCAAAACACTCGAAGCAGCACCGGCGGTCACATAGAATGCCTGCACGATGCCCGAGCGTGGCTTGAACTCAACATCCGAGCAATAGCCCACGACGTCGCCCGATTCCGTGCGCACGTCCATACCGACCCAGATGATGCAATCGTCCAGGTTGATGTCGAGACGCTTGGCGGCGGCGGCATCGTACGTGTCCTTGACGTCATCGACCGCAATGGCGCCCTCGTAGACGCCAATGGCGTCGAGCGCTACGAATCGGTCGGGACGCTCGATCATGCCCGCGATATCGGACTGGCGGACCATAAAGCCGACCACGCGCGTACCGCCCGGGGTAAAGACCGGAAAGTGAATCTTTCCGAGCTTTTTAGGGCTGCGCGGCGTGCCGTCCTTTTTGGTGCGCTTGTCCTCGGTAGGCTTGCGATAGATCTTGGCGCCGACAAAATCCCCGGCGCGCATTATGCCTCGGTCGAGGGCTCCGCAGCCTCGGTATCAGCCTCGACGGCGTTCTCGACCACGACGTCGGCGGCAGGCGTCACGTTGCCGCCCGAAATGGCGTCGTTGAGCTGCTCGCGCAGCTGGTCCATGCGCTCGCGAGCCAGGTCGACCTTGGCGCGTAGGTCGTCGGTCTTGGCGTCGACCATCGGGCCAAAGTCATTCACCGCAGCACGGGCCTCCTCGGCGCTGTGCTCGTAGGTGTCGCGCATATTGTCCCAGGCGTCGTTAGCGATATCGGCAGCCATGGCGCGGGTCTCGGCGCCCGAGCGCGGGGCCAGAGCAACGCCGACAATAGCGCCGGCAGCGGCACCAAAAAGTGCGCCGGAGACAAAGCTGAAAGTCTTACCCATGATCATTCCTCTCCTGCGGGCACGTCGGTGCCCACCGTTTGAATGCTGTCCATTATACCCGCAGCGTATCACTTGCCGCTCCGCTCATCTGCGTACGGCAAAGGCGCAGGTACGTAATGGTGATAAACGCGTAGGCCTACTCCTGAGGCATAGCCGGCATGGCCACCGTGGCACCCGGGTCCTCGCCGGCGCCGTCCACGAGCGGCAGGCCGCCCTCATGCGCAGGCCCTGCCGGAACCGTCGCCGCACCGCCAAAGACGGCAGCGGAGGCCTCGTGGTTCTCGGCAACCGCGCCCTCGGTATCAATCGCCACCTGGGGCTCATCGTCAAAGTCGGGGACGCCTTGGGGCTCGGTGGGAACGGGCTCGGCGGTCGCATCGGCAACGGGCTCGGCGTCGACCGGCACATCGCCCTCGTCAGCGCCCTCGTCCTCGGCAGTATCTTCGCCGTTCGCAGCGGCGACGGCCTCGTGAGGATCCTTGCCCTCGGCCTCGGCGCGCATGCCCAGCACCAGGTTGCGCAGGCCCGCGACCGTGCCCTCCACGTCGGGGGCAGGCTGGTCGGCGTGCAGATAGGCCCAGTCCATCATAAAGGTGGCCGAAGACAGCGCACCGATGGCCAGCGCGTCGTCGGGGCACGAAAGCTCAACCTCAAAGACGCGCTCGTCGTGCTCGCTTACGCGCGTGCGGCCGCACGAGATGCTACCGGCAAGACCGGTCTCGTTCATGAGCTCAACCGTCACGTGCTCCAACAGGTGGCAGAGCTCGGTCTGGCCCATGCAGTCCTGGAACTCGCGGCCGGAATCGCCCAGGCACAGGTGCTTGGCAATCGCCGGCACCAGGTAGTACACGCGCGCCGTGGCCTCGATGTCCTCCGAGGTCATGAGCGGCATGCCGGGGTTCACCAGCACATGCGCGCAGATCTTGTCCTCGCTGACGGTGACCTTAAGGATGTTGAACAGGCCTGCCATAACTCTCCCCTACTCTTCCTTGTCCTACTCGTCGCCGTCGTGCGGATTCGCGGAACCCGCACCCGACGTCGTCGGCTCGTCTACCGAAGACTCGGAATCCTTCTTATCGGTTTCGACCGGAGCGATCACGCGAATGAGCGAGATGCGCTGGCCACGCATCGACTGCACTTTAAACTTGTACCCCGCGACCTCAAACACCTCTCCGATGTCGGGCACCGAGTCGCAAAGCTCCAAAATCCAGCCGGCGATGGTCTCATAATCATCGCTTTCCTCAAGCGGCCAACCAAGCTCAATCGCGTCATCGCACGAAAAACGCCCATCAACGAGCCACTCGCGGCGCGAAAGGCGCGTGAGATACTTGTTGTCGGGGTCGAACTCGTCCTCGATCTCGCCGACGATCTCCTCGACGATGTCCTCGATGGTGATGATGCCGGCCGTGCCGCCGTACTCGTCCACGACCACCACGATCTGGTCGTGCGAGGTCTGCATCTCGGACAGCAGCGGCAGGATGTCCTTGGTGTCGGGCACAAAGGTGGCGTCGCGCAAAAAGCCGGCGATGGGCTGGTCGCCCTTGCCGTCGAGCGCGGGCTGAATCAGGTCCTTGATGTGCGCGATGCCGGCGACGTTGTCGGGATCCTCGTGATAGACGGGGATGCGGCTAAAGCCGGTCTGGCGCATGGTGGACAGCACGTCGGCGACCGTCTCGTCGTCCTCGCACATGGTGGTGTCCACGCGCGGCACCATGACCTCGCGGGCAACGGTGTCGCCCAGGTCGAAGATCTCGTGGATCATGCGCTTTTCCTCGTCGAGCAGGTCGTCCTGCTCCGAGACCATGTACTTGATCTCTTCTTCCGAGACGTTCTGGCGGTCGTCGGCACTCTTGATGCGCAGGATGCGGGCCAGGCCATCGGAGCAAGCGCCAGTCAGCCACACGAGCGGACGGGCGATCTTTTGGAACACGGAAAGCGGGCCCACGACCTGCTTGGACACGCCTTCGGCATTGGCCAGGCCGATGCGCTTGGGCACGAGCTCGCCAATCACGATGGAGACGAAGGCGACCGCGACGGTGATGATGACCGGCGCCAGGCCGCGTGCGATGGCGGAGAGCGGCGCGATGCCAAAGCTCATGAGCCACGTGGCGAGCGGGTCGGACAGACTCGTCGAGGCGACGGCGGACGAGGCGAAACCCACGAGCGTGATGGCGACCTGGATGGTGGCGAGCAGCTGGTCGGAGTCGGCAGCCAGCTTAATGGCACGCTCGGCGCGCTTGTCGCCTTCCTCGGCCTCGTGCTCCAGCACGGCGCGCTTGGCCGTGGTGAGCGCCATCTCTGACATAGAGAAGTAGCCGTTGATGAGGGTCAAAACGAGGGTGGTGATAAGGGAGATGGTTATGTCCATCGGGAGTTTCTCGAACCTCCAAGATTCGGGACGTCAGGTCAAAACGTTGATGGCGGATAGGGCAGTTGCGCCCGGCGGGCGCCCGGACGGGCCCGCGGGCGCAGGCGCGATCGCTAGATTACGAAGAGGATCACCGCCATGAACTGGAAGATGCTGCCGGCGAGTACCCACAGGTGAAACACGCTGTGAAGATAGCGCACGTTTTTGGCGATATAGAACGGCACGCCCGCGGTGTAGCACACGCCGCCGACGGCGAGCAGGGCAAGCGCCACGGGGTTGAGCAGCGCCACAAGTTCGGGCAGCTTAAAGACAACGAGCCAGCCCATCAGCAGGTAGACCAGGCCGCTTACCCAGTGCGGTTGACGCTCGCGTAGGAAGCACTCGAGGGCGATGCCGATGATGGCGATGGCCCATACGGCAAAGAACAGCACAGCGCCGCCGTCGTTTGCGAGCGTGATGAGGCAAAACGGCGTATAGCTGCCGGCTATGAGCAGGTAGATGCAGCTGTGGTCGATGATGCGAAACACGCGCTTGGCGCGCGCGGGTTGAATCGCGTGGTAGAGCGTGGAGGCTAGGTATTCGAGGATAATGCTGACGCCATAGACAATTGCCGCGGCCATGTGGGCCGGGCCTCCGCCGCGCAGGGCGGCGAATACGATCAGGAGCACCAGGCCCGCGATACCCAGCAGGCAGCCGACACCATGGGTGACGGAGTTCATGATCTCCTCGCCCACCGTGTAGTGTGGAACGGCCGCGGTCTTGGGTCGCGGCTTAGAACTGTCGCTCGAATCGGACATGCCGGTTACATCCTCCAACGTAAAGAGTTCTCAACACTATATCAAAGCGTCTGGGTACGTGCGAAATTTGCACCATACGTGACCCTTTGTTTACCCATTCTTTGCCTGTTGACGCATCAACGGCGAACGTCCATAATGCGCTTGTTTTATATGTTGACATATCAACATCTTTAAGGAGAACCGCGAATGTCCCAAAGCGCACACCCCCATCGAAAGCTCAAGATAGCCGGCATTGTTACGTTGGTAGTCGTTGTCGCGCTGCTGGGGTTTGCCGGCAACTTCTTGTTTGACTTTGCCCTGAACCCCCAAGCGCCGTACACCATGAAAATGATGCAGAATAGCAAGAACGGCAAAGAAGGTGAGCAGCCGGATGCCGAGGAAACCGAGGCACGAGCGTGGTTTAAAGCGAATCGCGAGAGCAGCAGCCTCACCGAAGATGACGGAACCGAGCTTGCCGCTTGGTATTTTGCCGCGTCGGAGAGCACGCACGACTACGCCGTCTGCCTGCATGGATATACCAACGAGCCCATCGGTATGGCCCGATACGCCAAACGATTCCATGACCGCGGCATGAACGTACTCGCACCCGCCGCCCGCGCCCACGAGCGCTCCGGCGGCGACTATATCGGCATGGGCTGGCCCGAGCGCCTCGACATCGTCGCATGGATCGAGCAAATCGTTCAGGCTGACCCCGAGGCGCGCATCCTGGTCTTTGGCGAGTCGATGGGCGCGGCAACCGCCATGAACGTCGCGGGGGAATCTCTGCCCGCAAACGTGAAATGCATTATCGAGGACTGCGGGTATACGAGTGTTTGGGACGAGTTTTCTCTGCAGCTCAAGGACGTATTCGGCCTGCCCAGCTTTCCCTTGCTCGATGTAGCAAACTTGGTGTGCAACGTGCGCGCGGGCTACGACTTTCATAAGGCGAGCAGCGTGGAGCAACTCAAACACGCGACGGTTCCCATGCTGTTTATCCACGGTGACCAGGACACCTTTGTGCCGTACAGCATGCTCGACCAAAACTACGACGCGTGCGCCAGCAAGGTCAAGCAAAAGCTCACTATCCATGGCGCCACCCACGCCAAGAGTGCGCAAGTTGACCCCGAGCTCTACTGGAACACGGTCAACAACTTCCTCGACGAGTATTTTTAGGCAAAAAGCAACGTCTGTGGCTTTATCTGACCCCCTATTTTCGGAAGTGCGGGGAAAATCTCGGGAAGCCCGACCAGACCACAGTTTTACCAACAATTTATCAGGGGTTTTGTTGCCAAAAAACGGTTTGTGGCCGGAGGTATTCGATTTTTCACCGCACTTCCGAAAAGCCGCCCGTGGGCGCTGTGCTCACGGGCGGCTTTTGCTTATGTTACGCAACAAAATCGCGTGCTTTATCCAATAGGACGACGCTATTTGACCTCAATGAGCTCGTACTCGCTCGTGCCCAGGCCGATCTTCTCGGCATGCGCGATGCACGCGCGCCAGTCGGTGTCGGGATGCGTGATGCAGAAGGGATCCTTGGCCTGCTCGCCCTCCAGATGCTCGTGGTTATGCTCCATCTTGGCCGCGCTATCGGTGAGCTCGGTGTTGGGCAGCGGCTCGGATGCCATGACGGCATCGGCGCAGGCTTGGTCGATGGCGACCGGATCGAAGCTCGCGAACATGCCGATATCGTTGACGATAGGCGTGTCGTTTTCGGGATGGCAATCGCAGTTGGGGCTGATATCCATGGCAAGCGAGATGTGAAAGTTCGGGCGGCCGTCGACGACGGCCTTGGTGTACTCGGCGATCTTGCAGTTGAGCACGTCGGCCGCGGCCTCATAGCCGGGCTTGATGCAGTCCTGGTTGCATGCCGCAATGCAGCGTCCGCAGCCCACGCAGCGATCGTGGTCGATGGCGGCCACGTGCACCGTGCGGGTGTTGCCGTTAGCAAGCTCGCGCTCGCGAGTATCGTCAAACGAGATGGCGTTGTGCGCGCAGATCTTTTCGCAGGCACGGCAGCCAACGCAGTGCTCGGTCGAGACGTTCGGCTTGCCGGCGGCATGCTGCTCCATCTTGCCGGCACGGCTGCCGCCGCCCATGCCCAGGTTCTTCATGGCGCCGCCAAAACCGGCCTGCTCATGACCCTTAAAGTGGGTGAGGCTGATCACGATATCGGCATCCATGAGCGCCTGACCGATCTTGGCCTCGTGCACGTACTCGCCGCCCTCGACCGGGACAAGCGCCTCGTCGGTGCCCTTGAGGCCGTCGGCAATGATGATCTGGCAACCCGTAGCATAAGGGGTAAAGCCGTTCTGGTAGGCGGTATCGATGTGCTCGAGCGCGTTTTTGCGGCTACCGACATAGAGCGTATTGCAGTCGGTGAGGAAGGGCTTGCCGCCCAGCTCCTTCACCACGTCGGCGACGGCGCGGGCGTAGTTGGGGCGCAAAAAGCTCAGGTTGCCCAGCTCGCCAAAGTGAATCTTGATAGCGACGAACTTGTTCTCAAAGTCGATCTGCTCAATTCCGGCGTGACGGATGAGGCGCTTGAGTTTGTCGAGCTGGCTCTCGCGAGCATGCGTGCGCAGGTTGGTGAAGTACACCTTAGCGGGTGCTGCGGGTGCAGTTGCGGTCATAGATATATCCCCTCTGTCTATATGGCGTTACAGACATAGAGGATGGTACCAGTTAAAGCAGAGTTAAAGTCAAGTACGGCACCTAGTCATTGGGGACGTTCTTAAATGACTACTCTTGGACTTTGAGGGCCTCGGCCAGGCTCACACGTTTGATGGAGCGCGTGTGCAGCAACGCCACGACCAGATAGGTTGCAAAGCCGATTCCTGCGCACGCCGCCATGGACCACCAGGGCACATAAATCTCGATATTGCCGTTGTAGGCGAGCAGCATCGAGCGGAAGATGGCCGTGAGCGAGCCAATAATGACCGGCAGATTCAGCACGAGCGACGCCACCACGCACAGCGTGATCGAGCGGATGTACAGATGCGAGATCTCGCTATCGCGATAGCCAAAGACTTTCATGTAGCTAATCGACCGGGCGCTGTGGTCGATCACAGCCTTGGTCAACAGGTACATAAACAGCAGGAAGATAAACACCGCGAGCCCAACCATCATGCCGATCATTTTGCTCATCATGCCGATAAACTGGTCGCCCACAGCGCGCATATCGTCGGGCGTGGTGTCGCCGGCAAAGTAACGAGCATCGAGGTCGAGCTTCTCGTCGCTCACATAGCCGTTAAGGTAGGCGGCGTCGTTGCCGAACAGCTCGTTAAAGTCGTCGATGCTCATATAGACATTCATGTCCGACTTGGAACCCCAGGTGCAGTCCTTGCCCACGTACTCAAAGGAATAATTCTTACCCTCGTACTTGTCGCGAAGCTTAACCTTCTGGCCCTCGCTCCAGCCAAACTTGTCGAGCAAGCCACCGCCAAAGACGACGCGTCCGTCGCCGACGTCCAGCCCTTTCCAATAGCGCGAATCGGGCGAGATGCCGTAGACGGAAATCGTCTCCTGCCCATTTCCATCGCCGCGGTCGTATTGCAGCTGGTAGACGGCGTATTTCTCGGCCTGCGCGATTGCGCCCGCGCCGTTGTCGGTCGTATTGACCGGGTGAATGTCGTCGTTGTCGGTGTCGATCTTAGAGGCCTTATCGATCAGGTCGATAGCCTCGTCGCGGTTGCAGCCGAGGGCATCGGCAAGATCGTCAAGGCGCGCGTAGAGCGCATCCTTCTTGTCCTGGACCTTGGCGAGCGCGTCCTGCGCCGCGGCCAGGCTCACGGAAGACGGAGATGCGGTCGCGGCATCGGCTGCCGTCTGCGCCGCATCGGCCGCGTCGTCGAGCTCGTCATCGGCATCCTGAGCGGCAGAAAGCAGTGCGCCGTCAACCGACTGCAAACGCTCGAGTGCCGACCACTGCTCGCGCTCCTCGGCGGTGCCCTCGAGTTCCAGCGGGGCCTTGAGCGTGTACTGGTGCTCGGCGACCAGGCTTGTCTCGAGGTTGTCCGCATAGTGCGTCATCGTGGGCAGAATCGCTAGACCAAAGAGCAGCAGCAGCGAGGCGAACGCAATGCCCACGAAGAGCGTGGCGAAGTTGCCCAGGTTGCGCAGAAAGATACGCATGCGGAAGCGCGAGACAAAACCCATGCGCTCAGGCAGCTGCAGGCCGCGCTTGGTGCCCGATTTGCCGCTCGCCTCGTGGCGAAGGAACTGCAACGGCGTCTTGCCCATCTTGCAAAGCAGGCCCACCAGCGTGATGAGGATGAGCGCGGCGGCGGGAACCACGGCGCACTTCACAAAGATCTCCCAGCTCCAGTACACCTGGAAGGGCGGCAGGCTATACGAACCGTAATAGAGGCTGCGCATGGGCTCGGTAAAGAACACAACGCCGAGCACAGTGCCCAAAAGCGCCGCGACCACGCCCACGATAGCGGGAAGCGCAAGGTAGTGCAGCACGATCTCGCGTCGACGATAGCCGCTGGCGAGCAGCGTGCCGATGATGGCACTCTCCTCCTCGATGGTGGCGTCGGTAAGGACCACAAAGACGAACGCCATGATCACGATGATGATGTCGAGCAGCGTCATCCACATCATGGAGTCGCCGTCTACGTCGTCGCGCGCATAGCCAATGCCCTGATTGGAATCGGCATCGATCAGATCGTCAACACGCGCATCGGCATCGGTCAGCGCCTCGACCATATCCTGCTCCGCATCGATGCGATCCGCGGTGGGGAGGTCGCGATCGGCAAAGGTGAAGGAGTAGGTGTAGGCGGGCGCGCCGCCGGCATCCTCGAGCGCGGCAAAGCCGGCATCGGTGACCTCGGCCACGCCGTACGTGATGGTGTTCACCGTAAAGTCCGAATTGTTGAGGAACAGCGCCTGGCTATCGGGCTGGGTCATGATGCCGCAGATGGTGTAGGTGCGGCCCTCGAGCTCGACCCTATCGCCCACAGCAAGGTCGTTGTTGGTGGCAAAAACGCGATCGATGGCCACCTCGTCGTCCGCCTTGGGCTCCTTGCCCTCACAGTAGGACGCGATATCGACCTTGGTGCGGTGCGCATAGGTGCGCAGCGTGCGCTTGGTGCCATCATCGCCGGCGGTCTTTTTGATGATGGCGTCGATGGAGAAATTCTTGTAGAGCGTGACGCCGCCGACGTCGCCGGCTGCATCCTCGGCGGCCTTGAGTTGATCGTCGGTAGCCTCGAAGGAGGTGGTCACGCGGCCGTCCTCAATCGAGTACGCATCGCGCATGTCGTCGATAAGGCAGCCGATGGAATGCGCCGCGAGCAAAAAGCCCGATGTAAGGGCAATGCTTCCGCACATAAGCAAAAAGATGCCCAGGTACTTACCGATATTGCGGCGCAGCTCGCGCGGGAGACGTTTTGCGAGAGGTGTCATGACGCCGCCTACCAATCGAGCTCGGCGGCCGCGACGGGCGACTCGTTGAGCTCATCCTCGACGATGCGCCCGTCGCGCAGGCGCAGCACGCGATTGGCCATGCGGGCGATGGCGGCGTTGTGCGTGACGATGATGATGGTGCAGCCGTACTCGTGATTGACATCCTCCATGAGCTGCAGGATTTCCTTGGACGTCTTGTAGTCGAGCGCGCCCGTGGGCTCGTCGCACAGCAACAGACCCGGGTTCTTGACGAGCGCACGGCCGATGGCGCAGCGCTGCTGTTGGCCGCCCGAAACCTGACGCGGGAACTTGTTGCGGTGCTCGTAGAGGCCCAGCGAACGCAGCAGGTCGTCAATGTTGAGCGGCTTTTTGGACAGATGTGCCGTGACCTCGATGTTTTCCTTGATGGTGAGGTCGGGCACCAGATTATAGAACTGGAACACGAAGCCCAGCTCACGGCGGCGATACTCGCCCAGGTCGCCGGCGTTGAGCGTGGTGAGGTCGCAGCCCTCCACCAGAATAGAGCCGGCGTCAGCATCCTCCAGGCCGCCGATCAGGTTAAGAAACGTCGACTTGCCCGAACCCGAAGGCCCCAGCATGACGCAGATCTCGCCGCGGTTGATGGACGTGTCGATGCCATCGAGTACCGTCAGGCGCGCATCACCGTCGCCGTAATGCTTTTTGAGATCCTTAACCTGGACATAGGCTTCCTGCGTTGCCATGGTATCCCCCGTTGTTAGCCTCGTACTACTTTATGAGCGTAATAGTAAACCATGGCGAACTATTTTGGAGCGAGGCCTGGATTTTATTTCAGACTAGTCATTGGGGACGTTCTTAAACGACTAGCTGTTGGGGGCACTCTTTCGCCACCCGGCAGTTGGGGACAGTCCCCAAGTGCCGGCAGAAAAGGAACGTCCCCGAAGGCCGGCATATTGGGACAGTCCTTGTCAGCCCGGCCGGCGGGCCGGCGAATCGGCAAAGACTGTCCCCGATGACTAGTCGTTTAATTCTGTCCCCAATGACCACTCTTGGTCGTTTAAGTCTGTCCCCAATGAGTACCCGATGACTAGGTGGCTAGGCGCGGGATTTGTTGTGAGCGAGGGCTAGGCCTACAGCGGCGATGGCGGCAGCGAAGAGCACGGTGACGCCCAGGTCGCAGGCGATGTCGCCCAGCACGGTGGACGTCAGGTCCGCGGCGAGCGCCTTGCCGATCGCGTCGTTCACCCAATATGTCGGCACAAAGTGCGCCACGGTCTGCACGGCCGAACCCATGAGCGACAGCGGCATCCAGGCGCCACCCAAAAACGTCATGAGCATGCCAAGCAGGTTGCCCACACCGTTGAGCAGCTCCTCGCGCGCGCCCAGGCTCGACAGCGTAAAGCCAACGGCCAGTGGCGTCAGCGCTAGGGCAAACGTTGCCGCCAGCGCCAGGCACACGCGGCCCACGCCGACCTCGGCAACCGCGCTGGCAAAGCCCACGACGCCCATCATGCTCGACACAAACCAGATACAGACGGTGAGCACGGCGGCGGCCGCAAACACGGCAAGCGAACGCTGGCGATCGGAGATTGGGCCGGCATCCATGCGGCGCACGCGCTCGGGCTCGTTCATGCCCGAAAACACCAAGCCCACCGACACGATGACCGACGAGATAATCGCGTACGCGCCAAAGTTGAAGTACGACTCGAGCGTGGCGGCAGCAGCCGAGTCGACCTTGACCCGCTCGATCTGGACCTCCGCGCGCTTTGCAGCGGCATGTTCGGCGGCCTTGGCAACGTCGCCGTTGGAGGCAGTGGGCTCAAGTGCGGCTGCAGCGCCCGCGAGCGAGATCCAGCGCGAAGCCTCGGCAAACGAAAGCGCCGCCGCCATGGTGCCGGCACCGTAGGTCACATCGAGCTTGGGCAGGGACTCCCCCGCGCGGGCAGCCGCGACCAGGTCGTCCTCGAACCCCTCCGGGATAAAGAACACGCAGTCGGCGCTGCCCTTGGCGCTGTTGCTCTTGGAGAGCGCGTCCGCAAGGTCGTACGTGTCATCACCGACGCCCGTGACCAGGTCAAACCGCGAACCTAGGTGCTTGGTAAGCGCACGCGAAAGGTCGCTATTGTCGCGGTCGACCACGATCACGTTGGTGTCGTAGGGCTCGTACTCGGTAAGCTGCGACGAGTTCCAGCTCACCGAGGCCGCGATGAATACGCCCATGAGCGAGATGAACACCGTATAGATGAGCAGGTAGAACGGGTGCGCCAGCGCCATGCGAAGCGCGGTCTTAAAGGTGCTCATAGCGGCTCCTTCCAAAGATCAGCGTGGCGGCGGCAACGAACAGCAGCGCCATAAGGACCAGCGCGCCGGCGCGAACGGCAAAGGGGCCCAGGTCCTCAAAGAAATACAGGCGGTTGAACATGTCGCAGATAAGCTTGACGGGGTTGAACCAGCACTCGGCCGGGCAGGCGCGGGCGACGTCGTCGGCAAGCGCCATCGCCGGCTCGCCGTAAAGCCCGGCGAACAGGGCGCACGTGGTGGCAAAGCCCGTGAGGATGCCCGACTTGGACGCCTTGCCGCCCTTAACGGGAAGCGTGCCCACAAAGAGCCCCAGGCCCGTGGCGGCAAGCGCGGAAGCAGCGCCGCCCACCAAACACAGCCCCTCGCGCCCGCCAAAGTCGACGCCCACGACCAGGCGCACGTAGCCGATTGCGATCGCCATCGAGGCGAAGGAAACCAGCCACGAGCCGACAAAGATACCGGCCAGCGACGCCGTCTTGGAAAGACCGCCCACGCAGCGACGCGCGCCAAGGCCCGACAGATTGGGCTGCAAATCGACGACGCTCAAGGCGGCAAACTCGGCAGACATCATCGCCACCAGGCCAAAGAGCGCGTAATAGTAGATGACCGTGCCATCGGGCGTGGTGCGTGTCAGGCTTATGCGGCGGGTGCCGCCCTCGAGCGACAGAGCGCGCGCAACCGCCTCCGGGTCGGCGAGCGCCGCCGGGTTGTCCTGGGAAATCTGGGACATGAGCTCGGCATTTTGTGTATACGAGCTTGCCACCGTCTCCAAAATGCTGCGGTCGGTGAGCACCGACGACGCGCGCGAGCTGCCGTAGCTCGATAGCAGTGTGAGCTTGGGTACGCCTGCGTCGTCGGCCGTATAGATGCCCGCAACCTCGCCGGCCTTAAGCGCACGGTTCGCATCGGCTGCGTCGTCGCACTCGTGGATCTCGAGCAGCTGATCGTCGCTCTCCTTGGCAAGCGACGTCGCCACGTCCTTAAAGGTCGAGGCGTCCCAGGCCTCGTCCGCTATGACGGCAACCGGCACCGGGTCGACCGTGCCGTCGGAGCTCAGATTCGCAAACATAAACATGAACATCGTGGAAAGCGCGATGGGAAAGAGAGCGCCCCAGACCCACGTACTCGGTCGGCGCAGCAGCGTCTTGACCGTAATGATAATGGTGTTGAACATGGCTGCCCCCTAGTCGCGCAGCTCGCGGCCGGTGATCTCGAGGAACACGTCGTTGAGGGTCGGCGGCTCGCTCCACACGCGGCCGAGCGCCACATTGGCGGCGCGCAGCGTGTCGAGAATGTCGACCAAATTGTGCGGGCTCGCCTCGCAGGTGCAGATGAGCTCGCCGGCGGACAGCTCGACGCTGAGCACGTGCTCGAGGGCGCGCAGCCGCTCGACCGTGGCGGTCTCGACGGCGCCGACCTCGACAGTCACGCGCTCGCCCATTTGAATCATGCGTTTGAGCTCGTCATTGGTGCCCTGCGCCAGCACACGTCCGCCGTCCATGATCATGATGCGGCTGCAAATCTGCTCGACTTCCTCCATGTAATGGCTGGTATACACCACCGTGGCGCCCTCGTCGCGCAGGCGGCAGATGCCCTCCAGGATGGCATTGCGGCTCTGCGGATCGACCGCCACCGTGGGCTCGTCAAAAAAGATGAGCTCGGGCTTGTGCGCGATGCCGCAGGCGATGTTGAGCCGGCGCGCCAGACCGCCCGAGAGCTTGCCGGGGCGGAACTTGGTAAAGTCGCCCAGCCCGACAAAGTCGATGGCTTCGTCGACCAGCGCGCGACGGCGCTTGCGGTCGCTGACGTAAAGGCTGCAGAAATAGTCGATGTTCTCGCGCACCGTGAGCTCGTCGAATACCGCCACTTGCTGTGGCACCACGCCGATGCGGCGCTTGAGGTCGTAGCGGGCGGGCGTCATGGGCTCGCCGAACAGCTCGATGGTGCCTTTGTCGTAGGCGAGCAGCTGCAGAATACAGTTGATGGACGTGGTCTTGCCCGAGCCGTTGGGGCCCAGCAGGCCAAAGATCTCGCCGGGGGCGATGCTCAGGTTAAAGTGGTCGAGCGCAATAAGGTCGTCATAGCGCTTGACGAGGTTTTCGACGTGGACGATGTCTGTCATGAGGCGGCCCTTCTGTTGATTGCGGCCCGGTACGATTGCATCATCGCAGGAGCCGCCGGCGCGCGCCAGTGAGCTTTGTCACGAGTGCGGAGCTTGGCCGTGCGGCCTGCCGATGTCCCCGCTTTGCCGCGTGGGAGGAATGTCACGGTTGCGCAGGCGGTCCCTCCACCACGCGCGGCTTCGCGTACAATACCCGTATGAACAGGCTTTTCGACAAATCAATCGTTCTGGCGTGCTGTATTGCGGCCGCCATGGGCCTTGCTGTGGACGCTCACCTGGTCGCGGCGTTTTGCCTTGGCGTTATTGCCACCTCACTGGCCGAGGTCGCACAGGGGGAACGCACGCGTCGCGCAAGCAAGACCGCAAGTTACGCCTGCATCATCGCGGCTGTCTTCGTGCCGCCGTTTGTGCCGTTTGCGCCTCTCGCCCTCTATGACATCGCGCGACGCGTGCGCCGTGAACGCATCTGGCCCGCGCTGGCGATTGGCGCCGTGTTTGTCTGCGCGCTTGTCGCGGACCTTCGCGGCGGCGCGCTCACCACCCGAACGCTGCTGCTAACCGTCATCCTTTCGGTCGCCGCCACGTTGCTGTCGCTGCGCACCGCGCAGCTGGAACGCGAACAGGAACGCATGCGTCGCACCCGCGACAAGCTGCAAGAACGCGCCCTGGCACTCGAGGCACGCAACCGAGACCTCGCCGACCGCCAGGACTACGAAGTCGAGCTCGCGACGCTCGCCGAACGCGCCCGCATCGCGCGCGAGATCCACGATAACGTCGGGCACCAGCTCACGCGCGCCTCACTGCAGGCCGAAGCCCTACGCGTGGTCCACGCCGACGAGCCTGGCGTCGCCGCCGATTTCGCCGACGTTAAACGTACGGTTGACGAGGCGCTCCAGCTTGTGCGCGCCAGCGTCCACGCGCTCAACGACAACGCCGTCGACCTTTCCGTGCAGCTCGAACGCATTGTTGAAGGCGCGTGCTCGGACGGCGGCCCGCAGATTGAGCTTGAAGTTTTGGCCGAGCATGCGCCCGCAAATGTCGCCAACTGCTTTGCGGCGGTGCTGCGCGAGGCGCTTTCCAACGCCATGCGCCACGCTTGCGCCCAGACCGTCACCGTACGGTGCATGGAGCATCCGTCGTTTTACCAGCTCATCGTTACCGACGATGGCGCGGACGGGGTCCAAGCAAGCGGCCGCGGCGCCACGGAGGGCATGGGGCTCGCCTCCATGCGCGAGCGCATCGAGGCGCTTGGCGGCACCTTCACCGCCGGCCCGCGTGCCGGCTCCCCCGGCTGGCGCGTGTTTGCCACCGTTCCTAAGCAGCAAGGAGATGACGCCCGATGAGGCTCATCGTTGTCGACGACGACCGCTTGGTGGTCGATTCGCTCAAGATTATCCTGGGCGCCCAGCCGCAGATCGAGGTGGTGGGCACCGGCGCCAATGGCGACGACGCGGTCGCGCTCTACGCCGAGCACGCGCCCGATATCGCACTGCTCGACATTCAGATGCCGGGGCGCGACGGACTTTCGGCGGCACGCGAGATCCTTGAGCGCGACCCTGCGGCGCGCGTGGTGTTTCTAACGACATTCTCGGATGACGAGTACATTGTGTCGGCGCTCAAGCTGGGCGCGCGCGGCTACTTGATTAAAACCGACGTCGCTGCCATCCCTCCCGCGTTGACGCAGGTCATGGATGGCAAACGCGTGCTCGAGGGCAAGGCGATCGAGGACATCGATTTTGACGGAACGGGCGTCGAGGCGGGCACGACCCGCCGGCCCGCGGCCTTTGTCAGCCTGACCGACCGCGAGTTCGAAGTCGCAGAGCTCATCGCCCGCGGCCTCGACAACAAGGAGATTGCCGCCACCGCCTATATGGGCGAAGGCACCGTGCGCAACCACATCAGCTCAATCCTTGCCAAAATGGGCCTGCGCAACCGCACCCAAATCGCCATCGCCTATCTGCGAGGCTAGCCGCTGGCTGCCGCCAATTTGATGCCATTTCAAAACTATGCCGGTTTACTACGATGAACCGCATATCTCCGACCACGGCAAATTGCGCACTTACAAAACCGCAGGTAGAACACTTGCGATATTTGCAAAAATGCGGGTGTGGTCAGGAGTCTCGGATTCATCGTAGTAAACCGGCATAGTTTTGTTCGGGCGGCCCTGCACGAGTGTCTCCGCCAGCCTCGCGGGACCAAAATGAGCCGTTTTCCTCCGTCCCCAATGGATCAGCCGAAACCGCCCGCCACGAAATCGGCCCATCTACTACGTTTGACTCGATACCCCTGACCATACCTTCGTTTTGAACAAAACCGCAGGCGTTCTACCTGCGGTTTTGTTTTTGCGCTTTTCGGCATGGTTGGGGGTAAGGGGCTAAACGTAGTAGATGGGCCGGTTTCGTGGCGCGCCCTCCTCCCCAACGCACAAAAGCGCCACCACGGAGGAGGGAGATGCCTCCGTGGCGGCTGGGGGTAGGAGTAGGTCGGGATTTAGCCCTGCCGGCCGCCCGGGGCCTTTTGGCCCCGGGCGCTGTCGACGTGCCTAGCGCTTACGGATACCCCAGACCAGGGCTCCGACGCCGGCCATGGCGATGACAAATGTCATAAGCAGAGCGGCGGCCTGCTGGTCACCCGTGGTGGGCAGGAAACCCTTGACCGTCTTGACGATATTCGTCACGGTCTTGGGCGTGCCGGGATCGGGCGTCGGCACGGGCGTCTCGGGCTTCTTGTACGTGTTGTTGAACACGATACCCTCGACGCTCTTGTCGCCCTTGGCAAAGGCGACGCTTGCCTTGAGGCTGCCCTCGCCGTCATCGACCACGTTGACGGTCGCGGTAAAGACGGACTTGTCATAAGTCATACCGGTCTCGTCGCCCTTGACCTCGCTGATGGTGTAGACGTACGTTCCGGGCTCGTCGTACTCGAACTTGTCGAAGTTGATCTTGCCGTCGGCATCGTTGGTGACGGTGGACTCGATGCCCTCGCCAACGAACTTAAAGCTGAACTCGTCCTTCTTGAGCTCGCGTCCCTCGAGCACCTTGATGGCGCCGATGGAGACTTGGGTGGGCATGGCGTGATACTTGTTGGTAAAACCAGCCGACTCGGTGGTTCCCTCGAGCTTGTGCGTCACGGCCAGCGTGCCATCGCCGTTGTCAGAGACGGTGGCCACGACGGTGTAGGTCGTACCGTCATAGGTGACGCCCTTGTACAGGCCGAGCGCATTGGGGCAAGCCTCGCGCAGCGTGTACGTGTGCGTGCCGGGCGCCTCGTAGCGGATCGGGCTCAGTGTCACAGTGCCGTTGGCGTCGTTGGTGCCGCTTGCGACAACCACGTCGTCCTCGAGCAGATCGAACGTGAACTCGCCGACTGCAAGGTCGCGTCCGGTCAGACGCTTGACCGTCTTGACCTGATCGGTCACGGACGAATCGGTAGGCGTTACGCTGTAGGTGTTGGTGAACGTGAAGGCAGCACCGTCGTCGCCTTCGCGCTTGACGCTCAGATGTCCGGCGCCGTCGTCAGTCACGGTATAGGAAACCTTGCGCGTGGCGTTGGCATCGTTGGTCACGCCAGGGGCGCTGCCGGTCTCGGTCACCGTATAGGCAAAGGTGTGCGAGCGCGGAGCGGTGGGGGCCGCAGGCTCGGACTCGTCGACATTGGCGTCAGCGGCGGGGTCGGCCTCTTCAGCCTCTGCCTCGTCGGCCTCGGCCTCGTCAGCTTCGTCCGCCTCGGCCTTATCGGTCGCATCGTCCGTCACGCCCAGAGCGCGGTTGAGGTCCTCGAGCGTAAAGTGGATCTTGCCAAAGTCCACGTTACCGGCTG
Source organism: Collinsella sp. CLA-AP-H1 (assembly GCF_040092945.1). Taxonomy (NCBI): domain Bacteria; kingdom Bacillati; phylum Actinomycetota; class Coriobacteriia; order Coriobacteriales; family Coriobacteriaceae; genus Collinsella; species Collinsella sp. CLA-AP-H1. Next base: position 122,738 of record NZ_JBBNKO010000006.1, on the reverse strand, counting down.
CGTCGTTGGTTACGGTCGTGCGCTCGGGCATCGGGGCACCTGCCTCGTCGGCGGTCACGGTAAAGGTGAACTTACCCGTGATGTCGGCCGGGGTCAGGCCCTCGGCAACCTGGAGCTTCTTAGTACCGGTGAGCGCGGCATCCACGGCGTCGGCGCCGTAGACGTTCTCGAACAAGGGCTCGACGCCGCCGTAGTCGACCGTCGCCGTCAGGGTACCGTCACCGTTGTCGACGACGATAACCTTAAAGCCAAAGCTCCACGTTGTAGCGGAAACGCCATTCGGCAGCCCGAATAAATCTTCGTAGGCCGTGTAGTTAATGGTCCAGGCAAGCTTGCCGTCCTTATCGGTACGATAAGCAAGCCCAGCAGCCTCAAGATTAGCAAGCATCTTGGTGTCGTAGTGCAGCGTATCAAAGCTCACGTGCCCGCCGATATTGGGCTTGAGGTTTTCGTATGCCACAAGCTCACCCTGATAGGCGATGCCGAACCAGAACTCGCCGTCGGCCATCGGGCGACCGGTCAGAGTCTTGGTGGCAACGACCTGAGCAGCGGTGCCACCAGGCGTGTTGGTCGTAGCGCTGTAACTGTTGTGGAACGGCACCAGGGCCTTCTCGACCTTGTTCTCGCCACTCTTGTGGACCGTCTCATGCGTGCCCTCGGGACCACCGGAAACGGTCGTCGTAGCAGTGAGCGTACCGGCGGTGTCGTCGACGATGGCGATCGTCACCGTGCGTACGGCGTCATCGTAGGTGTAACCGGGCTGGCCGTCGTTCTTTTCGGCCACGGTGTACTTGAAGGTCTTGCCGGCGTCAGCTTGCGTAAATTTAACCTCATGACCAGCCAGAATGTCGATCAGTCCGACCGTTCCCTCTATCGTTGCGGGGGACTCGAAGTTGTTGGCCCCGGGCAGCAGGCCAAGTGCGCTAGCCGAATCATCGTCGGCGGGCGTCACGGTAAAGGTGAATTGACCCTCGGTCATGGGACGTCCGCAGAGGGTCTTGCTGAGCTTGAGGCCGCCGGCCGCGGCGTAATCGAGCTCAGTGCGGTACATGTTGGTAAAGCGTCCGTTTTCCTTCTTGGTGACGTTTGCGGTCAGGTTGCCCTCGCTGCCCTCGGTCACGGTCACTTCGGCGGTCGCGACGTGGGAGTCATACGTCATGCCAACCGTATTACCCGCGTTCTCGCGGATCTCGTACTTGTAGGTTCCGGCAGCCGTGTAGCGAATCTTGCCGAACTTGATGGCGGCAATGCCGTCCTTCGCGTCGTGCTTGCTCACGGTTACGGTCGCAGGATCGGGTAGCGGGGCGCCATCGGGGGCGGTAATGGTAAAGCTGAACTTGTCCGCATCCGTCCAGTCGCGGCCGTTAATGGCCTTGCTCAGGTCAAAGTCGAGCTCTGCGTTGATCGGGGTCACACTGTAGGAGTTCTTGAACTCGGCGGGCTCGTCGCCCTTCAGGACGTGCTCGGCCTTGAGCGTACCGTCGCCGTTGTCCGTGATGGTGGTCTCGATGATGTACTTGGCGTCACTGTAGGTGATGCCCTTGCTGGTGGTTCCGCCCTTGACCTCGCGCAGCGTGTAGGTGTGCTTGCCGGGCTTGTCGTACTTCACGGCGCTCTTCGTGATCGTGCCATCGGCGGCGTTAGTGCCGGTAGCGATGATCTTAGCGTCCTCACCCTCACCCTCGACGAGCTCAAAGGAGAACTCGTCGGCAGCAAGCTCGCGCCCGGTCAGAACCTTGGTCGCGGTGATCTGGTCGGTGACGCTGGACTCGCCAGGATTCGGCTTGTAGCTGTTGCTGAACTTCGCCTCGTCGTCGCCCTTCAGCTCATGCTTTGCCACGAGCTCGCCCCTACCGTTGTCGGTGATGGTCGTCTCGATGGTGTAGGTCTTACCGTCGTAAGTGATGCCGTTGCCGGCGTCGCTCGGGACCTCGCGCAGCGTGTAGGCGTGCTTGCCAGCAGCAGTGTACTCGATGGGGCTCATCGTGATCTTGCCGTCGGCGGCGTTGGTGCCGGTGGCGACGACCTCGTCGCCCTCGACGAGCTCGAAGGAGAACTCGCCTTCCTTGAGGTCGCGGCCAGTCAGGGACTTGGTCGCCTTAATCTGATCAGTGACGCTGGAGCTCTTGGGGGTCACCGTGTAGGTGTTCTCGAAGATCGCCTCGTCGGCGTTCTGCAGCTTGTGCTCCACGCTGAGGGTGCCGTCGCCGTTGTCCTTGACGATGGTCACGATAGTGTACTCGGCGGTGCTGTAGGTAATGCCGTTTTCGGTGGTGCTGGCCTTGGTCTCGCGCAGCGTGTAGGTGTGCTCGCCAGCCGCGGCGTAGGTGACGGAATCCATCACGATCTTGCCGTCGGCATTGTTGGTGCCGGTGGAGACCACGCTATTGCCCTCGACGAGCTCGAAACGGAACTCGCCGGCCTTGAGGTCGCGCCCGTCCAGGGACTTGGCCGCGGTAATCTGGTCAGTGACGCTGGACTCCTTGGAGCCAGGCTTATAGGAGTTGCTGAACTTCGCCTCGTCGGCGTCCTTCAGGACATGCTTCGCCTCGAGCGTGCCGTCGCCGTTGTCCGTGATGGTGGTCTGGATAGTGAACTCGGCATCGCTGTAAGTGATACCGCCGGCGTTGCCCTTGACCTCGCGCAGCATGTAGGTGTGCTTGCCAGCCTCGGTGTACTTCACGGCGCCCATCGTGATCTTGCCGTCGGCAGCGTTGGTGCCGGTGGCGACGACATCGTTACCCTCGACGAGCTCGAAGGAGAACTCGCCCTCCCTGAGGTCGCGCCCGGTCAGAACCTTTTTCGCGGTGATCTGGTCGGTGACGCTGGAGTCCGTAGGCGTCAGGTTGTAGGAGTTCTTAAACTCGGCGGGCTCGTCGCCCTTCAGGACGTGCTCGGCCTTGAGCGTACCGTCGCCGTTGTCCGTGATGGTGGTCTCGATGGTGAACTTGGCGTCGCTGTAGGTGATACCGCCGGCGTTACCCTTGACCTCGCGCAGCGTGTAGGTGTGCTTGCCGGGCTCGTTGTAGGTGATCTCGCTCATCGTGATCTTGCCGTCGGCGGCGTTCTTGCCGTTGGCGACGACCTCGGCGCCCTCGCCCTCGCCCTCGACGAGCTCGAAGGAAAACTCGCCGGCCTTGAGGTCGCGGCCGGCCAGGGACTTGGTCGCCTTGATCTTGTCGGTAACGCTGGAGCTCTCGGGGGTCACGTTGTAGGAGTTCTTGAACTCAATCTTCTTAACGTCCTCGGCACCCTGCAGCTTATGCGTAGCCACCAGCTGGCCCTTGCCGTCATCGCTGACGGTCGTCACGATGGTGTAGACGGTTTCGTCGTAAGTGATACCGCCGTCGTTACCCTTGACCTCGCACAGCGTGTAGGTGTGCTGACCGATATCGGCGTACTTGATGGGGCTGAACGTAACGTTGCCGTTGGCGTCATTCTTGACGGTCTCGATAAGCTCAGAGTCCTCACCCTTGATCTCGCGCAGCTCAAAGCTGAACTCGCCGGCCTTGAGGTCGCGGCCGGTCAGGACCTTGGTCGCCTTGATCTTGTCGGTGACGCTGGACTCAACAGGATTTGTAGCGTAGGTGTTCTTGAACTCGCGCTCGCCCGAGATCTTTTCAACGTCAGCCTTAAGCCCACCCGTGGCCTTAACCGTCACGGTCACTTTGAACGTGGCAACGTTATCGCTGTAGGTGATGCCACCGGCGTCGCCTTTGACCTCGCGGACCTCATAGGTGTACTCGCCCGGCTTGTTGAAGGTGATCTCGCCGAAGTCAATGGCAGCCTTGCCCTTGCCGTCCGGGTCGGGTTTGTGCACGGTCGTGTCCGTGGATGCAGGCATCGGAGCGTCATTCTTGGGCGTCGCGGAGAGCTCAAACTTAAACTCGTCCGCATCCGTCCAGCTGCGGCCCTCGAGCACCTTGGTCAGGCCAAAGCTGGCCTTGGTATCCACCGTTGTCGGCGTCACGTTAAAGCTGATCTTGCCGTTGTTGCCCAGGTAGGAATTGACATGCGTCGCGGTCGCCTTGGCGGACACGTTGTTCCACTTGGGATTGAGAACGTCAGTCGCGGTACCAGTGTTGTTGCCTCCCACACTCTCCTTGGTGGTGTGGAGCTCGTCGATAAAGGCTAGGCGCGCGGTTCCCACGCTAAACGAAAGGTTGCCGTCCTCGTCAGCAACAATAGCGCCGTCAAACTTCGCAGCGTCGCCGCCGATAAACTCGATGACGGCAGAGGCGGGCTTGGCCTCGCCGTTTTCGCCCTGCTCCTCAAACTCATCCTTGTAGTAATAGGTGCCGGTATCTGCCAGCGAATTCTTTGCAGGCTGCGTGCAGTCCTTGTCCGTGTAAATAGGGGTCTGTTTCTGGAAGTAGTAGTAGCGGTTGGTGTCGGCCGGCTCGAAGGTCGCAACCGTATTGCCCAGATCGCCGGCAGCCCACTTGTTCGCGTAGAAATTCACGGTCTTGGCGCCGTTGGCAACGGTCGTATTGTTCTCGATGTAATCCTTGAGCCCCGTTACCTTCTCGGGCGTAAACAGGTTGTCGAGCGCAGTGCTCTTCACGCTCGAGGTGTACTTCACGCGGATAGGCTGAGCGCTGTCGACCGAAAGCTTACCGTCTACGGTCTTAAAGTGACTCAGCGGAATCAACGACGCAGGAATATTGACCGTTACGATATCGCCCTTCTGGGGATTGTCATCGCCGGCGCGCTGCACGGTGATGAGCAGGTCTTTTGCCTTGCCGGCAAACTCGTAGGTGTCGGTATTGGTCTCTTTGTTGACCGTCTTGCTCGCCTTGGTAAACGGCGTGCCGTTGATGACGACCTCGGTGAAGCTGTCGACCTGCATAAAGTCGCCCAGCTCGTCGGTAAACGTGATGTAGCCGGACTTGGTCTCGTCGTAGCCCTTATGGATTTCGGTCGGATAAGGCGCCTCCGATGTGATGGCCTGCGAGATATCGTCGAAAACCTTCTTGAGCTCTTCGGCATTGGTCGCTGACTTGTAGTAGTCGGAGTTTTCCGCGCGTGCACCATGAGCATCCCATGCCGTGGCATTGGGGTAGTTGCTCGAAACGGCCTGCATGAACTTGTTCTCTTTTTGGCTTTTTCCCGAATCCTGGATACCAGCACTGGGGTTCGCGCCATCAAAGATGCCGATGGTATAAACGGTGGCCTTGCCGTCCTTCATATTCTTAGCAGCTGTCACGGCAGCGTTGGCGACACCCGCATCGAATTTATTTTGCTTTGTTGGCGTACCGTCGGTAAAGAACACAATAATCTTCTTGGCGTCTTTGCGGCCATAAGTGGTAGTGATTTTCTCGGCCAGCTCTAGGCCATAGTCGGCGCGCGTGGCGCCGGCAGGCTGAATTTTATTAATTGTATTCTTCTTGAGATCATCCGCATTGCTGCCGGAACAGTAGGTCAATTCTTTCATAACCTGGGTGTAATTGTAGGAGTACCCTCCGTCGCGATACATATTGTTGCCGATATCGTTGGACTTCTTGCCCGCAAACTTAACAATGGCAACCCTATGCTGCCTATCGACGCCCTCGATGCTCTCATTTTGTTTTGCGATGGTATCGATAAAGCTGTTCGCAGCACTCTTCAGCGCATCGATACGCTTGGTGCGATCTCCGCCACCCATAGGATCATCCATCGAGCCAGATGCATCCAGCACCATCACGATGTCGAGCGGCGTAGTAACCGTCACGGTTGAATTAGACGTCGAGGACATGGCCGAAAGCGTGGTCAGAAAATCCGACTCTTCGTTTTCCTCAGTTGCCTCGACCGTCTTGTCGGTCCAGATTCGGCCGACGTTTTGAGTCGTTACTTTATTACCGTTGTGACCGGCCGCCCAGATTTCCCAGCGTCCGCTGGTGTCGGGATCGACGACGACCTTTCCGCTCATTGTCGGTCCGTCCATTCCTGTGCTGGACCTGGCGTTGGCCTCGGGCAGCATGGCAAATGCTGCAGCCGGCAATACCAGCACTACGGCCAGTATCACCGCCAAGAGACCCCTCGTGTACTTACCCATCGCGTCTCCCTTCTCGCAGGCTCAGACCTTGCATCAGCCTAAAGTTACGGAATGAGACACAATTAGGGCAGGTGACACATGTTCCAGATTCGGTTTTGAGCGTGAGACAAATGTCTCACCAAAGTTGAGACACGGCGTTTTCGCAGGAAAACGGGTGCGACTCGGAGCCATCAGGCAAAAATGATCCGTTTTCCTCCGCCTCCGGGGGATCAATTAGTGGTGCTCGCCACGAAACTGGCCCATCTGCTACGTTTGACCCGATGCTCCCGACCACAACCGCGTTCCATGAAAAACTGCAGGCGTTCTACCTGCGGTTTTCTTTTCGCGTTTTTCGCCGTGGTTGAGGATGGCGGCTCAAACGTAGTAGATGGGCACATTTCGTGGCAGACGGGTCACGCGACAGCCCTCGTAAGGCCAAAATGATCCGTTTCCCTCTGTCCATGGGAGATCAAGGGCTGTTACGGATATGATGCCATTTCGAAACTATGCCGGATTACGGGGCTAAAGTCGGAGTCCTCATCCATACAGCTTTTTTTGAAAAACGGCAAGCAGTCTACCTGCGGTTTTGTTTTTGGGATTTTCTGTATGGTCGGAGGTTCGCTATCCAGCCCCGTAATCCGGCATAGTTTTGTTCGCGACGGCACAACCGCGCGTTTAAGCGCGGGGCCGGTGGGGCATTTTTGCCCCACCGGCCCCTATTCCAGCGCTATTCCGGCTTGGTTTCTACTGTGGGAGTCTTGTCCGCTGCGACTGGGGTGCGGGCGGTGTCCATAGTCAGGCAGTGCTTGGGGCAGCTCTCGATGCACTCGCCACACACCACGCAAGCATACGGGTCAATCGACCACGTTCCGCCCTTGCGATCGACCGCGAGCGCGCCCGCCGGGCAGCGGCGCGCGCACATGCCGCAGCAGATGCACACGTCCATGTCGTTGACGATATGCCCGCGCAAGCGCTCGGGTGCCGTCAGCTTCTCCTGCGGATAGCGCACCGTGACCGGCTGCTTGACCATAGAAACTAAGGCCGTCTTGGCAAATGTCAGCAAACTCATGCCGCGCCTACCTTTCCGTGCAGCTAATGCAGGGGTCGATGGTCAGGATAATCATGGGCACGTTGGCAAGGAGCACGCCCTGCAGCGCATGCGTCAGACCCGCCAGGTTTTGCGACGTCGGCGTTCGCACGCGAAAACGGTCCAGGTTCTTGGTGCCGTTACCGCGCACATAGTAATACGCCTCGCCGCGCGGCTGCTCAATCACAACCTCGCCGCGCGCACCGTCGGCCGGCGTGAGCTTGGTGCGCCCGCCGATACCGTCGTGCGGAATCTTGCCCACAAGCTCCTTGATAATGTCCATGGCCTGCGTGACCTCGGCGCAACGCACCTGGCAGCGGGCATAGCAGTCGCCGTCGGTGGCAACAATGGGCTCAAACGCGGCCAGGTCCGCATAGGCGCCGTCGCCAAACATGCGCACGTCGTAATCCACGCCCGAGGCGCGCCCAAACGGGCCGACCATCGACAGATCCAGCGCATCTTTCTTGCTGATCACGCCCACGCCATGCAGGCGCTCGCCGCAGCTGTTGTCGTCCAAAAACGTATGCACCAGGGCCTCGTAGTCAGGACGCATGGCATCGAGCGTCTGGACAATGCCCGCCAGCTCGGAGTCCTCGATATCGTGCTTAAGGCCGCCGATCTCGTTAATCGACAGAATCACGCGCCCGCCGCAAGTGCTCTCAAAAATCTTGAGTATCTGCTCGCGCAGGGTCCATGACCGATAGAACAGCGCCTCGAAGCCAAAGGCGTCGGCGAGCAGACCCAGCCACAGCAGATGCGAGTGAATGCGCGAAAGCTCGTGCAGAATGGTGCGGATATACTGCACGCGACCAGGCACCTCGATGCCGAGCATGCGCTCGCAGGCGCTGGCATAGCCGCAGCTGTGGCCCACGGCGCAGATGCCGCAGATGCGCTCGGCGATGTAGCCAAACTGATGCATGTCGCGCTTTTCGGTGAGCTTCTCGAGCCCGCGGTGCACAAAGCCGATCTGAGGAATTGCCTCGATGACGCGGTCATCCTCGATCACCAGGTCCAGATGAAGCGGCTCGGGCAGCACCGGGTGCTGCGGGCCAAACGGAATAACGGAGCGATGTGCCATGGACCTTACGCCTCCTTTTTCTGCTTGTCGCGGGCGGCCTTGGCGGCAAGCGCCGCACGGACCTTGGCCGCTTTCTCGGGATCCATGGCGGCGAGCTTTGCTTCCATCTCGGCAGCCTTGAGCGCGGCCTTTGCAGCGGCCTCATCGTGCTGAGCATCGGAGCCGGCAGCCGCAGTGGGCTGAGCAGCGGCACCCGCGGCATCGCCAGCGCCCGTGGCGCCCTCCCCCGCAGCGGCCTTCTCGGCAGCGGCCTTGCGCGCCTTGGCCTCGGCAGCCGCGCGGACCTTCATGGCCTTCTCGCGCGCGGCCTTCACCTCGGGCGTAATAACGCTCATGGGTTCAGCGGTCGAGACCTGGTAGAAAAAGCCCTTAAAGTCGATCTGCATGTCGGTGATGACAAGCCCGAACAGGTCGTGTGCCTCATTTTCAAACGGGAACACCGCCGGATAGTACGAGCTGATGGACGGAATCTCCTGGTACCGATCAATTCCCTCAACCACCAGGTTCTCGATCGCATAGCTGCCGTCCTGCGCAATATGCTCCTGAGCAGCACGAACGTTGATAAACGTATAGACCAAGCGATACGTGCCGTCGTCGACGTTGCGCTCGGCGTGCATTTGCACAAAGCGCGCGCCGACGCCCTTAAGCGCCTGGACATGCGACAGAAGCTCGTCAATCCCGACGGTGGTATAGATTGCCTTTTGCATTACTCGGCCTCCCTTGCAGCGGCGGGCGTCTCAGCAGGCGCGTCGCCAGCGGCTGGCGCGTCACCGACACCGTCAGCCCCGGCCCCCGCAGCCACAAACCCGTCCTCGCCCAGCTCAACGCCACCGTCCCAGGTTGCGGCGCCGCCCACGGTAAGCGGGTCACCGCCGGCGCGCATCACGGCCTCCTTCTGGTCCAGGATGCCGCACGCCTCAACGATGGCGTCGATCACGGTCTCGGGACGAATGGCGCACCCGGGCGCGTACACGTCCACGGGAATTGCGCGGTCCACGCCACCGATCACGTTATAGGCATCGCGGAACACGCCGCCCGAACACGCGCAGATGCCGCAGGCCACCACGCACTTGGGCTCGAGCATCTGGTTGTAAATCTGGCGCACGACAGGCAGGTTCTGGGCATTGACCGACCCCGTCACCAAAAAGATGTCCGCATGCTTGGGGTTGCCGGTGTTGACCACACCAAAACGCTCCGCATCAAACAGTGGGGTAAGCGAGGCCAGCACCTCGATATCGCAGCCGTTGCAGCTCGAGCCGTCGTAATGAATAACCCACGGCGAGCGCGACATTTTATGATCCATGGATGCCGCCTCCTAAATAAATACGTCGACGAGGATGGGCATAAGGTTGAGCAGGCCAAACACCAGCGCCACGCCCCATCCGAGCCTAAAGCAGCTGCGCCAGGTGCTGCGTGCGAAGGTGTTGTCGATCAGGACCTCGACAAAATACGTCGCGGCCATCACGACCAGGGCTACGACCCAGCTCACCGGGTTGTTCCAAACAAAGAACATGCCCACCCACATCAAAAACAGCACGGTCTCGCACCAGTGCATAAGGGTCATCTTGGCCAGCGTGCCGCCGCTCATCTCGGTGGCGACGCCCTGGACGATCTCCTGATGCGCGTGATGCGAGCACGAAAGGTCAAACGGCGACTTGCGCAGCTTGATGGTAAGCACCGCGAGCAACGCGAGGAAAATGGGTGCGCTGTACACGATGATGGGGGCCGACTGCCCCGTCACGGCGATGGAATCGAAGCTGTCGGTAGCAAGGTACAAGCCCACGCTCATCAGCAGAACGGCGGGCTCGTAACTCATAACCTGCAGCAACTCACGATCGGCGCCGACCTGGGCAAACGGGCTTTGCGTCGAGGCAGACGCCAGCACCACAAAGATCGCGGCGAGCGTCACCATAAAGGAGCACAACATCGTGTTGGAACCCGACACAAAGATGCCGCCGCCCACCACGGTAAAGATGAGCGCGCATGCCATGTAGGTGTCGTCCATGGTGTTTACGCTGGCAGGGGCCTTGCGCAGCAGCTTGGCAACGTCGTAGAAGGGCTGCAGCAGACGCGGACCCACACGACCCTGCATGCGGGCCGAAAGCTTACGGTCAAGGCCGTCAATCAAACCGCCCACAAGCGGCGCAATCAAGGCAAACGCCACGGTGCCTATAAAGATGCCCACGACACCCGAACCTTCGAAATACTTGCCGCGCAGCACCGAGGGCGCGCTCATGGCAAGTCTCTCGGGCCCAATCCACGCGCAACACAGCAGCGCAAACAAGATAATGCTGCAGCACACGACGCTACCCGCGGGGCCAATACGCTTCTCGCCAAGGGCGTCCTCCGAATACCAATTGCGCTTTTCGGCCTTCACCTCGTGTCCCATCGAGCCGCGGAAATGACGATATTTGTCGGTTCCCACACCCGAAAGGTACACGTTGACGTGCGGCTTGTTGCTCACGCGGAATGAAGTCAGCAGCACCACGGCGATAAACGCCACGATAACCACCATCAGATACATGGCGTCCTTGCCGATAACGTACGGCACGCGGCCAAACACCATGGCCAAGTAAGGCGACACCAGACCGCTCGAGATAACCGGAAACGCCACGCAGCACAGAATCAGCAGCGCGGCGATGGTGTTGAGGGCCATCCATTCGGTCTTATGGACATTGACCTCAACGTTTTGAGCCGTGGGGTCGACGCCCGAAAGCTTGGCAAGCCACTTGCCCCAGAAGAAGAACGTCGCGGCCGAGCCAAAGGCAAGCACCATGATCATGAGCACGTTGCCAGTCTGCGCGAACGCCACCAGGGCGCCCCACTTGGAGACGAGCATGCCAAACGGCGCCACAAACATGCCCATGATGCCCAGCATCATCAGACGCGTCAGGTGCGGCATGCGGCTGAACATACCGTCCATGTCCTCGATATTGCGGCTGCCGATATGATGCTCGGCCGTGCCCACGCACAGGAACAGCAGCGACTTTGCCACCGTGTGGAACAGAATCAGAAAGATGGCCGCCCATACGGCCTCGGGCGCGCCGACACCCAGGCAGGCACTGATGAGGCCCAAGTTGGAAATGGTGGAGTACGCGAGCACGCGTTTGGCGTTGCTCTGCGAGATGGCCATGAGGGCAGCAAGCAAAAACGTGATGGCGCCCACACTCGTGACCATAAAGCCGGTTACGGGATAGATAGCATAGAGCGGGCTCAGCTTGACCATTAGGAACACGCCGGCTTTGACCATGGTTGACGAGTGCAGCAGGGCGCTCGTGGGAGTGGGGGCAACCATGGCACCCAACAGCCAAGTGTGGAACGGCATCTGTGCGGCCTTGGTGAGTGCGGCGAGCGACAACAGGATGACCGGCATCACCAGCAGTGCGGATTGCGCGGTGCCGGCGCCGGAAAGCTCGATCATGCCCGAGATGGTCAGCGGCATGCCGTTAACGTGCAGAAACATAAGGCCCGCCAAAAACGCGATGCCGCCCAGCATGTTGAGGATGATCTGGGTAAAGGCGTTCTTGATGGCCTCGGGCGTGCGCGTGTAGCCAATCATAAGGAACGAGCACACGGTGGTGATTTCCCAGCCGCAGAACAGCCACTCAAGGTTGTCGCTCGTCACGATAACGAACATGGCCGAGAGGAACAGGAACATGAGCGCCAGGAACTGCGGGCGACGGTCGGGCGCGGTCTGCCCGCGCAGCGCGGCCTCGTGCTCGTCATGGGCCTGGAAGTCCTTCATATAACCCAAGGCATACACGCAGATTAGGCTGCCGACGATGCCGACGGCGAGCACCATGATCACGCTCATGTAGTCCAGGTAGAGCGGCGTTGCCGTGACGGCTTCGGCCGCGGGCAACGTCATGGCTGCAAAGGCGAGCGAGCCCACCAGCTGGACTATGCCGAGCACCGTGGTGAGCGCGTTCCTATATTTGTACGCGTTGTACAGGATTACGGCGCACAGGATGACGTCGATGACGGAGCTGATGATCGAGAGCACATGCGAGGTGCCGGGGGCAACCTCAAAGCTCTGCGGACCCGTGCCAAAAAACATGACGGCGACTACAACTGTCACCGCCATAATAATGCCGGAACCTATGAGCCCCACCGCATCGCGGGCGCGGTCACCACGCGCGAGCAGCATGCCCAGCGCCGGTACCAGCGGAAACAGGGTAAGGAAATACAGTAGCGTCATACCATCACTCCCCCATGCAAAAACGCTGCAATTGTTTAACGTTATAGCTCAATTGAGGAGTAGCGGCGGCAGGTTTTCGGTCAACTGGGGAGTTTTAGGCGTACGGGGCAAGGAGTCTGTCCGCATTGGAGTAGAGGGGTGACGCTCCCTTACCGCAACGACAGACGCGCGGGCCACTGCGCGCGGTTTATTGACCACGTTGGAGGATGTCCCGATAGGCTCGCGCCGGTCCAAAAAGTTGGCGCGGCAAGAAAAATGCGCCCCTGTGGGCGCACCATCCCGTTTGCTATTCCGCCTTTTTAACGCGCGGCTTATCGACCAGTGCGGACTCACCGCTCTCGCGGTACTGACGGCACCAAGCCTTGACCGAAGACTCGCTGGGAATCTTGTGCTTGATCATGGCCTCGCGAACCGTCAAGCCGTTTTCCAGACGGTCCTTAACCACAGCGAGCTTTACGTCGTACGAATAGGTGTGATGATGCGAACCGGCATTGAGAACGGCGTCGGCACCGCCCACGGCATACGCGCGGGCCCACTGACGAGCCGTGGCCTGGGGAATGCCAAGCTCCGCAGCGAGGGCACGATGACCGACCCCCTCTTGGAGGATCTCGACGGCGCGCTGCCTAACCTCGGGCGCATGCGTGCGAGTCCTAGTTGCTTCCGACATACCTGCCACTTCTTAGCCTTAACCGTTAATCTGCTTTCTTACGTGCAAGTTAGATAGTAGCATTTTACTGTTTGCTCAAAGCAGTTAATTAAAATAGACGCGGCGTTATCTGGGCATTTGGCACCAAATTACGACATTTCTTTATCGATTATTTACGCTGGTAGCTGACTCGCAGCTAATCGTCATTCGCTTGTCAACAAAATTGGCATCTCTTTATGTCCTTTGGTATAGAAGATATAGTTATTAACCCCTCCCCCAATAATTTTGAGTAATCTGCAAGGCAGTAGACGTCCTCACTCCTCATGATTACCGCGCATTGCCATCCACCGGAGCAAAACAAAAGGGCGGGACCTGCTGCGCTTGCAGGCCCCGCACCGATTGACACCCGACGGGACGCAGTCGGGCGAGGCGGATCCGTGCTACCGCCCCGCCTGGCCGCGATGCTCAACTACAGCTCGTTGGCCGCGTGATACGCCGTGCGGATGGCGCTCGCAATGTCGGCGGTGCGCTCGCCCGAGCAGTCGCCCACGCAGGTCACGGGCACCGTCACGCCGTCCAGGTCAAACGCGTTGGCCTTGGAGCCCACGGCCATCACCACGTAATCGCAGGCGATATTTACCGGCTCCTCGGCGCCGTCCTCGGTGGTGCGCACGGCCTCCACGCCCTCGTCGGTAATGGCGGTCAGGCGGGTCTTCACGTGCTGCTCCACGTTGTGCTCGGCAAAGTCGCTCATAATCAGCGGCAGAATGGTCTCGGACTCGCCCGCGGCAATCTTGTCGAGCATCTCCACGATCGCCACCTCGCAGCCGTGCTGCAGCAGGTACTCGGCAGTCTCGGTGCCCACCAGGCCGCCGCCAATGACGGCGACGCGGCCCGTAAGCTCCACCTTGCCGGCCAGCACGTCCCAGCTCGAGACGACCTTGTCCGAGTCGGCACCCGGAACGGGGATGACCACGTCGTGCGCGCCCACGGCCACAATCGCGGCATCGGCGGCGTTGAGGTCCTCTGCCGTAGCGACGTGGCTGAGCTCAACCTTCACGCCCAGGCCAGGCAGAATCTTCTCGTAGTACTCGACCGAGCGCATGATCTCGTCCTTGCGCGGAGGCGCAGCCGCCAGCACAATCTGGCCGCCCAGATGATCGCTCGCCTCGTAGACGGTCACGTCGTAGCCGCGCTTGGCCGCCACGCGCGCGGCCTCCAGGCCGGCGATGCCGCCGCCCACCACGGCGACCTTCTTGTCGCCCTCGCCCGGCTTGATGGCGATGGTCGCCTCGTCGCCGTTCTCGGCATTGAGCACGCACGAAATGTACTTGCGGTTTTGAATCGCATCGACGCAACCCTTGTTGCAGTTGAGGCACTCGCGGATGGGCTCACCCGTGGCGGCCTTCAGCGCAATGTCGGGGTCGCACATGAGCGAGCGGCCATAGGCGATGATGTCGGCGGCGCCGTCTTCCAGAATCTTCTCGCCGGCCTCGACCGAAACCACGCGGCCCACGGTTGCCACCGGCACGGAGACCAGGGCCTTGACGCGCTCGGCCACGGGCAGCGTCCAGTTGTAGGGCATGGCGCCCATGGGCGGAATGGTGTCGCCCATGTTGCCGGTGTGGTTGGCCTGTGCGACCTGGATCATATCGATGCCCGCGCCCTCGAGCAGCTTGGCGAACTCGCAGGCCTCGTCGGGCTGCAGGCCGCCCTTGCCGCGCGGCGTGCCGTCGGGGTTCTCCATGATCACGGGGAGCTTGTACTCCACCATCAGCTGCGGCGCGGCTTCCTTAATGGCAGCGACGACCTCCAGCGCGTAGCGAACGCGGTTCTCGAACGAGCCGCCGTACTCGTCGGTGCGCTGGTTGAGGATGGCCGAGCACAGCGAACCCACCAGACGATCGCCGTGGACCTCGATGGCGTCGATGCCGGCCTGCTGCGCACGGGCGGCCGAGGCAGCGATGGCCTCCTTGATCTGGGTGAGTTGCTCTACGCTCGCCTCGTTCACAAAGTGCTGCATGTCGTGATGCAGCTTGGCGTAGGCCTGGTTGCGGATCTCGTTGGACTCGGCCATCTTGGCGGCAAAGGTCTCCTCGTCGCCGGCGGCCTTGGCCTCCTGCGCGGCCTTGGCGGCAGCCATGGAGCCCATGACCATGCGGCCGACACCGGGCACATCGTACTCGGGGTGGAACAGCTGCAGCGCGACCTTGGCGCCGTGCTTGTGGACGGCATCGGCCAGCGCCTTAAACGTGGGGATCTGGGCGTCGGTTGCCAGCTTGGGCGTGGGGCTTGCGGTCATGACGGGAGCAACGTCGCCGATGACGATGTAGCTCACGCCGCCACGGGCCAAGCGCTCGTAAAAAGCCAGGCTGCGCTCGCCGATGGAACCGTCGCGCTCCTCGTAGCCGGTGGTCAGCGGCGGGAACATAATGCGGTTCTTGAGCTCAAGGGGGCCAACCGTAATGGGCTGGAGCAGCTTGGATGCAGGTGCGGTCATGAACATTCCTCTCTTATAGGCGCGGCGGCGATGATGCCACGTAGTTGTCTAGAGGATATGGCATGGGGGCACAGCGGCACAACGAAAATCGGCGAATATCAGGAGGCGGCAGGTGGATGGGGCGGGGCGGCCCGTTGGTTTGTCTCAATCTGTAACATCTACTCGGCAAAACCGGGTCTTACTGTTACAGATCGAGATATTCCCCTCGACCCAACCTCAACAATCTCAATCTGTAACAGCTAGGCCCACTTTTGACCCCTACCTGTTACAGATCGAGACAAACCAAGCCCGCCTGCTAGAAAATCTCAATCTGTAACGGTTACTCGGCAAAAACCGTCCCTCGTGTTACAGATTTAGACAAACACGACCCAAACCACCGGTATATCTCGATCTGTAACACCTAGCCGCCCAAATCGGGTCTAGATGTTACAGGTCGAGATTTTGTTTGAGAGGCCGAGAATTGGACCGAAAACACGGTCCCGGAATAACAAAAAAACTCGCCGGCTAGGCCGACGAGCTGCAAGTTCTTGGTCGCGGGGGCAGGATTTGAACCTACGACCTCCGGGTTATGAGCCCGGCGAGCTACCAGACTGCTCCACCCCGCAATGTCTGGGCGCCTCATGTGCGCAAGAAAGAATATTACGCGGGAGTTCGGTAAACGGCAAGGAAAATCTCGTAGAGCATAATTCCTTCATATTTAAACCCCTCAGCCCCTATCACCGTAAACGAATCGCAGCTGAGCGCCGTCGACGGCACGTATACAATGGTGCGCGTCCTTTTATGCCGACACCGGGAGTAGACATGCTGCTCGCTATCGATATGGGAAACACGCAGACGGCCATGGGCCTGTTTGACGGAGACGAGCTGGTGCAGTCGTGGCGCATGCCCACCGACCGCTCCTATACCGCCGACGAGATCCATGTGCGCCTGATGGGTTTCTTTAAGATGTACGGCCTTTCGCTCGATGCGGTCGACGCGATCGCCTTTGCGGGCGTGGTGCCGCAGCTCTCGCGCGAGTGGCACGCCGTGGCCGACCGCATTGCCGCGGACGCCATCGTCATCGGGCCGCAGACGGCCGCCGTAACCAAGCTGCGGGCGGCGCGCCCCCAGGCCGTTGGTGCCGACCGCATCGCCAACGCCGTCGCTGCCGAGACCTTCTATGGCGCGCCGGCGATCGTGGTGGACTTTGGCACCGCGACCAATATCGACGTCATCGATGAGGACGGCTATTACATTGGCGGAGCGATCGCGCCGGGCATCCGCATCTCCATGGACGCGCTAGCTGCCCGCGCTGCCAAGCTCGCCAGCGTTCCGCTCGAGGCGCCCGAGCACGCCATCGGCCGTGACACCGAGGAATGCATCAAGGTCGGCGCCGTGATGGGCGCCGCCGCCATGGCCGAAGGCCTGGTCGCGCGCATGAAGCGCGAGCTGGGCCGCGACGATGCCACCGTTATCGCCACGGGCGGTCTCGCCGGCATCGTCGCCGGCTCGACCGATGCCTTCGACGTGGTAGACGGCCAACTCACCATCAAGGGCATCTGCGAAATCTACCGCCGCATGCAGGAGCTGGGATAGAGCAGGGGCTTAAGTCGAGCACGCCCGATGCCACAGCCCCCGCAAATGCTCGCCAAGCCTATTCCTCAAAATCGAAAAATTTTCAGTTTTGAGGAATAGGTCCGAGGTGCTACCCCGCAGTCACGCAAAGCCCTCCCCGGCACAGGCCGAAGAGGGCTTCGTTGTCATCGTTATCTTTGAGTGCGGGCGCTACGCGTTACAGACCGCGAATTCGTACAGCCTCGGGCGGAAACTCTTGCTCGCCGGCATCGGTTTTGATGGTCGCACGACCCCAGATGTCCAGGCCCGCAAACACACCGACCGCAAGCGGCAAACCGTTGGGCGACACCGCCGCAACTTGGCGGCCCAGCAGCGGCACCATGTCGAAGTACTCGCCCAGCACGGGAGCCAGCGGCCCTGCGGCGCCTTGCGGCGTGTTGGCAACAACCGCCCAGGCGTCCACGCGGGCCAGCACGGCGGCGGCCAATGCCTCGACCAGCACCTCGTCAGCCATATCCACGCCAAGCTCGCCTAGCGCCGCACGCTCAACATCAACCGTCACCGCGGCAAACATGCCCGCGGCACCGGCACCGCCGTTGACGGCGACGCGCGCGAGCGACGTCTCAAACGCAGGAGCGCCGCACACGATGTCACTCGGCCACTGGATGCCCACCTTGCCGGCAAGCCCCAGGCCAGGCGTCGACGCCGTGCCCACGAGCGCGTCCATCATGCCCATTGCGGCCACAAACGGCAGGCCGTGGAAGGCATGCATGTTCACATCGGGGCGCACGACCAGCGAAAACGTCAGCGATGCATCGCCCGCGCTCCACGCGCACCAGCCCGCGGACATGCCCTCGCGGCCCGCGTCACGCGCCGCGTCGAGCTCGGTACCGGCGGCTACAGCATTCATCTCGATCATCTACATGCGCCCCAATTCGCCCACGATATGGCCCACGCGATCCTCGGGCTCCTTGACCTCGACGCCGTTGTAGCGGAAGAACCGCGCCGGGTCGTGCATCAGGTCTTCGAGCGGCACCAGCACAAAGTCGCGCTCGCCAATGAGCGGATGCGGCAGGCGCAGCTTCTTGCCGCCGTGGGTCTCGCCGTCCATCCACAGCAGGTCCAAGTCGATGGTGCGCGGGCCGTTTACCTTGGCCTTTTTGGAGCGGTCTCGGCCCAGCTCGGCCTCAATCTTCATAAGCTCGTCGAGCAGCACCAGCGGCGCCAGCTCGGTCTTAATCTCGATGACGGCGTTGGCAAACGCGTCCTGGCGCGTCTCGTAGGCCGGCTCGCTCTCGTAGATGCGCGAGCAGTTGGACACGCAGGTGAGCGGGATCTCGGCAATCATGTCGCGCGCGGCGCGGATGTTGTCGCAGCGATGCCCCAGGTTGGAACCCACGGCCACAAACGCGCGACGCGGCTGCGGCTTGGCAACGGCCCAGTAACCGTTCAGGAACTGCGCAAAGCCCGCAACGTCATGCACGCGCACGATGTTGGCGCCGGCCTGGATGGCGCCCAGGCACACACCAAACGTGGCGGCATCGCGTGCGGCGGCCTCGGTCACGCCCGAGACGGCGCCCACAAAGCGCTTGCGCGACACGGCACACATGAGCGGATAGCCCAGTGACGCCATCTTGGCAGTCTCGCGCTGGATGACGATGTCCTCGTTAGCCGACTTACCAAAGCCCGGGCCGGGATCGATGCAGATGCGGTCGCGCGACACGCCGGCATGGATGAGCGTGCGGGCCTGGTCGGACAGAAAGCCCATGACGCGGCGCATGATGGGCGCCGAATCGGGCAGGGTGAAGCGGCGGAGCTGCGAGGTGGGCACGTAGGCTTCCTCGCGGCGGGCGCTGCGGCGCATCATGGCGGCCAGGCGGTCATTGGACTCCGATGCGGCCTCGGTGGCCTCGGGCGCGGGCGCGACGGTCTCGGCGGCAGCAGCCTGCTCAGCGGCCGGCGTCTCCTGCTCGCTTGAAGGCTCGGACGTGGGCTCCGGTTCGCCAAACGGCAACGAGGGCTGCACCACGCCGCCCGGAAGCTTGGCCTCCGGCTTAGGCTCGCCCAGCAACTTGCCGCGACGGCGGCGAGCCGGCTTCTCGGCCTCACGCGCGGCCTCGGCAGCCGCCTCGCGCGCCTTCTCGGCAACAAACGCCGCTGCCGAGGTATCGAGCTGCACCGTTGCGTGCGTGCGGGTGGGCGCGGCGACCTCGCCGGCATGCATCACGATGACGCCGCAGGTGCTCGTCTTAACAAACTCGACCATCTTGGGATCGGTGAAGCCGGTCACGTCGTTGACGATCGAGGCGCCGCAGCGCACGGCCGCCTTGGCAACCGCCACATGACGCGTGTCGATCGAGACGATGGCGCCCTCCTTGGCCAGCGCGCGCACCACGGGCAGTACGCGGCGAGCCTCCTCGTCGGGGTTGACCGGGGTAAAGCCGGGGCGCGTGGACTCGCCGCCCACGTCGATGATGTCGGCGCCGGCGTCGAGCATCGCCAGGCCGTACTCGATGGCGGCATCGGGGTCGAAGTGCTCCCCGCCATCGCTGAACGAATCGGGCGTCACGTTGAGGACGCCCATGATGCGCGGACGGTCAAAGCTGAGCTCGTACTTTCCGCACCGCCATGTCTTGCTGTCGTTCGCCATGAACATCCTCCTAAAATGCCCACGCCGCCGAGCTTGGGGAGCTGGCGGCGGGGTCGCTTTGCACTCAGTCTTTCTATTGTATCCGCGCGCGCGGGCTAGAACGCAAACGCGGCCGCGATGTCGCAAGAAATCAGCAGGTCGGCATTTGCATCCTGATCGGTGGGAGCAAGATTGCAAATAGCCAGCGTATCGCCAGTAAAGTAACGCGTGAGACCCGCCGCCGGATACACTACGAGCGAGGTCCCGCCCACGACGAGGGCGTCGGCTGCGGCGATGGCAGCAACGGCGCCGGTAAGCACGCGCTCATCGAGCGGCTCCTCGTAGAGCACTACGTCGGGCTTGATGCGGCCGCCGCACGCGGGGCACGCAGGCGCACCCGCGGCGTCCTCGTGCTCGCGTGAGCAAATCCATTCGGCGCTGTAGACCGCGCCGCACGTCTGGCAGATATTGCGGTGGACCGAGCCATGCAGCTCAAACACGCGCCGTGAACCAGCCGCCTGATGCAGGCCGTCGATATTTTGCGTCACCACGGCGTCGAGCTTGCCGGCGCGCTCCAGCTCCGCCAGCTTGGCGTGGCAGTGGTTGGGCTTGGCGTCAAGGGAGATCATCTTGGTCCGGTAGAAGTCGAAAAACTCCGCCGGATGCGCCTCGTAGAAGCTGTGCGAGAGCATAGTCTCGGGCGGATAGGAAAACCGCTGGTGATACAGGCCGTCAACGCTGCGAAAATCGGGAATGCCACTTGCCGTGGAAACGCCCGCGCCGCCAAAGAAGACCACGTGGCCATGGGTTTCGAACAGCTCCGCCAGCGCGGCGGAGGCCCGCTTGGGGTCCGATATTGCCTGCGTCATATATGTCCTCCGTCCGTGTCTTAGGGACGGCGGCGTTCGCGCTATCACTCGCGAACTCCGCCCCGCTCTTGTTGCGTTAATCTTAAGCCTGCCAATCCCGTCGAAAGGACACCATGCCTCAGACTTACACTTTCGCCTCGTGGAACGTCAACGGCCTGCGCGCCGTGCTCAAAAAAGACCCGAGCTTTATTCAGATCGCGCAAGAACTCGACGTCGATATCCTGGCGCTGCAGGAGACCAAGCTGCAAGAAGGCCAGGTCGATATCGATCTGCCCGGCTACCACCAAACCTGGAGCTACGCCGAGCGCAAGGGCTACTCGGGCACCGCGGTCTTTAGCCGCCAGGAACCGCTGCGCGTGCTGCGCGCCGATGCGCTGCTGCCCCACGCCGGCGAGGACGAGGCGGCCGAGCTCGTCGCCCAAGCCGCAACCGAGGGCCGCGTCTGCGCGCTCGAGTTCGACAAGTTTTGGTTCGTGGACGTCTATACGCCCAACGCCCAAAACGAGCTCGCGCGCATCGATGTACGCATGGCCTGGGACGATGCCTATCGCGGCTTTTTGAGCGCGCTTGAGCGCGAAACCGGCAAGCCCGTCGTAACCTGCGGCGACTTTAACGTGGCACACGAGGAGATCGACCTAAAGAACCCCAAGTCCAACCGCGGCAACGCAGGCTTTTCGGACGAGGAGCGCGGCAAGTTTACCAAGCTGCTCGACGCCGGTTTTACCGACACCTGGCGCGCGGCAAACCCCGACGTCGAGGGTGTCTACAGCTGGTGGAGCTACCGCTTTAATGCCCGCAAGAACAACGCAGGCTGGCGCATCGACTACTTCCTGGTAAGCGACGCAATCGCCGGCAACGTACGCGACACCGGCATCCGCGGCGACATCTTCGGCAGCGACCACTGCCCCGTCACCCTCGCCCTGGAGCTCTAGCCCCCAAATGATCCCCCGGGGACGGAGGGAAACGGATCATTTTCACCTCGCGAGGGAATCCACGCGACCCACCCGCCACGAAACTGGCCCATCTACTACGTTTAAGCCACTACCCTCAACCACAGCGAACAACGCAAAAAGAAAACCGCAGGTAGAAAGCCTGCGGTTTTTCATAAAACGCGGTCATGGTCGGGGATATCAAGCTAAACGTAGTAGATGGGCCAGTTTCGTGGTAAGCGCCGTCAACTGATTCCCTGGGGACGTCTGGGGACGGAAGAAAGCGGATCGATTTGGCTCTCTGAGGGCCGCGACGCCCGCCATATCAGCCGGCCATTCCAAAACCATGCCGGTTTACGGGGCTGAATCGCAGATCCCTAACCACACGCAATTCGAGCAAAATAAAACCGCAGGTAGGTGGCTCGTCTATTTTCGAAAAATGCCGGTATGGTCGGTCTGTGTCAATCCAGCCCCTTAAACCGGCATAGTTTTGATATGACACCAAGTCAGTATTGATTCTCGCCCCAGCGCAACCGCCACTACAGCCCGTACTTCACGACGACGCGGTTGATGCGGCGACACCAGGGCCTGTACAGGGCGGCCAAAAACACGCAGGTCGCGAGTCCGTGTGTGATATCGAACGGCACCGCCGTAGCAAGACGCGCTACGGCGCCTGCCCAGGTGAGCGGCTGCACAAAACCGATGATGTCATACGCGTTGATCACGACGCCATACAGCAAGCCCGAGGCAAAGCCATACGCCAACAGAGCCGGCATTCGCACGGCTCCATCGGCGCGGTCAAACGCGCCCGCATGCGCCAGTGCGCCACCGATATAGCCCACCAGACCCCAGGCATACATCTGCCACGGCGTCCACACGCCCTGCCCAAAAAAGAAATTACTGGTCAACGCTGCCAACGCGCCGACCATGAAGCCGTTGCGTCGGCCCAACGTCGCCCCCGCGATAATAGCGATGGCGCTCACGGGTTTAAAGTCGGGAATAGGCCCAAACAGGATGCGCCCCGCCGCGGCCAGCGCCGCCAGCACCAGCGTGGGCATGATCTGGCGCAGGCCTGGACGTGATGTCTCATAGCCCGCAAAGAACAGTGCGAGCACGAGCGCAACTACAACCAGCATGGCAAGCGCCGCCTGCTCAATGCCCACCAGCAACGCCGCAGTCATCACTGCCGGCACCGCCAGGAGCAGCGGAATCTCCATTTTTGTGAGTAGGCGCGAGACGCGATGATCCGTCATCCCATCACGCCCTGTAGAACACGTTGTCGGCAAAGAAATCTGCCGGAGGCTCCATGCAGGCGATCTCGCCGTCGAACATCATGGCGACGTCGTCGGACACCTGCTCGGCAAAGTCTAAGTCGTGCGTGGCCATGATGACGGTACCGCCGGCATTCGCATGGTCACGCAGGGCGCGAGCGATGATGCGGCGGCTGGCCAAGTCCAAACCCTTGGTGGGCTCATCAAGCAGCAGCAGCTCCGGGCCAATCAACAGCAGCTTTGCCAACGCAAGCAGCTGGCGCTGACCGCCCGAAAGATCGTACGGGTGACGCGCCTCCAAGCCCGCTAGGCCCAGGCGCGCTGTCTGCTCCTGTGCTGCGGCCTCGTCGTATCCGCAGGTCGAAGCCCATTCCATCAGTTCGTCGCGCACCGTCTCGGCAACCAGCAGAGCCTTGGGGTTCTGCGGCAGCAGCGCCGCCGAAGCCGCCCCACGCACCATGCGGCCACGCTGCAGCTTAGCCGTCTTGGCCAGCACCGAGAGCATCGTCGACTTGCCACAGCCGTTTCCGCCCACGACCGCATGCACCGCGCCGGCTGAAAACGTCACATCGAGCCCGCGTAGCACCCAACCGCCCGCGCGATCGTAGCGAAACCAGCCTTCCGACAGGGTGGTAGCCGACCCACCGTGCATTTTTTGGAGTATTCTGCTTCCATCCGTGCGCGGGAAGGCTTCCGAGCCGTTTTCGAGCGACGTTTGCGCCACAAATTCGGACGATTTGTCCAATTCCGAACTTTTTTTCGCGCTCGATACGTCCCCGGTCGGCTCCAGAGAGCCTAAATTGTCCTCACGCCTGCTGAATACTCCGTTTTTTGCACATCGGATGGCACCCCACCCCAACACGTCATCGGAAAACAGCGATTCTCGGCGTCCCAAAGAAGCCATATCCGCCACCTCGCGCACGCGACCGCCCTCAATCCGGTACGCACGCGTCGCATACTCGAGCATCGGCCGCGGTTGATGCGTAGCCACAACAACCGTGCAGCCCAGCTCACGGTTCACGCGAAACAGCGCGTGCAGAAAATTCTTCTCGGCAACGGGATCGAGCTGAGACGTGGGCTCGTCGAGCAGCAGCACACGCGGACGCAGCGCCAGGACGGCGGCAAGCGACAGCAACTGCTTGCGACCGCCCGAAAGCGTATCGGTATCGCGATGAAGCCAGTCCTCCAGACCAAAGAAATAGCTGGTCTCGGCAACACGGCGACGCATCTCGTCGCGCGACACACCCAGATTCTCCAGGCCAAACGCCATCTCATGCCACACGGTCTCGCACACAATCTGGTTCTCGGGATCCTGGAACACGTAGCCCACGCGCTCCGCAGACGCGCGCACGTCCATGTCGGCAACGTTCTCGCCCAGCACGCGCGCATCGCCAGTGCGCTCGCCCGCCGGAGCGATCTCGGGCTTGAGCAGCGACAGCAGCGTCGACTTACCCGATCCGGTACCGCCGACAAGCAGCGCAAATGCACCTTGAGGAACAGACCAGTCGAGCCCCTCGAGCACCGCAGCATCAGCCCCGGGGTAGGCGAAGCTCAGGCTCCGCACCTCAATCGCCGGCATATCCGGGCCGCACGCCGCGCCCGACACCGAGCCCCTATCCAACCGAGCCATCAGCCAAACCTCTTCTCATCGATCGCATGCAACACACAGGGCAGTACCATCCAGGCAGCGTACACAACATAGCCCAGCCACGGCGCGGGCACCGAAAGCTGCGGGTAAAACGAATACTGCGTTGTCGCGGTCCATGCCACTGCCACCGCGGCGGCACCAAACAGCGCGAGCTCGACCAGCGCGGCAACGTCGCTGCGTCCCAGTCGATACCGCGCGTACGTCGTACGGCGCGACGCAGCACCCCACCCGCGCGAGCGCATGGCATCCGCGCGCTCAAGCGAATCTTCCATGCCCCAGCCCATCAGCACGCTCGACGCCCGCAGGCGCGATCGCACGGGATCGGCGGGCGCACGCCCCGGCACATCGATCGCGTCCTGCACCGCCAGCACCGTGCGGCCGCGGCGCAAAAACTGCGGGATAAGCCGCATACACATCGAGATCATGAGCGCGAGCACCGGCGCGGCGTTGCCCAACAGTGCGAGCACCTTGTCGTATTCGAGCATCGACGCCGCCGCCTCAAACCACAGCACGCTCGCCACAAACAGCCCGCCCATGCACAGGCCGTAAACCATGCTCTCCAGATACACCGCGCGCATGCCAATACGAAACAGCTCCGTCGAGCCCGAGGCGCTAAACAGCGGATTGAGCACCGCGATGATCAAAATCACTGGCAGCTGCCAGCGAAGCGCCCCCAACGTGCGCGCAGCACCGCGCGTCGCAAACCCGTACGCCAACCCACCCGCAAGCGACAGCGCGATCAACACCGGTTGCATCGAGAACATGGTGAGCCCCAACGTCAGCACCATGTAGAGCGCCGGAACTGCCGGATGCGACATCGAAAATGCCCCCACGGGCTCGGCGCCCGAACCCTCTCGTATGTTGTCCATAGGCATCCCCGCCCTCCCGCCAAATCACCGACGCCGAAGCACTGCCGGCACCGCCCGCAAGCAGCGCAAACACCACACCAGCGGCCCAAACCTCAGCTGTCGCGCATCAATCGTTACGCGCTCATCATATGCCTGCGGTATCATATTGCGCCGTGTATCGTTTCCAAACACACGTCTCTATAACGTAACAGGAGATCACATGGACGCAACCGCAATTATCCTCGCCGCCGGCGAGGGCACCCGCATGAAGTCGAACCACTGCAAGGTTTCGCACAAGATCCTGGGCAAGCCCATGGTCCAGTGGATCGTCGACGCCACCATCAAGGCCGGCTGCAGCCGCGTCGTGGTCGTCATCGGCAGCCACGCCGACGAGATGCGCGCCCTCATCGATGGCGCCTATGCCAACAGCGCCACCAAGGTCGAGTGCGTCGAGCAGACCGAGCGCCTGGGCACCGGCCACGCCGTGAAGGTCGCGCTCGAGGCCTGCGGCATCGCGCAAGGCCCCGTCGTCGTGCTCAACGGCGATCTGCCGCTCATCACCGCCGACACCGTCGCCAAGTTCGCGCAGACCGTCGCCACCGGCGAGCTCGCCTGCACCGTCATGACCATGACCCCGCCCGATCCTTTTGGCTACGGCCGCATCAAGCTAGGCGCCGATGGCCAGATCGAGCGCATCATCGAGCAGAAGGACTGCACGCCCGAGCAGGCCGCCACGCTGCTGGAGTGCAACGCCGGCTGCTACGCCTTCGACGGCGCGCAGCTTGCCGCCCACATTAACGAGATCGGCAACGACAACGCGCAATCCGAGTACTACCTGCCCGACATGCTCGAGATCCTCAAGGGCCACGGCCAGGCAGTCTCTATCTTCCACTGCGACGACTACCGCGACGGCCTGGGCGTCAACAGCCGCATCCAGCTCGCACAGCTTACCGCCATTGCACGCGACCGCATCAACGAGCACTGGATGGCCGAGGGCGTTACCTTCATCGACCCCACGCAGGCCTGGATCGGCCCCGATGCCGTTATCGGCCGCGACACCGTAGTGTGGCCGCAGACGCACCTGATCGGCCACGTCACCGTGGGCGAGGAGTGCCAGCTCGGCCCCAACAGTCGCCTCACCGACACCACCGTCGGCAGCGGCTGCACCATCGATGAGACCATCGCCATCGAGGCCGTCATCGAGAACGGCGTCGACTGCGGCCCGCGCGCCTACCTGCGCCCGGGCACCCACATGCTCGACGGCTCCAAGGCCGGCACGCACGTGGAGATCAAGAAGTCCACGATCGGCGAGGGTTCCAAGGTGCCCCACCTGTCCTACATCGGCGACACCACCATGGGCTCCGGCGTCAACGTGGGCGCGGGCTCCATCACCTGCAACTACGACGGCGTCCACAAGCACAAGACCGTCATCGGCAAGGATGCCTTCATCGGTTCCGACACCATGATGGTCGCGCCCGCCCAGATTGGCGACGGTGCGCTCGTGGCCGCCGGCTCCGTCATCACCGAGCCGGTTCCGGCCGACGCACTCGGTCTGGGCCGCGCCCGTCAGGTAAATATTGAGGGCTGGGCCGCCGATTATCGCCGCCGTCTGCACGAGGACGACGAGGCATAACGCTTTACCAAGCACAAAAGGAGCTGTTCCATGGGGACGGCTCCTTTTTCTATCGTGACCTGCGCGACCGGATGAGTGGTCGGTTCGTGTCCGTTGACGGTAAAGACGTTATCAAGACCCGATTAACCCCGCCGCACGGTTACAATGCAAAAAGGCATCTATATGGCATTCGATGTATAAAGGAGAAGGGTAATGCCGATTAATGATCCCGAGAAGTCGGAGAATATGCGCAAGTCCATCCGCGTGTATTCCGGTTCCTCCAACCGTCCCCTCGCTCAGAAGATCGCTGAGTACCTTGGGGTCGAGCTTTCGGGCCTTACGCTAAAGCAGTTCGCCAACGGTGAGATTTACGCCCGCTACGACGAGACCGTCCGCGGCGCCGACGTCTTCCTGATTCAGTCCGTGGCCGGCGGCAACGTCAACGACATGCTCATGGAGCTGCTCATCGCCACCGACGCTGCCAAGCGCGCATCCGCCCGCTCCATCACCGCCGTTATCACCCACTACGGCTATGCCCGCCAGGACCGCAAGGCCGGCCCGCGCGAGCCCATCACCGCCCGCCTCGTCGCTAACCTGCTCGAGCGCGCCGGCGTCGACCGCATCATCACCCTCGACCTGCACCAGGGTCAGATCCAGGGCTTCTTCGATATCCCGGTCAACCACCTGTCCGCACTGCCGCTGTTTGGCCAGTACTACAACGACATGCACTTCGACACCGACAACCTGGTTGTCGTCTCCCCCGACGTGGGTCGTGCCAAGGCCGCCAAGAAGCTGTCCGACATGCTCGGCTGCGACCTGGCCATCGCCCACAAGGGCCGTCCGCGCCACAACGCCGCCGAGGTCATGGGCATCATCGGTGACATCAAGGGCAAGACCTGCGTCATCAACGACGACATGATCGACACCGCTGGCACCCTGTGCGCCAACGTCAAGGAGCTCAAGGCTATGGGCGCTGGCGACATCTACGTCTGCGCCACCCACGGTATCTTCTCCGGTCCGGCCATCGAGCGCCTGAACGACGCCCCGATCGTCGAGTGCGTCGTCACCGACGCCATCCCTGTCGAGGTCGGCGGCAAGATTAAGACCATCTCGGTCGCCGAGGAGTTCGCTCAGGCCATCTCCGCCGTTTACCACGAGGAGCCCGTCTCCACGCTCGTCGGCGGCGACTTCGCGCTGTAGTCGCATCGTCCTTGCAACCCGACGCATCGCCGCCGGAACAGAAGAAACCCCCGCGCTCCCCCTTGCTTCGCAAAGGTCGCGCGGGGGTTTCTTCTGTTCCGGCGGCTCGCTCTGCCGCGGCCGTGCTTTTGTCTGGTGGGATTTCGCTGAAGCAAAGCCTCGCATTCGGCGGGCGTGGTAGCCTTTGTCGTTGATTGAACTATTTACGTAACGGAGGACAAACATGGCAGCTGCACAGCCGCTCAAGATTCGCATGGTTGCCGGGCTTGGCAACCCGGGCGAGGAATATGCCGAGACCCGCCACAACGCCGGCTTTAAGGCAATCGACGAGCTGGCCCGTCAGGCCGGCGTCACGTACTGGAAAAACCAGGCCGGCGCCGAGGTCGCGGTCATCAACATCAACGACCCCGAGGAAGAGGGAGGCAAGCGGCAGATTGTGCTGGTCAAGCCGCAGTCGTACATGAATACCTCGGGCGGCCCCATCTCCAAGCTCTGTCGCGAGTACAAGATCAAGGCCGAGGAGCTGCTCGTAATCCACGACGAGCTCGATATTCCCGCCGGCGACGTGCGCGTCAAGGTGGGCGGCGGCCATGCTGGCCACAACGGCCTGCGTTCCATCATCGACAAGATGGGCAGCCGCGACTTCAGCCGCATCCGCACCGGCATCGGCAACCCTCCCGGCAAGATGGCCGTCGCCGACTACGTGCTTAAGCAGTTGCGCGCCCGCGAGGCCGAGGATTTCCAGGACACCTGCGCCCGCGCGGCCGACGCCGCCGGCCTGGCGATCGTGCACGGCGTGGTCTATGCCCGCGACCACGTCAACGGCGCCGCCTCCGCCAACGGCAAGCACTAAAACCTACCATTTAGGGACAGGTTTATTTTGGCAGGTTTTATCTGCGGAAACGCCACAGTGAGCGCATCGCAATAAACCCTGCGCCGCCATATGCACGCAACACCCCAAAGGGGGCCGGCCTCATCACAAACCGAGGCCGGCCCCCTTTGCCGTTTTACCCGATAAGGCTGACCAAAATAAACCTGCCCCTATTTGGTAGGCCAAAGTGGATAAACCCTGCTCCCACCTGCCAAAGACACACGTAAGCGACATGTCCATGAGGGTATAATTTGCACCGTATGTCTGCACAACGCCTGTGCGCGTACGGTTTTATTCGGGCTACCGTCCATTTCCGTGGAGGCACGGTTCGGCAGCCCTAACAAGAGAGGGGTTCTATGTATAAGATCCTGGAGAAGACGCAGTTCTCGGAGAAGGTGTTCAAGTTCCGCATCGAGGCGCCTGCAATCGCCAAGCATGCGCACGCTGGACAGTTCCTCATGGTTCGCGCCAACGAGACGGGCGAGCGCGTCCCGTTTACCCTGGCCGGCTGGAACGGTGACGAGGGCTGGGTCGAGTTCATCTTCATGGTGATCGGCAAGACCACCGAGATGCTTTCCACCTACGAGGCCGGCGAGTCGCTGCGCGACGTCGTGGGCCCGCTGGGCGTTCCCACCGAGATGGCCGAGGGCCCCTGCGCTGTCATTGGCGGCGGCGTCGGCCTGGCAATTGCCTTCCCGGTCGCCAAGCACCTGGTCGAGACCGGCCACGAGGTGCACGCCATCATGGGCGCCCGCACCAAGGACCTCCTGCTCATGGAGGACCAGTTCCGCGAGCTCCTCGACGAGGACCACATCCACATCACCACTGACGACGGCTCCTACGGCGAGCAGGGCGTTGTCACCGCTCCGCTGGAGCGCCTGCTGCAGGACAAGGCCGTGAGCCAGGTCTTCTGCGTCGGCCCCGTTCCGATGATGAAGTTCTCGACCCTCACCGCCCAGAAGTACGACACCCCCATCACCGCGTCGCTCAACCCCATCATGGTTGACGGCACCGGTATGTGCGGCTGCTGCCGCGTCGAGGTGGGCGGCGTGACCAAGTTCGCTTGCGTCGACGGCCCCGACTTCGATGCCACCCTGGTCGACTGGGATGACCTTCGTGCCCGCCAGGCCGCTTACCGTTCCGAAGAGGGCGAGTCCCTCAAGGCCTATGAGGAAAAGAGCTGCGCATGCCACTAGTTAACGGTCGTTTCGTTGCCGATATGAAGTCGCCCCGCACCCCCGATAACGAGGAGCCGGCTGCCGAGCGCGCCTGCGACTTCCGCCCCGTCGACAAGGGCTTCACCGAGGAGATGGCGCTGGCCGAGGCCGAGCGCTGCCTCAACTGCAAGAAGCCGTTCTGTGTTGAGGGCTGCCCCGTCAACATCAACATCCCCCGCTTTATCGAACAGATCCGCGAGAAGGACTTCGGCGGCGCTCTCGATACCATCCGCGAGGACTCCATGCTTCCCGCCATCTGCGGCCGCGTCTGCCCGCAGGAGAACCAGTGCGAGGGCAAGTGCATCCGTGGCAAGAAGTCCGAGCCCGTGGCCATCGGCCAGCTCGAGCGCTTCCTGGGTGACCGCCCCGAGCTCGCCTCCACGCCCAAGATGGCCCCCAAGAACGGCAAGAAGGTCGCCGTCGTCGGCTCCGGCCCGTCCGGCATCACCTGCGCTGGCGAGCTCGCCCGCAACGGCTTTGACGTCACCGTCTTCGAGGC
This sequence comes from Collinsella sp. CLA-AP-H1, assembly GCF_040092945.1. Classification (NCBI taxonomy): domain Bacteria; kingdom Bacillati; phylum Actinomycetota; class Coriobacteriia; order Coriobacteriales; family Coriobacteriaceae; genus Collinsella; species Collinsella sp. CLA-AP-H1. The sequence goes on along the minus strand of NZ_JBBNKO010000006.1, from coordinate 92,069 downwards.
CTTCTTCACCGGCGGCGGCGTGCTGGTCTACGGCATCCCCGAGTTCCGTCTGCCCAAGGCGGTCGTCAAGCGCGAGATCGACGGCCTGGAGGACATGGGCGTCAAGTTTGAGTACAACTCCGTCGTAGGCAACATGGCCACGGCCGAGGAGCTGTTCGAGCAGGGCTTCGACGCCATCTACGTGGCGACCGGCGCTGGCCTGCCCAAGTTCCTCAACGTCCCCGGCGAGAACCTGCCCAACGTCTTCTTCGCGAACGAGTACCTTACCCGCGTAAACCTGATGAAGGCCAACAAGTTCCCCGAGTACGACACCCCCACCAAGCACGGCAAGAACGTCGTCGTCTTTGGTGGCGGCAACGTGGCTATGGACGCCGTCCGTACCGCCAAGCGCCTGGGCGCCGAGCACGCCATCATCGCCTACCGTCGTACCGAGGACGAGATGCCCTGCCGTCGCGCCGAGCTGCACCATGCCAAGGCCGAGGGCGTCGAGGTTCTGCCGCTCGTCTCCCCGCTCGAGTTTGTCGCTGGCGAGGACGGCTCCGTGTGCGCCGTCAAGGTCCAGAAGATGGAGCTCGGCGAGCCCGACGAGTCCGGTCGTCGTCGCCCGGTGCCCATCGAGGGCGCCATCGAGGAGATTCCCTGCGACGTCGCGATCTCGGCTATCGGCACCAACGCCAACCCCTTCGCTGCCAAGATCGGCGGCAAGATGGAGCTCAACAAGTGGGGCTACATCGTCGCCGACGAGGAGACCGGCCAGACCACCGATCCTCGCATCTGGGCCGGCGGCGACATCGTCACCGGTGCCGCTACGGTCATTCTGGCGATGGGTGCCGGCAAGAAGGCCGCCGCTTCGATCACCAAGAGCCTGCTGGGCGAGTAATCACCCACAGCGCTAGCCATCAAACGGCAAAGTCCCCGTCGAGCACACGCCCGGCGGGGACTTTTTCTATGCCGGCCGCCCAAACCACCACAAGGTGCCTGTCCCCTTGTGGTGGTTTTGGTCGGTTAGCCTTCGAGCTGCGCCACTTTGTAGCGGTAGGCAGCGGCGATGACGTCTTTGCAGCCTTCGCGGCCCAGCTTGGCGCGGTTGACGACGATGTCCTTACCGCTCGTCATCTTCCACTTGCCGGCACTGTAGCGCTTATAGAACGCCTCGCGCGCCTTCTGCTGCTGCTTGACCAGCTTGGCGCCCTTCTTTTTGTTAAGGCCACGCTTCTTGCGCACAATCTCGACGCGGTCCTCAAAGGGTGCGGTCACCAACACGGCAATGTGGTTGGGGTTGTTACGCAGCAGGTAGTCGGACAGACGACCCTCGATAATGCAGCTCTCGGTCTCGCCCAGATCCAAAATCACCTGGCTCATCTTTTGGAACAACTTATCCGAGTACGAACGGGCGTCGTAACGGTCGGGCAAAAACGCCATGTTCTCCACGGCCAGGCGCTCGTCATAGGCAGCCATCTTGTCGAGCGACTCGCCCGCGCGCAGCGACGCACGCACCAGCAGCTCGTTATCGTACAGTGGAATCCCCAACTCGTTGGCGAGGATGCGTCCAATCTCATGGCCCTCGGCACCAAAGTCGCGCGCGATGGTAATGACCACAGGACTCTTCTTGTTCTCCAGATCGCTCATCGCGATTCCTTTCTAACAAATGAGAAATAGGCGATTCCTGATTCCCATTTTGTCACTTACGACCGTCCTGGTTTCCCAAGTGCGACAGATTGCCCCGAAAGAGGAGCGCCGCATACTAAATGTACGCAAGCGACGATTGAGGGGCAAGGTGCCGTGCTTGGGGAAGCAGGACTACGCTGCCACGATACGACGTTGATACGCTCGGACCAGCAGCGAGATACCAAAGTTGAGCACAAAGTACATCGCAAACACCAGGCCGTAGAGCATAAGCACCTGCGACAGGTCGATCGCGTGGGCCATCACGACGTTTGCCGTGTACATGAGCTCGGCCACGTTAATGCCTGAAAGATACGAGCTGTCCTTGATGACGGTCGTGCACTGGCTAAACAGCGCCGGAATGATTGTCTTAAACGTCTGCGGCAGAATGATGTAGCGCATGGTGGCAAAGAAGCCAAAGCCCTGGCTCTGCGCTGCCTCAAACTGGCCGCGCGGAATCGAGTTGAGGCCGCCGCGCACAATCTCGGCCATAACAGCGCTGGTAAACAGCGTAAAGGCGATGGTCGAAATCACAATGTCCAAACCCTGCACCGTAAAGTAGATAAACAGGATCCACAGCAGGTTCGGCGTGCAACGGAACAGCTCGATATAGGCGCTCACCAAAATACGGAACGGGCGGGGCGCATAGCTTTTAACGAGCGCCAGCACCGTGCCAAAGATGAGCGAGAAAAAGATCGACAGCGCCGAGATCTCGATTGTCTTAACAAAGCCGCCCCAAATGTAGAGCAGGTTGGTCGCGTTGAAGATTTCCATGCGCTAGGCCTCCTCTACGTTGTCGAGCCCCAGCTCGGCCAGGCTCACGCCGCGCGGACGCTCCTTGGAGCGGCGCTCGAGCCACTGCACCAGCATGGCGAGCGGAAAGCAGATGATGAAGTACATAAGGCAGCAGACGATGTATCCCTGCAGGTAACCGTACAGACTCACAAAATTGTCGGAACGGTACATAAGGTCGCCGCCAGCCACAAGCGCCAGCACCGACGTGTTCTTGACCAGGTTGAGCGCCTGGTTACACAGCGGCGGCAAAATGATCTTGAACGTCTGGGGCAGCACGATGTACCAGTACGCCTGCGCACGGGTGAAGCCCTGGCTCTGGGCCGCCTCCATCTGACCGCGCGGAACCGCCTCGATACCAGTGCGGATGACCTCCGAAATATAGGCCGCGTGATACAGGCCCACACCCAAGAAGCCCAGCACGAACGGCGCGATGCGCACCGGCTGGTCGGCACCGGTTATGGCCTGCAAAAACTGCGGACCAGCCATGTACATAAAGAGCACCTGCACGGGCAACGGGGTGTTCTGGTAAAACTCCACGTACACGCGGCTTATGGCGCGCAGTACGCGCGAGCGAGTGGTAGAGAACACGCCCAGCAGCGTGCCCAGCACCAGCGACAGCAGCAGACCGGCAACGACCACCTGCAGCGTCACCCCAAAGCCCTCCCAGAAGGGCCCCATGTTTTGAAATGTCGTCGACCAACGGTCGGCGTCAAATAATCCTTCGAGCATTTGATTCCTTCCTTGGACGATACGCCTATACAAGACCCCAGGTCTTGACCTCTTGGTCGAGCCAACCGTCGGCCAGGCGATCGCAAATCACCTGATCGACCACGGCCGAAAGGTCGCAACCCTTCTTGGTCGCCACGCCGTAGCCCTGCTCGCCAAACTTGACCTCGGGCTGCAGCAGCTCAACGGTCTCGTTCATGTAACCGGCCAGCGTGGAGCGGTCCATGGCAAAGACGTCGATATTGCCGGCGTCGAGCGAACTCTTGATGATGGGATAGCCGCTAAAGGCCCTAAACTCGGGCTTGCAGCTAAAGCCGTTGTCCTTGATCATCTGCTCGATCAGGCCCTGCGTGGTGGCACCCTGGCTCACGCCAATAACCTTGCCGTCCAGGTCCTCAATCGAGGTAAAGCCCGAACGCTTCTTGACCATGAGTCCCACGTAGTCGGTGCGGTACGGCGTCGAAAAATCCCAGCTCTTCTTGCGCTCGTCGGTGATGGTGTAGGTCGCCGCGACCACGTCGAGCTGGCCGTTATCGATCAGTGGGCCGCGCGTCTTGGGCGTTACGTCGGTAAACTCGACAAGCTCCTGGGCGCGGGCCTCCTTGTAGCTCACGCCGAAGACGGCAGCGGCGATCTGGTAGCACAAATCGACTTCCATGCCCTCAAAGCGGCCCTTGGCGGTGTCGTAATAGCCGTAGCCGGGAACATCCTTCTTAACGCCGGCATTCAGATGGCCACGCGACTTAATGGCCGCAAGCTTGGACCCCTTGTCGGAGCCCTCGCCACTGGTGGAGTTGCCGCAACCGGTAAGCGCGGTCCCCGTCAGCGCAAGCATGCCGGCGCCAGCCAGCTGCAAAAAGCGGCGGCGCGTCACGGTCGCCCTCGTCATATCCGTCATGTCCATCACCGCGCCTAGTGCAGAATCTTGGACAGGAACTCGCGGCAGCGCGGGTTCTCGGGGTTATCGAAGAAGTGCTCGGGCGTGCCCTCCTCCAGAATGCGGCCGTCCTCCATAAAGATGACGCGGTCGGCCACCTGGCGCGCAAAGCCCATCTCGTGCGTCACGCAGATCATGGTGATGTCCTCCTGCGCGAGCTCAATCATAACGTCCAGAACCTCCTGGACCATCTCGGGGTCGAGCGCCGAGGTCGGCTCGTCAAACAGGATGATGGGCTGCTTGGTGCACAGGGCGCGGGCGATGGCGATGCGCTGCTGCTGACCGCCCGAGAGATTCTGCGGATACTCGCCGGCCTTATGCGCCATGCCGACGCGCTTGAGCGCGGCGATGGCGATCTCGGTCGCCTCCTCCTTGCTCTTCTTTTGCAGCTTGGTGGGCGCGAGCGTCAGGTTGCCCAGCACCGTCATGTTGGGATACAGGTTGAACTGCTGAAACACCATGGAGCTATACTTGCGAGCCATCTCCAGGTGATTCTTCTTGGTGAGCGGCGTACCGTCGATGACGACCTCGCCCGACGTGGGCTCCTCCAGATAATCGACGCAACGGATGAGCGTCGACTTACCCGAACCGGAAGGCCCGATCATTACGAGCTTCTCGCCGCGCTTGACGGTGAGGTTGATATCTTTGAGCACATGCAGGTCGCCAAAGTACTTGTTGAGATGCTTGATCTCGATCATGTCCGCCATGAATGTCCCTTCCCTGCGTTTACACGAGTTGAACTATTGTACGGAAAGAACCGCATTTCCGCAGCCCACACTACATTCCCGTAAAGAACCCGCAACCTTCCACCCACTCATTGGGGACAGACTTAAATGAGTACCCACCCATTGGGCACTCATTTAAGCCTGTCCCCAATGAGTACCCAGCCCAGCAAAAAGGGGCGCGACCGCAATGGTCACGCCCCCTCAACATCAACTATGTACCGCTCGGCCCCTACGCAAGCTTTGCGCCGACGATCTTTGCTGCTGCCGGCTTATCGAAGTTACCGCCAGTAGCCTTACCCAGAGCGCCCATGACCTGGCCCATCTGCTTCTTGGACGTGACGCCCAGCTCGGCGATAACCTGCTCGATCAGGGCCTCGAGCTCCTCGCCCGAGACCTGCGCGGGCAGCAGGCTCTCCAGAATCTTGACCTGCTCGGTCAGGTTGTCGGTACGCTCCTGGTCGGTACCGGCCTTAATGGACATCTCCAGCGTCTCGCTCGTCTGCTTAATCAGACGCTTGATCATGCTGTTGACGTCTTCCTCGGTCACATCACGACGCTCGTTGACCTCGATGTTCTTCACTTCGGCCTTAACCTGGCGAATGATAGACAGGCGAACCTTGTCCTTAGCCTTCATGGCCGCGATCATTTCCTTCTGCAGCTCTTCGTTGGTCATCTGCAAATCCTCCTCAATAGCGTGGGCGGCACTCGCACGGGCACCGCCCCATGATTACTCAGTCGTCGACGAATTGTCGGTCGAACTCTTGGTGACGCCCTTCAGGCTGACGTTGTAGGGCACGTCCTTGGGCATGGGGTTAACGGTGATGTCGGCATCCTTCTTGTACTGCTCCAGCCACTCGCTGTACGCGGTGCTTGCCGCCTGCGTCTTCACCACGTTGGAGACGTACTTCTTGATGTCCTTGGGCACCTGCTTAATGTCATCGACCTGATTATCGACATGGAGGTAGTCGGTGCACTTGATGATGTGATAGCCATAGGTCGACTCGACGACGTCGCTCACATCGCCCTTGTTGAGCCCCTCGAGCGCCGCCTGGTAGCTGTCGACGAAGGTGGTGAGCTTGTCCCAGCCCACATCGCCCTTCTTCTCCTTGGAGCCGGTGTCGTCAGAGTACTGCTTCACGGCGTCCTCAAAGCTCAGCTCGCCGGAGTTAATCTTGTCCAGGCACTCCTGCGCCTTGGCCTTGGCGGCGGCCTTGTCCTCGTCGGAAGCGTCAGAATCGACCTTGATCAGAATATTCGACGAGCGACGGGCGTCATTGTAGTTGGACAGGTTCTCGTTGATGTAATCGACAATCTCGCTGTCCTTGGGCTTGCTGGTGGGTGCCACGGCATCCTTGAGCTTTTGCTGCGCCAGGCTCTCCTTGAGCGAGTCCTTGTAGGTGTCCTCGGTGTAGCCATAGGTCTTAAGCGTCTTCTTAAAGGCTTTGGCGCCGCCGGCACTCTTGCAGGCGTCCTTCCAAGCCTTCTCGACCTCCTCGTCCGGGACGGTCACGCCGTTTTCCTTCTGCGCCTGCTGAAGCAGGATCTGCTGCGCGTAGGAGTCGATGAGCTGCTTGCGGTACTTCTTGGGTGTGAGGTCGTTGTCGACCAGGTACTGTGCCCAGTCCTTGTCCTTGGTGTAGCCGTAGGACGTGCGCATGCTCATAATCTGCTTGGTCACGGTGTCCTCGGTGAGGTTGGTGCCGTTGATGGTGGCAGCCACACCGCCGGTGAGCTTATAGCCCGAGCCGGCGCTTTCGGTCTGTGACATCAGGCCGGAGCACGCCATGGCCGAGACGGAAAGCAGCATCGCCAGCACGCCGATGACCACCAGGACAATCTTGACGGTCTTGGACACATAGGTCTTGCGCTGCTTCTTGCGAGAGCTGGAGGCGGCGCGGGACCGTTGCTCGGACGTCGGCGCGACCTCGGGGTTCTTTTTCTTATTTGCCATGTTTGGCCTTTCGCATCACGAATCGAACAAACGCCATTGTGTCACAACGCAGCCCCCGCGGCACACCTGGTGCATGGGGGACAGGCTAATCTGCACCATTTTGGTGCAAAGGGGACATACCTGGCAGCTGACAGTTAAGGACGTTCCTTTTCTACCGGCAGTTTGGGCCAGCCCCCAAGTGCCGACACATAAGGAACGTCCCCAGGTGCCGGCTTAGCTCCACCTTAGAAGTGGCGGCGGATGGCGTCGACCATGCCTTGGGGTGTGGTCTGGCCGAGTACGTCAGCTGCGGCGTCGGCATCCATAAAGATATTCATGAGCGCTTGCAGGGCCTCGACCTGGCCGCCCGGCTCGGCAATACCCAGGTTAATGATGATCTGTGCCGGCACAGGAGCGCCCATGCCCGCCATAGCATTGAATGTCACGGGCGTAGCAGGCTTTACCACCGCGATATAGGGCTTAGCCACAAATCCGGGATCAGTATGCGGGATGGCAATATTGGCCGCCGGCATAGCGAGGCCCGTGGGATAGTTGTCCTCGCGCGTACGGACGGCATCGAGCCAACCGGACGCAATGTAGCCACGCGGGGCGAGCTCGCTCTCGAGCTGCGCAAACACCTCGCCCGGCGTCGCACACTCCCAATCAAAAAACACCAGCTCAGGCGAGAATAGCATCTCGGCGTTATCCGCCATACTGTCCTCCAAAGTTGCATGAGGTTCACAATGCCCCATATGATAGCGAAACGAGACAGACAAGGTTAGCTGAGAATCCCGATCATCTCGAGTGCGCGGGCAGGCGTCAGGCAAACTTCAGGCATCGCCTCCAGCATGCGCCGGTCGCTCGTAACCACGTAGTCAACATCTACCGTCTCGCCCGAAGCGATGATGAGGTTGTCTTCAAGATCCGGCATGCGTTTGCCAAGCATGCGCGCCATCTCGCACTCTGCCAACGAAAGCGGAGAGGCGGTTGCCACCTGCATCATGTGCTCAATGCAGGCCCATGACGCCGAGGTAAACGACACGTTAATCCCATTCGCATTCCGCCGGGCTAGTCGCCGGGGCAAAATATAGAACACATCCTTTGCCGTCGTTGGGGCATACAGAAGGTCAATCGTTCCTACCTCGGCCAGTTCAACCAATCTTTTCGCTTCATCGAACGCCCCCTCTTGCAGGTAATAATCGAGCCAAACGTTCGTATCCACCAAGAGATGCTTTGCCTCAATCATCGGCAATTCGCCTCAATGTCGGCAATCATCGCGTCATACATATCATCTCGTACGGCATCCCAGTCTTCCGCAGATGATCCAGCTGGCGCAAAATCCGAGGCACTGAGCCCCAACGAAGAAAAAGCTAGGCCACACCCCTGCTCGGCCAGACTCTCCGCACGGGGCGCCTCGCACTTATCCGTCACCATGAATCCCGGCAACGTTTGATGCTCGACGAGATAGGCCCAAAGCGCACGAATGGCATCGCTCGGCCCCAATCCATTGCGAGCCAGGACCGCATCGCCACCAGCTTTGAGCATAGGATCGATTCGCGTATTGAGCTGCACCGTCGCTGTACCCATAGCGGCTCCTCTCTACTTGCTAGCAGTATAGCAAACATAAAAGGCCACGCAAAAGGGCCCCGCCCACACACGGACGAGGCCCTATCGGATTTCTTGGGATGGAAATGACACCCGTCACGTTATTCAGAGTCCAAAATCAAAGAGGCTATAAAAGCTGAGAGGGCTCATGTGATTCCATAAGCCCCCTCAGCTTTTTCGATAGTTAAGTCACAACAGCGCTTCGTCATTAACAAACACAAGCTGCCTCATTTTCCCGCTTCTGCCCTTTAGGCCCAATACGGAATATACCTTCGATATTTGGCGCCCGCATCCTCGTCCTCTTCCTTTATCAACGCCTCTTCCAGGCACTCTCTGATTAGACGAGACATCGCCACCGTGTTTTTCTTTTCATCGGAAAGTCCAAAACGCTCTCGCAGTGACTGATTGCTCATCGACTCGCCTTGGGCGTACAAAAGACAAGCATGCCAGTACACAGCATTTTTTCGTTCGCTTTTTTTCATTCGAGTATATGGGCAATCGCAATAGAGCGTCACGAGCGTTCCCAGCCCGCCCTCACTCTTGATAACCGGTGAAGGCATGCCGGCTTTTTCGAGCGAATCTACGATTAAATCCCAGCCCGTACCGCCTTCTTCGCAAAGATCCATTTGGCGCATGAGGGACGCCATCATCGAATTGCGCGTTTTCGGCTGCGCGTTGAGCACGCGTTCTGCCGGAATAAGCGTTGTCCCGGGATTAGAAAACTCGATACGATTGTCGTAAATCGCAACAAGAGGCCCCGCCGTGTTGTCAGCGATGTCTTGATGGATCACGGCATTTGATAGCAGTTCGCGAATCGCCCTTTGTGGGTAGGCCGTCTGGATGCGTCGAAATGCGCCATCCAACGTCTCAACAGCCGGAATCATCGACATGATCAGTTGCTCAGCCTGCGGAAGCGCTAAAGCGTAACCCTTATCGATTTCAGTATCACCAATAATGTCAAAGCTGCCTTTTCCCGCATATCGCACAATTCGCAGCATGCGTTTTCTGAGCTCCGGATAGCGAGAGAGCCTCTTTCCCACCAGAAGCACCCCCAAGCGCGTCATGCTATAACGGCCGTTGTCTTGGCGATGAATCAGCTCTTGCTCACAGAGAGCAAGAATTACTCCGTCCAGATCGACGGGTCTCCTCAATCTGCACAGCTCAAAATATGCATCAATATCCAGAATCTCGGCGACCTCTTGAGGCGTCAGATCGCTCTCAACTACAGCGAGCTCCGCGTTCCCCGCCTGCAAGCGACGCCACAGCTCCGTCTCTCGCGCACTACCAGGAAGCAGTTCTGCCGTCGAAGATCCCTCTCGGATGTAGGCGGTCTTATCAAAATAGACCGGCTGAGCGTTCGCGGCGTGCACTTTCAGCACCACAAAGTGCTTTGTCTCATGGTCAATAACCGCAAACTCGTAATTCGCATTGTTTGAGAGCGCAAGCTTGAGCCACATCAAAAGCTCTTGGTTTCCCTTGCCCTTTGCGTGATATGGGTTGAACTGGGTACCCACAAGCTCATGAGCATCGTCGCTCACGCCCCAGATCTTATAGGCATATGCACGGCCGCAGTAAGCGGCAGCGTTGGCAAGCGCAGAGATGTCACGCCCCGTTCTAACGGGGTCGCTATTACTCTCTTTAAACTCAAGCCACTCGGTTTCATCAGGATAGCCGATAAGTGAATAAATCAGCTCCATGCCATCTGCTTCACCCATTGAGCCTGCCTCCTTGCGCTCATTTTGATAACAAAATGATAAATAGACGACAAATAGAATTGTGCACAATTTGAAGCTGAAGGCCAAGTTATTCTGGTCATTTTCCCAGATAATCTCAATGCTGGAAGCTTTGTTCTCTGCAAAAGAGTCGACTGCCGTAATTGACAGGCAAGAAGATATGGCCCCGGTGTCAAAAGGAACTCAAGCAGCAGGGAATGTAATTAAACCAGCAACTATCGCCAAGCAAATGGGGGTTGTCCTTATCCAGCATCATGTCCTTCGAACAAATCGAGCGGCAGCGGCACAGCAACGAAAAACACAGCTGGCAAACAGTGGCGCAGCGGCACTCCATTTTTATGTATTTCTGAAATTTCCGAAAAAGCCAGAATCTCATTAGCATTTGATAATGCCTCCCCCCGATGGCGTATCTTATTCTTGGTTAGCATTTGTTAACGATATGTGCCCGTTGGAGCGATTCCGTGTCCCTAGATCCGAATTTTTTCTGTCAGTACGCCCCGTGCGACAACCAAAACCTATTAGCCGAGCTAGTGGCAATGGCTTCAATCCAGCAATTTCAAAAAAGAGAAATTATCCTTGAAATGGGTACCCAACAAAAATGGTTTTACCTTTTAAAACAGGGGGTAGCCTGTTCGTATTCTCTACAAAGCGATGGTTCGGAAATCACTGACTGCATAATGGCGGAGCCGGGCATGCCTGTAATGCTTAGCCCCGAGTTTGACATTCCATCCCCGACTTATATTGAAGCTTTAACAGACTGCACGCTCGTTCTTCTCAAGATAAGCGATGTTCAAAATAAAGCCCAATATAATCCAGGACTTGCAACTCTCATTAACCGATATCTATCAAGGGCTTGGCACGATCATTATAAAACCGAATCCGCACTTAGGCTGTTGCCGGCTCGTGACCGCTACAAATGGTTTCTCGAGGAGTATCGGGGGGTTATCGACAGGGTCCCCCATTCGCGCATCTCATCATTTTTGGGCATGTCACCAATTACGCTTTCACGCGTAAGGGCAAACATATAGCAACGAGAAACTATTTCCTTTTACGTTTAATCTCAACGGTTATTGCTGAGCCGCATTCAGGACAAAAGTTGATCCCTCTACTGTATGCAATCCTACACTTCTTGCAATAACGCCATATGTCGCCCATATCAATAGGACTAGCGCAATTTGTACAGAATTGAGCATCTATCTCATTTTTTGTACCGCAGCATTGGCATTCGATCTCATCGCAACAATTGGGACGTTTTTTCATTGGAGGGACCGGACAAGGATGACGTCTAGGCACCAAATCTTCAATTTGGGCATAGCAGAGGCGCTGGCTCTCTTTGATGTTTATCAGCATGCCGATTCGATGCTCAATACTCGACCGTATTTCATCTTCGCCCTCGCTTTTAACGATATCGTCGCATAACGCATCCACTAGAACCTGATAGTCATCTTCAAGTCTTCGCGCTTCTTCTTCAAGATCATAGATCAACTCAATGCGCGGCGTGGATCGTTCACCCGCATCAAGATGGAATGGCTCATGGTCAACTGGCAGCAGTGGCATATTATCCTCCTCTTAGCTTGCTGGCTAACTATCGCAATCAATCACTAACCAGCCATTATCGCCGAAAGGCGATGGCGTTCTGGTCCCCCACATGCAGCACCTCGGCAGACATAACAAGTCTCTGCGCCACAGCGACATCATCTGCCTTGTGTCGCGTATTAAGGTCTTTCATTTCATCCGCGTAATCTCGACACAGCTACTTGCGGCCTCCGTTACGAATTTCCCAGTATTTAATGTCGTCCAACGTTTCTTGGATCCGATCCATCTTGGCATCACGCAATAAATTATCAATCTCGTCACTGCAATCAGATCTTGTGCTTCTGCTCGATATTGACTGCGTCGTTCCTGAATCGGAGAACAGCTCGCTAAAGAACTCGCCCGGAGCTGCAACGATCGCCAAGAATCCCATTGACCAGAACAAGACACAAATCAGCCTTACAAACCAGCCATATCCGTTTTCAAAGGCAAATTGACCGCCAAAAATAACCGCTCCGCAAAATGACGCAATGGGCATAAGCAGGTCTCCAATGAAATGCCCTGGACCGAACATAACGTAGCAAATATAAACTGAATAAGAGGGATTGACGAAAACCATAATCGAGACTGCGCTCATAGCCGCCAACACCAATAGGGGACTCTTCCAGCACAGCGAACAAGTCAATACCACAAGCCCAAGATATACAAGCACTATCCAAAATGCGATGGTTGAGGTTTTGGGAGATTCCGCCCATCCGCCCCAAAAGCCCGACACAGCATACTGCGCCGCCGCCCCATTGGATGAAACGACCGAAGCAATGTATACAACCATTGCTCCAAATATAAAAATTGCTATTAAATCGATTGCTTTTCTCATTTTACCCCTATCCGCAAATATCGCTTTTTTCTAGCGTCCTATAGTCTTTTGGCCGCTATTGGCTACTTTGTTTAGATTTCGGCCTCCAGCAGACATGAAAAAAGCCATACCCTAACGGCGCTCACGACAAAGACCGCTTGCCCACATCAAGTCAAAATGAATCACGGCCAACCGAAGACAGTGACATACCCATATCCTTCGCTTGGCCTCTAGCATCGATCACTTGTCACTTAACCTAAGTCTTTCCAGAAGCCAATGGCGACCGGATAACGTTGGCTTGAAGCTCGCTGACAAGATTAACGAAATCACCGGGTGTCCAAATTAAATCGGGCACCCGGCTACCAGTATCCTTATATTTTTACGGCCCAGCCATGCATTTCAGTCATCAATAAACACCGTATCGCTATCTAATGCAGCCTAGACTATGCTCCTAATTGCACCCTCCGCTTGGGACAGGAGCCCTTTCATCTTTTTCTTTTGCATCCACCCGTTAACGCCCGTCAAATCGGATTCACCCAAGAGAGCATCGCCCATCCATCCCTCAAGCACAATTTCCCTTTCGCCAAAAGCAATCGTAAAATTGCGCTGCAGCATCAGTACGCCGTCGCCCTTCGACCAACAAGGTTCACCCTTAATTAGTTTCTGTTGAAAACCGGCGCCTTCAATGATGTTCTTCCAGATCTCTAAGACTCTTGGCGTATCAATTTGACCATGCGCGCAAATCGTTACTGTTGTCCTCGGCATCTCAAGCCCCTTCTTATTGACCCAACTCTTGACCACAGTTCGGACAGTGCTTTGCATCTCCTATGATTCGAGTTTGGCAATAAGGACATACTTTGCCTTTGTTCCGTGTCGAATCAATATCAACAACATTCTTGGATGTATAGCGCACGCTTATAAATAGAAGCGCGCCAACAATCAGTAAAACAAATCCGATTCCAATAATTGCCAAAACCGAAAGCTCCATGCTGGTAAGAGGAGCTTTAAATGTATAACGATGAGATAGCATCGCTTTTGTTATAAGCCCGTAGACCAGCGCAAAAAGCCCCAAGCCAAGTGACAGCAATGCAACGGTTTCTTTTTTTGGTTTCATTAGATCCACCCTCCAGTCAGGCAACCAACCCGTCAAATCTCGCAATCGACATGACTCCCACCGTTCAAATTTCTAGAAAACATGGTGGCTTTAATGCCATAGCCCTCGTTTGGGCTCGAAATCAAACACGAAATTATTTAGGCAAACTTTATTATCCACACTGGAAACAAACAGGCATTAGCATTTGATAACGCCCCTGCGGCATCTGAGCAACAACCGCACTAGCAGCAAACGGCTCAATCTGAGCAAAAAGAGGATGCGGACTGGTGAACAATTTATACTTTAATGTGTGCCGGGCTCGTGACAATGATGTTTGTCACGAGCCCGGCATGGTATTCATCTATGGCATTCCCCATCTTCACACGGTCGGCGTGTCTTAGCTCTCATTCTCTCGTGTACGTTTCGTTGTTGATAACAAGCTCATCCCCATTGAGAAAATAGAGCCTATCATCCGCCTCTTCAGCTTCCTCTTTGCTGCTGGCTTTCTTCCAATGTTGAGAGCTGATATTTCCTTGACTGCTACTTAGAACCAATGTCTCGTCTTCTTGAATCGTATAGCGATCGCAGCTTTCCAGCCACGCACCGTTATAGGTAAAAGGAACCGAACAATCACCATTCTCATCAAATTGGAGAATTTCGTCTCCGTCGTCGTTTGCCCAAGTTCCAACAATCGACTTCTCACCACATCCAACTAGACCAATCAGCGGGACAGAAGCCGCGGCAACGGCCATTTTAATTGCTGTTCGTCTCGAAAATAATTGTGCACCCATCTTTGCTCCCAACAGACAGCACCCGTACAAAAGATAATTTGATTATCCCCATAAGATTATTTAGCGCATTATCATTTGATTATGGTCCGACGTATCCCGAGCATAAAGAAAAGCAAATGGCTCTATTAGGCTAAATCAATCTCTTGCCGGATCGCGTCTCTTGGCGAAGCAATTGGACTATGAACATCAAGCTGTGGCAATCGTTTGCCTCAAACAACGTAGATCGCAATGCATAAAAATGGCGGTTAAGCGTACCTCCGACGCTTAACCGCCAACACAAACCAACGACTAGCGCGTCGGGTCAACTGCCACCTTGCCGCTCTCCAGCACGTGGACGCGACCGTCGGCGAGCATTTGCACGACCTCGGGATACAGCACATGCTCGATCGCGTGGATGTGCTCCTCGAGCGTGTCGACGTCCCAGCCCTCCTCAACAGCCAGCGCACGCTGGGCGATGATGGGGCCGTTGTCGTAGATCTCGTTGGCAAAGTGCACGGTCACGCCGGTCACCTTGACGCCGCGAGCAAACGCATCGTCAATCGCATGGGCACCGGTAAAGCTCGGCAGCAGCGCCGGATGCAGGTTGACCACGCGATTGGGGAACGCCGCCAGCAGCGGCGTGTGCACCATGCGCATGTAACCGGCCATCACCACGTACTCGCAGCCGCGTTCGAGCAGCTCATGCGCGATGATCTCGTCGGCCGCGATGGGGTCGGCATAGACATCCTTGGACAGCGTGAGTGTCTGGATACCCGCACGCTCGGCGCGCTGCAAGCCCTTGGCCGAAGGACGGCTCGACACCACAAGCTCAATCGAGGCGTTGAGCTTGCCAGCGGCGATCAGGTCAATCAGCGCCTGCAGATTGGTGCCGGAACCGCTGATAAGCACGCCGATCTTAAGCGGCTCGGCCGTATCGGTGCCGGTCGGACGGGTGTAGGGCACAAAGCCCAGGCCCTCGGCATCAGCCATCTGCTCGTTAGCGCTCATCGGAGTACACGACCTTACCGGAGCCCTCGACGCACTCGCCCACGCGGAACGGCTTCTCGCCTAGCGCGACCAGAGCCTCGGTCACGGCAGCCTCGTCCTCGGGGGCGACGATCAGGCACAGGCCGACACCCATGTTGAAGGTCTTGCATGCCTCGCTGGGCGCGAGCTCGGCCTGACGCGACACGTAGGTGATGACGGGCGGAACATCCCAGCCCATCTCGGCGCCGTTGCGGGTGACCACGGCGTCGACGTCGTCGGCGAGCGCGCGGTTGAGGTTCTCGGTAATACCGCCGCCGGTGATGTGGGCAATGGCATGAACGTTGGCGCCACCGTGGAGCAGCTCAAGAATCGGCTTCACATAAATGCGCGTGGGAGCCAGCAGAGCGTCGGCCAGCGAAGCACCGCCGAGCTCCTCGAGCGGACGGCTCAGCTCCTCGGCCTTAGCGGCAGCCTCGGGCGTGCCCGGCTTGATACCGTCGACACCGATGACCTTGCGAACGAGTGAGTAGCCGTTGGAGTGCACGCCGGTGGAAGGCAGGCCCAGGATCACATCGCCGGGGCGAACGTTCGCGGGGTCGAGCATCTTGGGACGATCGACAACGCCCACGGTAAAGCCGGCGAGGTCGTAATCGGCGGGGGCCATGACACCCGGGTGCTCGGCCATCTCGCCGCCCACGAGCGCGCAGCCCGCGAGCTTGCAGCCGTCGGCCACGCCCTTGATGATCTTTGCCATGTGCTCGGCCTCAATGTGACCGATGGCAACGTAATCCAGGAAGAACAGCGGCTCGGCGCCCGAAGCCAAAATGTCATTGACGCACATGGCGACCAGATCCTGGCCCACCGTCTCGTGACGGTCCATGATCTGGGCGAGCACGAGCTTGGTGCCCACACCGTCGGTGCCGCTGATCAGGATCGGGTCTTCCATATCCTTAAGCGCGGCGGCCGAGAACAGGCCACCAAAGCCACCGATGCCGCCGATAACCTCGGGGCGGTTGGTATCCTTGACCATCTGCTTAATAGCGTCGACGGCGCGGCCGCCCTCGGCGGTATCGACGCCGGCGTCCTCGTACGTCACATGCTTGCTGTCGCCCATCTGAGCCTTCCTCTCCCACTACCGTGGCGCCGCGCGGGCGCCAAACGGTGCTCATAGTTGCGTTCATTTCGGCGCGCGTCATAACAACACACGCCGTCATATCAACAAAACAGCAGGTAAAACCTACCAAAATAAACCTGTCCCTACATGGCAGGCTTTAGGCCTCGCCGTGCTCCTCTTCCCAGCTGCGGTCGTCGTATTTCTCGACCACGGCGTCGTCGTCAAAGTGCAGCGGCTTGTCCAGGTTGCGGGGCTTAAAGCCCTCCATGAACTTGTCGCGGCCAAAGCTCTCGGGAATCGCCACGGGGTAGCGTCCGGTAAAGCACGCATCGCAGTAACCGCCCTTGGGCATGACCTTCAGCAGGCCCTCGACCGAAAGGAAGGCCAGCGAATCGGCGCCGATATACTCGCAAATCTCGTCGACCGTCTTGTTGGCGCTGATAAGCTGCGACTGCACGTCGGTATCGATGCCGTAGAAGCACGGCCAGATGACCTCGGGCGAGTTGATGCGGATATGAATCTCCTTGGCGCCGGCGTTGCGCAGCATCTTGACGAGCTGCACCATGGTGGTGCCGCGGACGATGGAGTCGTCGATGACGACTAGGCGCTTGCCCTCGATGTTGTCGCGCAGCGGGTTGAGCTTCATACGCACGCCCATGGCACGCAGCTCCTGCGTAGGCTCGATAAACGTACGGCCCACATAGCGATTCTTGATAAGGCCCTCGCCAAAGGGAATACCGCTCTCGTGCGAATACCCCTCCGCGGGCGGCAGACCGGAGTCGGGCACGCCGATAACCAGGTCGGCCTCGACGGGCTCCTCATGTGCCAGCTGACGACCCATGTCATAACGGCAGGCGTAGACGCTCTTGCCGTTCATGATGGAGTCGGGGCGAGCGAAGTAGACCTGCTCAAAGATGCAGTTAGCAGGCTCTTCGGCGGCAGGCACGCCTTGCTCAGACACAAGGCCCTCGGCGCTGATGCGCAAAATCTCGCCGGGACGGACGTCGCGGACGTACTCGGCGCCCACAATGTCGAGCGCACAAGTCTCGGAGGCGACGACCCAGCCGCCGGCGCGGGTGACATGGGTGGTGGCGTCGACCGTCGCGGCGCCGTCCTGCGACGGCAGCTGCGAAACGGATGCGGCGTCGGCCTGATCCAGGCCCTCGTCCACCAGCTTGCCCAGCACGAGCGGGCGAATGCCGTGCGGGTCGCGGAATGCGTAGAGCGCCTGCTCGTTGATGAGTGTCATGGCGTAGCCGCCGCGCACGAGCTCCATGGTCTTGCGAATGCCCTCGCGCAGATGGCCAGTACGCTGAGTAAAGTAGCCGATGAGTTTGGTCGCGACCTCGGAATCCGAGTTGGAGAGGAACGGTACGCCCAGCTCGATCAGCTGGCGGCGCAGCTCGTCGGTGTTGACGAGGGTGCCGTTGTGCGCGAGCGCGATAATGACGCTATTGATGGTAGAGAGGTGCGGCTGAGAGGCTTCCCAGCTCTTGGCGCCGGCGGTGCCATAGCGCACATGACCCACGGCCAGCTGACCGGAGAGCGTCGATAAGTCGGCATTGGAGAACACGCGGTCGAGCAGGCCCAGGTCCTTGCGGACCATAACCGTACCGCCGTCACCAACAGCGATTCCCGCCGATTCTTGGCCACGGTGCTGCAGTGCACGCAGGCCAAAGTACGTCAGTCGAGCCACGTCACGATCGGGCGCCCACACACCAAAAACGCCGCATTCCTCATGCAGCTGGTCGGAGTCCGGATCATACGTCGACATGGCGTTCACCTGTCCCGCGGCGCGCTCGGCCGCGCGGATGGTTTCTTGAGACATGGCATCCCCTCAGAGCCTCGTATTTTGGCGTTACCCGCCTTATTATACGCACGGCGCGACGCGCTCCCCAGCGCATGAGCAGCGCTTTTTAAAAGCCCACCGAGCTAATAATCCGTTTTGCGGCCAAACATTTTATCGGTCTGCCCAGTGCAAGCGCCCGCGCCCCCATATGGCCGCCGCGTCCACCGTTGGGGATTGCAAAGTTGCAATTGGGACGTTCGTCCTGTCTTTTAGCAGGTCGGCGGCGTATCCTAGTAACCTAGGACAAAGCGAGAAAGGTTCTGTATGGATCGAAACGAACTCGACCCCAGCGTCCCCAGCGCCACGGAGGTCAAGAAGATTCCCCTCATCATTAAAGTGTACGCCGTCCTGTGCATCCTGTCCGGCGTGGGCACACTCCCGTCGGTCGCCGTCTTTATGTGGCAGGTCATCACCGCACTCATTAACGGCAACGCCGCCGCTAAGCTCGGTGATAACACCCTGGTCGCGGTTGGCCTTATCGTCGCCGGCATTATGCTCTCGGCGGCAAGCGCGATCATCTTGATCGTCTTTGGCCTGGACCTCATCAAGGACCAGCGGCGCAATGCCGCCCGCCTGTCTTACGTCCTCATCGCATTTACCGTCGTGGAGCTTTTAGTTGACGTGATGCTCCAGGGTATCGGACCCTTCCTGCTGCGCCCCGCCATTCAGCTCGGTATCCTCATTGCGCTGTCGGCCACCGTCGACCCCACGCTACGCCAGGAGCGCGAACTGCAGCGCCGTCTGCAAGAGATGCTCGACCGCGATGCCGCCGCCGAGGGGATGCTCGGCCGCGACGAAACCGGCGAGGGCTACATCAAGCTCAACTACTTCAACCTGTTCTGGGTATTCTTCGTCTGCAGCGTGTTAGGTCTCATTCTCGAGGAAGTCTGGCATATGGTCGTCGTCGATCCCGGCGTCTATCAGGACCGGGCCGGTATGCTATTTGGCCCCTTTAGCCCCATCTACGGATTTGGCGCGGTGCTCATGACCATGGCGCTCAACCGCTTCTATAAAAAGAATCCTCTGATCATTTTCCTGGTAAGTGCCCTGATCGGCGGCGCTTTCGAGGTGTTTGTAGGCTGGTTTATGCAGACCTCATTTGGCGTGGTCTCGTGGAGCTACTCGCACATGAAGCTGTTCGGCATGCCCGACCCACTCGCCGTCCTTACGGGCGGACGCACCTGCACGGGCTTTGCCTGCCTGTGGGGCCTGGGTGGCCTTATCTGGATCAAGCTGCTGCTGCCGAGGCTGCTCAAGCTCATCAACATGATTCCGTGGAAGAGCCGCTACTCGGCTACCGTCATCTTTACCGTCATTATGCTGGTCGACGGCGTCATGACGCTACAGTCGCTCGACTACTGGTACCAGCGCGTCAACGGCACGGAGCCGGATATTCCCGTCGCGCAGTTCTACGGCAAGTACTTCGATAACGACTACATGGAGAACCGCTTCCAGAGCATGACCATGAGCCCCAAGGATGCGACGCGCGTGTAGCGCCCACCGCGCCCAAAACGCAAAATGCCCGCCGGTATCACACGTACCGGCGGGCATTTTTATAAACGACCCTTCTATCGACGCAAGCCCCTACGCCTCGCGCTCGACCTCGCTCACACACTCATTTTTGATGGTACCGACGAGCGCCTGCAGTGCGTCGACCACATGCGGGCGAATGTCCCCGCCAATGAGTACGAGCATGATGTCGTCGCCCACGGCAAGCTCGCCGCTCGCCAGCCACACGCGCACATAGCCGATACCCGGCATCGCGCGCGTTGCCTCGATGGCGGCCTGCACCTTTTCGGCATCGAAGCCGAACACCATGCCGCCCACCTTATGTCCAGGCGCCACACCATTTGTCTCGACCCCACGCACCTCGGACTTAGGCGTCGCACGCACCACGCCGTTGTGTGTCAGGTACATCCCGCAATCAGCCGCCGAGACATCGGCCTTGGCTTCGCGCAACCAGGCATCAACCGAAGGCATCGATTTGCCATTCTCAAGCATCATTTCTCCTTTTGATTTCCAGGGTTATCTTTTGGGACGGGGCTCCCGGACACTTTATTCCTCGACCGGCGTGAGCACCATGACTGCGCGCGTATTGCTAAATGACAGCGAACGGCAGGTCACAAGCGTTACGACCTTGGTTGCCGAAGCGGCACGATCGGTGGCATCGCTCGCCACGGCCGAGGCGCCATCGAGCATCTCGGACAGGTAATTCTTCAGTCCGTCATCGCCCTCAAAGTTGGGCGTGCGCGCCTTGGCATATGTGTCCTCGACCACCTTGGTCGCCAGCGGGCGCAACTTATACGTCGCATCGCGCGTGATGTAGTACATGTATTCCATGCTGTCGAACGTCGCCTGATCGGTCGTATCCGAAACCACGTTGAACATCGAACCGTCGTTCATGTGATGACCGTAGATCGTGGTCTGCTGATCCACCATGCCCGGCGCGGTGTCGTCGCTATCCAAGAAGATGGCCCCCGAGGCATTGGCCGTACCGTCAAACAGCGTGTTGAGGTACTTGGAGTTGTTGTTGGTTTGCACCACGGGGTAGTTGATGTTGGTGCCGGACGCGTAAATCCACCCCACAACCTCGGGATTTGTCTGGGCAAGCGCATTGAAGTCGATAATCGGCACGCCGCTGGCGTCCTTGTCACTCACATATTGCTTTTCGATTTTTTGATACGACTCGCTCGCCTGCTTGTAGCCAATCTGCGCGTTGATAAAGATGG
Organism: Collinsella sp. CLA-AP-H1; assembly: GCF_040092945.1. Classification (NCBI taxonomy): domain Bacteria; kingdom Bacillati; phylum Actinomycetota; class Coriobacteriia; order Coriobacteriales; family Coriobacteriaceae; genus Collinsella; species Collinsella sp. CLA-AP-H1. Next base: position 71,022 of record NZ_JBBNKO010000006.1, on the reverse strand, counting down.
CGGCAGCGGCAACGACCAGGCCAATGCCGATAATGATGAGCAGTATGGGAATGACGGAGCGGCGCTTTTTGCGCGGCGGCTCGGTATAGCTCGATGGCGCAGTATGCGCCGAAGAGCGAGGTGACTTCTTGGCCGTACTGTATGACGAAGGGCGATATGCAGCAGGTGTATCCTGACGGCGATGCTTCGCCGGCGTCACGGGGCGCGGCGGGCGCGGCTGCTGAGGAGAGGATGTCCGACCCTGCTGCGGCGCGCGGGCTGCTCCCGACTTGGCTGGATCGGGAATCCGAGAAGCCGAAAAACGCTTTCCCTGATAGTCGGACATGGCTCTCCTTATGCTGCAAATGGACTGGCGGAGCGCTTAGGCGTCAGCCATCTCCTGCTTCATCTTCTCGATAACCATGCGGTACTCGGGGTCGCAGGCGCCCAGGATCTGCGTGGCGTAGATGGCAGCATTCTTGGCACCGTTGATGGCCACACAAGCAACGGGCACGCCCGAAGGCATCTGCACCATCGACAACAGCGAGTCCATGCCACCCAGATCGCTCGTCTTCATAGGCACACCGATGACCGGCAGCGGCGTAAATGCAGCCACGACACCGCCCAAGTGAGCAGCCTTGCCGGCGGCAGCGATAATCACCTTGATGCCGCGGTCGGCAGCGGTCGAGGCCCACTCGTGGACCTTCGCCGGCGTGCGGTGTGCGCTCGCAATGACAAGCTCATAGGGCACACCGAGCGCCTCGAGCTCGACGGTGCAACCTTCCATAACGCCCAGATCGGACTTGGAACCCATGATGATCCCGACAACCGGCTTTTGATCTGCCATAAACAAAGACCTCCTGTTGAGAGCGGTGACGCGGCGAATCCGCGACCCTTAACTACTGAGAGTAGTATAGCTGCTCCCGTCCCTGCGGTCTGCGTGGTGCTTTGCGGGCGGGCCAGGCTTTATCTTCACTCCGGTTGCTTTGCAAAGTCGTTCAGATAAAGCCTGTCCCGCCCGCAAAGCACCCCTCGACCTACCGGGGATTGCTATGACGTACGTTGGCTGAAATATTAACGTGGGATCCGCCGTTCGAACGAACGGCGGATCCCACACTCACTTTTTATTCAGCCCTAGTCATCGCGCAAAGCCCCTTCGGCAGCACACGGTGCAGCCAAGTCACCGCAGGCCGGGGCGGGAGGGGCCGAGTTTCCTCCTGAGCGACTCTGCTTGCAGCCGGAGCGAAAGGGGGAAACTCGGCCCCTCCCGCCCCGGCCGACCAGGTCAACTACACCGTGTACTGCGGCAGGTCCTGCAGGGCGATGACGTCCATGCCCATGTCGTTGGCGCTGCCGTGACCCTGCTCGTCCTCGCGCACGGCCTCGATGGCGCTCACGTACGTGTTGGCCGCAGACATCGCCGTCACGCAGGTCACGCCACGACGGACGGCCTCGGTGCGTAGCAGGTAGCCATCGCCACGCGAGCCCGGGCCGTACGGCGTATTGACGATCACCGCAATCTTGCCATCGGCGATGAGGTCACCAATGTTGGGACGCTCGCCGTCGTGCGGGCCGCTGATCTTCTCCACGACTTCGCACGTCACGTTGCCTCCGCGCAGCACGCGCGCCGTACCCTCGGTGGAGCAGATATCAAAGCCCAGGTAGCGCAGGATACGAGCGACCGAAAGGATATGACGCTTGTCGCGGTCGCACACGCTGATGAACACCTTGCCGCAGCTCGGATCGGGCAGCTTGTAGTCAATCGCCAGCTGCGTCTTGGCATATGCCTCGGGATAGCTCTTGGCGATACCCATGACCTCGCCCGTCGACTTCATCTCGGGACCCAGGATAACGTCGGCGCCCGGGAAACGACCCCAGGGCATAACGGCTTCCTTCATGCAGAACCAGTCCAGCTGACGCTCGTCGCTCGGCAGGCCCAAGCTCGAGATGGAATCGCCCGCCATGATACGTGCGGCACACTTGGCGAGCGGCACGCCGGTGGCCTTGGAGATAAACGGCACGGTGCGGCTGGCACGCGGGTTGGCCTCGATCACGTAGACGGTCTCGCCCTTAATGGCGTACTGCACGTTGACCAGGCCGCGTACGCCCAGCGCCATCGCGATGCGGCGCGTGGTCTCGCGAAGCTTTGCCTGCAGGCTCTCGCTAAAGCTGAACGGCGGGATGCAGGTCGCAGAGTCGCCGGAGTGAATACCGGCCTCCTCGATATGCTCCAGAATGCCGCCGATGTAGACCTCTTCGCCATCGCACAGGGCGTCGACATCGGACTCGATCGCACCCTCCAAGAAGCGGTCCAGGTACACCGGGTAGTCGGGGCTAATGCGCGCGGCCTCGGCCATGTAATCGCGCAGATGCTCGGCATCGTAGGCGATCATCATGCCGCGGCCGCCCAGCACGTAGCTCGGACGCACCAGCAGCGGGTAGCCGATGTGCGCGGCAACGGCCTCGGCTTCCTCAAACGAGGTTGCCTGGCCCGCCGGCGGATACATAATGCCCAGCTTGTCGAGCAGGGCGGCAAAGCGCTCGCGGTCCTCGGCAAAATCGATGGCGTCGGGCTTGGTACCCATGATGTTCACGCCGCTCTCCTCGAGCATGCGCGCCAGCTTAAGCGGAGTCTGGCCGCCGAGCGTCACCACGACGCCGTCGGGGCGCTCAACATCGATAACGTCCATGACGTCCTCGTAGGTGAGCGGCTCAAAGTAAAGGCGGTCGGACGTGTCGTAGTCGGTCGAAACGGTCTCGGGATTGCAGTTGACCATGATGGTCTCAAAGCCGCGGGCCGCCAGCGCGTAGCTCGCGTGCACGCAGCAGTAATCGAACTCGATACCCTGGCCAATGCGGTTGGGACCGGCGCCCAGGATCATCGCCTTGGGCTTGTCCGCCGGCGTGGCCTCGTCGGGAGCTACGCACTTCTTGGCATCCGGGCTCGTGCGGTAGATGTTCTCGTACGTCTTGTAGTGGTACTCCGTGGCGCTCGAGAACTCCGCAGCGCAGGTATCGACCGTCTTCATGCTGGGAACCACGCCAAGGCCCTTGCGATAGGCGCGCACAAAGCGCTCGTCCGAGCCGGTCAGCGCGGCGATCTCGGCGTCGCTCGTACCGTACTGCTTGAGCAGACGCATCGCGTCGGCGTCGATATCCTCCACACGCAGGCCGCGGATGCTCTCCTGGACCTGCACCATGTCGTTGATGCGGTTGAGGTACCACGGGTCGATGCCGCAGATGGCATGGATGCGAGCGATGTCCCAGCCACGGCGCAGAGCCTCGACCACAAAGAAGATGCGATGCTCGGTCGGAGTTGCCACGGCCTGAGCGAGCTCGTCGTCGCTCAGCTTATCGGCGCCCTCTTTGCCACCGGCGCAAATGCCCTGGTGGCCGTCCTCCAGCGAGCGCATAGCTTTGCCAAAGGCCTCCTCAAAGGTGCGGCCGATTGCCATGATCTCGCCCACGGCCTTCATGCGCGTGGTGAGCGTGGGGTCGGTGCCCTTGAACTTCTCGAAGGCAAAGCGCGGCACCTTTACCACGCAGTAATCGATCGTGGGCTCAAAGCAAGCGGGCGTTGCCTTGGTGATATCGTTGACGATCTCGTCGAGCGTATAGCCCACGGCCAGGCGCGCGGCGGCCTTAGCGATGGGGAAACCCGTGGCCTTGGAGGCCAGTGCGGACGAGCGGCTCACGCGCGGGTTCATCTCGATGACGATCAGGCGGCCGGTGCTGGGGTTCACGGCAAACTGCACGTTGGAGCCACCGGTCTCGACGCCGATCTTCTCCAGAATGGCGAGCGAGGCCACGCGCATGCGCTGATACTCAAGGTCGGAGAGCGTCTGCGCCGGCGCCACGGTGATGGAGTCGCCGGTATGCACGCCCATGGGGTCGAGGTTCTCGATGGAGCACACGATGATGCCGTTGCCGGCGTGGTCACGCATGACCTCCATCTCGTACTCTTTCCAACCCTCGATGGACTCCTCGACCAGCACCTCGTGGGCGGGCGAGAGTTCCAGGCCCTGGCTCACGATGGAGACGAGCTCCTCGTGGGTGTGAGCGATGCCGCCGCCGGCGCCGCCGAGGGTAAAGCTCGGGCGCAGTACGCAGGGATAGCCCACGCGCTCGGCGATAGCCTCGGCGTCGGCCACGCTGTAGGCATAGCCCGAGCGCGCGACCTCCAGGCCAATCTCGGCCATGGCCTCGTTAAAGAGCTTGCGGTCCTCGCCGCGCTCGATGGCGTCCAGATCGCAGCCGATCATCTCGACGCCGTACTTGTCGAGCGTACCGTCTTTCGCCAGCTCGACGGCGGCGTTCAGACCGGTCTGGCCGCCCAGCGTGGGCAGCAGCGCGTCCGGGCGCTCCTTCTTGATCACGCGCTCGATAAATTCGGCGGTGATGGGCTCGACATAGGTGCGGTCGGCCAAACCCGGATCGGTCATGATGGTCGCCGGGTTGGAGTTGACCAGGATGACCTCAAAGCCATCCTCCTTGAGCACCTTGCAGGCCTGGGCACCAGAGTAGTCAAACTCACAGGCCTGACCGATAACGATGGGGCCCGAACCAATGACGAGGATACGCTTGATGTCAGTACGTTTAGGCATGTTAGTTCTCCTCGGTCTCGGTCGCAGCGGAACCATTGTCGGCAAAGTTCCAGCCCTGCAGGCGGTCCTTCGCGGTGTCGATGTCCAGGTAGTTCTCCTCGCCGTCCATGAGTCGCGTAAAGGCGGTAAAGAGATAGTGGGCATCGGTGGGTCCGGGCGAGGCCTCGGGGTGGTACTGCACCGAGAAGCACGGCGCGTCGAGCAGCTGGATGCCCTCGGCGGTGCCGTCGTTGAGGTTCACATGCGTCAGGCGAATGCGGCCGAAGCGCTCGTTCATCACGACTGGCGCGATGCCGCGGCGCACCCAGACGCGCAGATCCCCATCGGCCGCATGCTCGGTCTCGCCGCCGGAAAACTCGGGGACAAGCTTGCCCAAGCTGGGGAACAGCAGACCAAAGCCATGGTTTTGCGCGGTAATCTCCACGCGACGGCTTACCAGGTTCATGACCGGCTGGTTGCCACCGCGGTGACCGAACTTAAGCTTTTCCATCTGAGCGCCGCAGGCCAGGCTGATCATCTGGTGACCAAGACAAATACCAAAGACCGGCACCTTGCCGATCAGCTGCTGCACCTGCTCGTAGGTCTCCACCACGGCGTCGGGGTCGCCGGGACCATTGGACAAAAAGACGCCATCGGGATTCATGTCGAGCACCTCACTCGCGGGCGTATCCCACGGCACGACGGTAAGGTCGCAGCCGGCGCGGACCAGACCCTCCAGAATGCCGCGCTTCACACCGCAGTCGTAGGCGACCACTTTGTGACGGGCAGGAGCGGCAGCCGTAAGCGCAAAGTCATGCGTGGCAGGCAGGTCGGCGGCCACAAACTCGTGAGGTACGGGGCAACTTACGGTCTTGACCAGGTTCTCGCCTACCAGCGTGGGCGCTGCGGCCAGACGCTCGGCAAGCTCGTCGACGTCGAAGATCTCGGTCGAAATAATGCCCATCTTGGAACCATTGTCGCGCAGGTGGCGCACCAGGGCGCGAGTGTCGACACCCTCGATAGCGACGATGCCGTGAGCGCACAGGTACTCCGGCACGCTGACGGCCGAGCGCCAGTTAGAAGGCGTGGCGCACATGTCGCGAACGATCATGCCGCGCATGGCCGGAGCGCTCGCAGGGCGCACGGCGTCGCCGGGGAAGGCCGACTGGACGTCGGTCTCGTCGATACCGTAGTTGCCGATCTGCGGATAGGTCATGGTTACGATTTGGCCGGCATAACTCGGGTCGGTCATGACCTCAAAGTAGCCCTCGAGCGAGGTGTTGAAACAAACTTCGCCGGTCGCGGTGCCCTCGGCGCCGCATGCACGTCCATAAAAAATGGTCCCATCCTCAAGATACAGGATGCAGGGACCGCAGGTGCCCTTGCTGGTTTTGGCCAGCATACGCTGGCAAAGCTCGCTGGGCGCGAAGGTGCGGGCGGCAGCGCCCGCGGTATGGTTGTTCGCCATAATTCTCCTTCCCGGTCTCACAGGACCGGCTTAAAGGTGTGTAGTTAGGCCTCGCGGTATTGTAACCGCAAGCATGCCTCATGGCGTTAATTTCATCGAAATGTTTACGAAATGATAATTATGACTTTCTATGCATAATGTTTTTTAATCCCCGTCCCAGAAAAATCATCCCGCGGGGCTTGTGGCTCACGCGGGATGATGGCGTCTTATTTTTTCTTGTCCTGTTCCAGCAGTTCGGACGGTGTGCGATCGGGCTTGCCGCCACGGAAAATCTCGCGGCCATGCAGACGATGCTCCAGATCGCGCTCGGCTTTTTCCTCGTCAATCTTGGTCTGGCTCACCACCGGGTCCTCAATCAACGACGACACCGAGTTCACCTGTTTCTGAATGCGCTCGGCGATGGTGTCATCCATACTCACGATGCGCATCTTCCAGTCGATGCTCGTGGCGTTGGATGAGCTCTTGGTCCACACGAACGTCAAAATGGCGCTCTGGTGGCCGCGCGCGGGGAACATGCCAAAGAAGGAATCGTGCTGAATGTTGCTATCCTCGTCGATATAGGCGTGAACGTTATACACCACGCGGTCGATCTTATCGTTGAGCAGCGCGTTGGTCGCAAGCGCCGCGGCCTGGATCTGCCCGTTGGACAGCAGCTCGAGCTCGTTGGCAGACGATGTGTCCAACACCGTCACCTCGACCGTGCCCGTACGCTCATCGGCTTCATCGACGGTAAAGTCGAGCGGGAACTGCGTAAAGCCGTTGCCCCACTCGAGTCCACCCTTGAGTGCTGTAGAAACGGTATCAACCGAAACGCTCTCGGACAGGTTGGCGGTATTCAGACGGCGCATCACGCCGTAGCCGATCTGCATGCCCACGATCAGCACCAAGATGCCGATAACCACGACCATGGCAGTCTTCGTAATGGTATGGCTCACCTGCGAACCCGAAGGGTCGTCCTCGGACAGCGGGTCGATATGTTTTGCCTGGCTCGCGCGGTCCTCGCTGCGCAGCTGCGCTAGCGCCGCTTTGTCACCGCGCTTGACGGCGGCCTCTTTCTCGCGCATGCGCTCGGTACGCTTTTTGGCAAGCGTAGGATCCAAGACGCCGGATGCATCGATTTCGGAGAATAACTCCGTCACTTCTTCCGGAGTCAAAGGGTTCTTATCAGCCATGATCTTCCTGTCATATCAATCAGTCGAGCTCGTGCGCACGCGCACCTTCGAACTGCATTCGATAGTAACGGGCATAAGTGCCACCACGGGCGAGAAGCTCCTCGTGCGTGCCACGCTCCACAACGCGACCATGCTCAACGGTCGCAATCTCATCGGCATGCTTAATGGTCGAAAGACGATGGGCGATGATAATCGTGGTGCGGCCGCGTGCCAGCTCTTCGAGTGACCCCTGCACCGCCTCCTCGCTCTCGTTATCCAAAGCACTCGTCGCCTCGTCCAAAATCAGGATCTTGGGGTTCTTGAGAAACACGCGCGCGATGGCAACGCGCTGCTTCTGTCCGCCCGAAAGACGGCTGCCGCGCTCGCCCACCACGGTGTCGTAGCCCTGCGGAAGCGACTCGATAAAGGCATCGATGTTGGCGCGACGGGCGGCCTCGGCGATCTCTTCTGCCGTAGCGCCCGGCTTGCCGTAGGCGATGTTCTCGCCAATCGTACCGTCAAACAGATAGACATCCTGCTGCACCAGGCCGATGGCACGACGCAGGCTCTGCTGCGTCACATCACGCACGTCCTGGCCGTCGATGCTAATGGATCCGGCAGCCACGTCATAAAAGCGCGGCAACAGCGAACAGGTCGTGGACTTGCCACCGCCCGAAGGGCCAACCAAAGCGATGGTCTGCCCGGGCTTGATGGACAGATTCATATGGTCGATAACGGGACGCTCGTCGGCATCGCCCTCGCCCAGCTCAACGTCCTCGTAGTTAAAGCACACGTCGTGATACTCCACGGCGCCGGCAGTCACCTGCAGATCAGTGGCGCCCGGCTTGTCCTGGATATCCGGCGCGGTCGAGAGCACCTCGTCCATACGCTTAAAGCCGGCGATAGCCTTCTGATACGTTTCGGCCGAATTGACGAGCGTCTCAAGCGGCGTGCAGAACAGCGAAATATAGAGTGCAAAGGTCGCCATATCGACCGCCTGCAGCTGTCCCTGGGCGACCAGCCAGCCGCCCAGCAGCACCACGATCACATAGAGCACACCCGAGAGCAGGCCATACGTCGCGGTATAGACGCCCATGGCGTGATACATGTTCTCCTTGGACGAAAGATAGCGATTGTTGGAGGCGCGGAACTTGAAGCGTTCGGTCTCCTCATTGGCAAAACTCTTGACCACGCGCATGCCCGCCAGCGAATCCTGCAGCTGCGCATTGATGCCGCTGATCTTTTTGCGGTTGTCGCTAAAGACCTCGCGCATGCGCATGTTCTGCCAAAACATGATGACCGCAAACGCCGCCGTCACCACGGCCATGGCGAGCGCCAGCACCGGGGCGATGGTAAAGAGGATCACAAACGAGCCGATAATCTCGATGCCGCAGATGATGATCCACTCGGGCACGTGGTGCGCCGCCTCGCAGATATCGAACAGATCGTTGACCACGCGGCTCATCATGTCGCCCGAACTGTTGCGGTCGAAGTACGCAAAGCTAAAGCGCTCGTACTGGTCAAACAGGTCCTCGCGCATCTTGGACTCCATGCGCGCACCCATCACGTGGCCCCAGTAGCTCACAAAGTAGCGGCAGGCGCAGCGAACGGCATACATCAGCACCAGCCCCACCGCGATCATACCGAGCGCCTGCATAATGGCAGCCTGGCCCTGGGTAAACAGCCCACCGGTCAAATTGCGCAGGATAATGGGGAACGCCAGGTCAATGGCGGCAAGCACCAGAGCACAAACAGTATCAGCAACAAAAAGCCCCATCTGGGGCTTGTAATAAGACAAAAACCTCTTAAACATAATCACCTTACGCGGTTTTACCAAACCGCGTTTCGTCTCGACGCTGCAAGTGCTCCATTTGGACAATCTGGCCTTCAATCGTCGGTCGCGTATATCCATACGCTTCCCTCCTCTTTTAGGCCACCTTGTCTCAAATGGAGCACTTTCGCTGACTTACACAAACCTGCGGGATCATCCCCGCTCGTTAAAGCTCAGTTCCGCCCAGCCTGTGCGCGATGCTATCGCAGGCCAAGGCGCCTACGACGGTCTTGGCGTCTTCGATCTTGCCGTCGAGCACGGCGTCGATCAGCTCGTGCAGCGGCACCAGGTCCACGTTGACAAACTCGTCATCATCGGGGTTGGGCGCATCAAACTCGAGCTTGGTAGCCAAGTAGATGTGGATGATCTCATCGCAAAAACCGCAGGACGTGACAATCGACGTCAAAAAGCGAATACGACCAGCCCTAAAGCCCGTCTCCTCATGCAGTTCGCGCTTGGCGCAATCGAGCGGGTCCTCGCCTGGATCGAGCTTGCCGGCGGGAATCTCGACCGTCACGCGGTCGATGGCGGTGCGGTACTGACGCACCAGTACGATCTTGCCGCTCTCGGTCAGTGCCACAACGGCCGCCGCACCCGGATGGCGAACGATATCGCGGGCGCTGCGGTGGCCGTTGGGCAGCTCAACCTCAAGACGGTGGACGTCGAGGATCTTGCCCTTCCAGGCGCACTCCTCCGAAAGAATCTTCTCGTGCAGCTCAGCATCGTGCGGGTCGTCGTCGCCCAGCACCAGCGCCGGCTCGTCAGCGACCTCGCCACCAGGTTCGCCCTCGGCGTGCCCATACATGCGGCTGTCCTCTTCGACAATCTGCGCGTCCACGAGCTCTTCGTTCTTCTCGTCCATCCGTCTCATTCCTCTCGGATTTTAGGCATCCCAGGCGTCGCGACCGCGCAGAGCGCGCAGGCCGATGTCGTGACGCAGGGTCTTGCCCTCAAAATCAATCTTCTCGCAGGCCTCGTAGGCAAGGTTGCGAGCGTTCTCGAACGTGTCGCCCAGAGCGGTCACGGCAAGCACGCGGCCACCATTGGTCACGAGCTGGCCGTCCACCACGGCAGTGCCCGCGTGGTACACGGTCACGTTCTCCATGGCCTCGGCATCGGCGATACCGGTGATGACCTTGCCCTTCTCGTAGCTGCCGGGGTAGCCCGCGCTCGTCAGGACAACGGCCACGGCCCACTCGTCACGCCAGTCGAGTTCAATCTGATCGAGCTCGCAGTTGGCACAAGCCAGCATGACCTCGACCAGGTCGTTCTTAAGGCGCGGAAGCACGACCTGCGTCTCGGGGTCGCCAAAGCGGGCGTTGAACTCCAGCACCTTGGGGCCGGCGGGTGTGAGCATAAAGCCGCCGTACAGGCAGCCGCGGTAGTCGATGCCCTCGGCAGCGAGCTCGGCCACGGTCTGCTCCATGACCGCCACCATGGTGGCGTGCTCCTCGTCAGTCACGATGGGCACCGGGCTGTAGACGCCCATGCCGCCGGTGTTGGGACCCTTGTCGCCCTCGAGCGCGCGCTTGTGGTCCTGCGAGGTTGCCATGGGGCGCACGGTCTTGCCGTCGGTAAAGGCCAGCAGCGAGCACTCAGGACCAACGAGCATCTCCTCGATAACCACGGTGTTGCCGGCATCGCCAAAGGCGCCGCCGAAGCACTCGCGCACGGCTTCCTCGGCCTGCTCAAGTTCGGTCGCCACGATAACGCCTTTGCCCGCGGCAAGGCCGTCGGCCTTCACGACCAGCGGGGCGCCCTGCTCACGCACATAGGCAAGAGCCGAAGCCTCGTCGGTAAACGAACCATAGGCTGCCGTCGGAATGCCCGCACGCTCCATGAGCTGCTTGGAGAACAGCTTGGAGCCCTCCATCTGGGCACCCTCGGCACCCGGGCCAAAGCAGGGAATACCCGCCGCGCGCACGGCGTCGGCCACGCCCGCCACGAGCGGAGCCTCGGGGCCAATTACCACGAGTCCGCATCCGCGGCTCTGAGCAAACGCTGCCACGGCCGCAGGATCGCAGTCGTCGAGAACAACGTTCTCGCCGCAGCTCGCGGTGCCGCCGTTGCCCGGCGCGATGTAGAGCTTGCCGGCGCGCGGTGATGCTGCGAGCTTAGCTGCCAAAGCATGCTCACGGCCGCCGCTGCCCAACAACAGGATGTCGATGGTTTGAGTGTCCGCCTTCAAGGGTGCCTCCTCTATGGATTAACGGCCCGCTCCGCGCGAGCCCTTTGCAAGCAAATATACCCCTCGGCCGCCCGTCCGGGCTGCAAAGGGGCATATCGCAATAACCAAATAGTCCCGATTACTTCCAGAATCGGTTGATGATCTGCTCGCGACCAGCGCCAACGCCAATGAACGTCACGCGGGTGTGTGCCAGATCCTCGATAAACGCCACGTAGTCCTGGGCCTCCTGCGGCAGCTCCTCAAAGCTGCGGCAGCCGGTGATATCGCACTTCCAGCCAGGAAGCTCCTCGTAGATGGGCTTGGCATGCTCAAAGCGCACCTGATGCTCGGGCACGCTCGTGTAACGCTCGCCATCGACGTCATAGGCAACGCACACCTTAATGGTGTCGAAGGCCGAAAGCACGTCGAGCTTGGTCATGGCGATATCGGTGAGGCCGTTGACGCGCGAGGCGTAGTTGGCGATGGGGCCGTCAAACCAGCCGCAGCGACGACGGCGACCGGTGGTCACGCCGTACTCGTAGCCCTCCTCGGTCAGCGTGTGGCCGGCCTCGGACTCATAGGAAAGCTCGGTGGGCATGGGGCCCGAACCGACGCGGGTGATATAGGCCTTCATGACGCCCAGCACGCGGTCGACGTTCTTCATGCCCACGCCGGAGCCGGTGATGGCGCCGCCGGCGGTGCAGTTGGAAGACGTCACGTACGGATAGGTACCGTGGTCGATGTCGAGCAGCGTCGCCTGGGCGCCCTCAAACAGCAGGTCCTTGCCCTCGTCAATCATGTTGTTGAGCAGCAGACTCGTCTCGGTGATGTAGGGACGCAGGCGCTCGGCCATCGGCAGGTACTCGTCGCAAATCTGGTCCACGGTGTAGGTGGGCAGATTGTAGATGAGCTCGAGCTCGGGGTTCACGCGGGCGAGAGCGGTCTCCAGCTTGTCGCGGAACAGCGTCTCGTCCAGCATGTCCTGCATGCGCAGACCAATGCGGGCCATCTTGTCCTGATAGCACGGACCGATACCGCGCTTGGTGGTACCGATGTTCTTCTTGCCGAGCTTCTGCTCAAAGGCGCCATCCAGATCAATGTGGTACGGCATGATGACATGCGCGTTTCCGCTAATCTTGAGGTTCTTGGTGGTGATGCCGTCGGCCTCGAACATGTCGATCTCCTCAAGGACAACCTTGGGGTTGACGACGCAGCCGTTACCGATCACCGACACGTGGTCGGAATACATGATGCCGGAGGGCACCTGGTGCAGGCCGTACTTCTTGCCGTTGACGACGATGGTGTGACCGGCGTTGTTGCCGCCCGAGTAGCGCACGACGGCATCGAAGTCGCCGGCGACCAGATCGCAAATCTTACCCTTGCCCTCATCGCCCCACTGGGCACCGACCAAAACGGTTGACGGCATGTTTACTCCTTACATTCATGGACTGTCTACGCACCACGCCGGCACGCAGAAGCACAAAACGTTCCCAGTATACCCGTGCAACGGGCGCCTGTCCTACTCCTCGGCATGCGCCCCATCAAGCTCATAGAACTTGGTGGATGCCGGCAGGAACATCAGGTCGACGTCGCCGATCGGGCCCGAACGGTTCTTGGCCACGACGATACGCGTAACGCCCTCGTCGGGTCGATCGTCGCGCGAGGCCTCGGCCTCGTCGGCGGAACGGTCCAAGAACATAACGATATCGGCGTCCTGCTCGATGGAGCCCGATTCACGAAGGTCGGAAAGCTGCGGGCGCTTGCCGGTACGGGATTCGACCTGACGTGAGAGCTGCGACAGCGCGATGAGCGGGATCTTGAGCTCCTTGGCCATGATCTTCAAACCACGCGACATCTCCGAGACCTCGACGGTACGGCTCTCGGAGCGGCGTCCCGGCGGAGGACTCACCAGCTGCAGGTAGTCCAGGATGATAATTGCCTTCTCCTTGTTATGGAGCATACGGCGGCTCTTGGCGCGAATCTCGGTCACTGTGGTGCCGGGTGTATCGTCAATCAGAATATCGAGCTTGGACAAGGTCTGCGTGGCCTCGTTGATATTGGCCCACTGCTCGGGGCTAATGCGGCCCATGCGGAAGTCACTGATCGAGATCATGGCGTAGGCGCAAATCAGACGCTGGGCAATTTCCTTGCCCGACATCTCCAGAGAGAAGAAGCCGACAGTATAACCGGCAGCGGCAGCGTTGAGTGCCAGATTCAGTGCGAACGACGTCTTACCTACAGCAGGACGGGCGCCGATGATGATGAGCTGGCCCTCGCGAAAACCCATGAGCATGCGGTCGAGTGACGGAAAGCCCGTGGGCACGCCCGCAGCCTGGCCACCGGCCTGGCACACTTCCTCGGCCTCGTTATAGGCCTCGACCATAAACTCGGTCAACGTCTTGTAGCTCGACTTGACCTCGCGTGCCGTAACCTTGAGCAGCTTGCTCTCGGCCAGCTCGACAACCTCTTTGGTGTCGGTGGGGGCGTTATATGCCAGCGCGTTGATCTCGTTAGTGGCGCCGATCAGCTCGCGCAGCATCGAGTCGCGGCGAACGATGGCGGCATGGTGCTGCCAGTTGACGAGCGACAGGGTCTGACCCATCAACTCCAAAATGTACGCTTCGCCGCCCACGGCATCGAGCTTGTTGATGCTTCGCAGGTAATCGATCAGCGAGATGGAGTCGATGGGAATGCGGCTGTTGTACATATCGACCATCGCAGTATAGATGGTCTTATGAATGGGCCGGTAGAAGTCATCGGGCTGCAGCTCGACCTGGGCCTCTTCGACCACCTCGGGCGATAGCAGCATAGCGGCCAGTACATTGGCCTCTGCATCTTGGTTTTGGGGAAGACCCAACTTTGAGCCGCGGTCCTCAACCGTCAGCCCGGTCTCCCTATCGTCATATGCCATGAGCATCCTCATTCATATCGCTTGCGAGCATCCATAGTATCAGCCATGGTCCCAAAACGCGCCGTGCGCCGCCAATCATCACCGAACCAAGCGGATGAACGGTCCTGCATATAGGACTTCGACGCAACGTTCACCATGACACTCACTCAGCGCAAAAAACAAAAGGGCGCCCTGGTTTCCCAGAGCGCCCTTCTTAGAACAAGATTGTTGCGTTGCAGCAAATGCTACTCGGCAGCAGCCTCAGTCTCGACCTCGGCGGTCTCGGCCTCGGCGACCTCAGCGGCCTCCTCGACCTCAGCCTCGGCAGCGAGCTCCTCGGCGGTAACGCCGACGAGAACGACAACCTCGGCCTTGATCTCGCGGTACAGCGAGATGGCAACGGTGTGGGCACCGGCAACCTTGATGGGCTTACCGAGCTCGACGCGCTTGCGATCGATGTCCATACCGAGCTGAGCCTTGATGGCGTCAGCGATCATAGCGGCGGTAACGGAGCCAAAGAGGATGCCCTCGTCGCCGACCTTGACGTCAACGGTGACCGTCTTGCCCTCGAAGGCAGCCTTGGTCTCGTTGGCGGTAGCCAGACGGACGGCCTCGCGCTTGGCGATGTTGTTGCGACGCTCGTCAAGCTGCTTGAGGTTGCCCTTGGTGGCGGCAACAGCGAGCTTCTTGGGGAACAGGAAGTTCTCAGCGTAACCCTGAGCGACCTCTACGACGTCACCCTCGCCGCCCTTGCCCTTGATCTCATCGAGAAGAATAACCTTCATGATGCGTCTCCCTTCTTAGCCGCGGTCGCGGTTGCCACGAGAGGAAACCACGGGGACGGTGTACGGCAGGAGAGCCATCTCGCGGGCGCGCTTGATGGCGTTGGCGATGTCATGCTGATGCTGCGTGCAAGCGCCAGTGACGCGACGGGGCTTGATCTTGCCACGGTCGGTCATGTACTTACGGAGAAGCTGAGTGTCCTTATAGTCGATGAACTCAGTGTTCTCCTTGCAGAACTGGCAGTACTTACGACGCGGCTGACGTGCAGAAAAATCATTAGCCATGTCAAAATACCTTTCGTTTGGCAACTTCGGCGAACCGAAGCCGCCTCTCACTCAAAAATAGGTGAACAACCCTTAGAACGGGATGTCCTCATCGTAGACGTCGACCGCGGGCGGCGTAGCCACCGGTGCGGCAGGACGTGCTGCGGGCGCGGGAGCTGCGGGGGCGTAACCGCCCTGATCGTAGCCACCCTGGCCACCACGGGAGCTCATAAACTCGATCTCATCGACGATGACCTCAAGTTTGCTCCGGCGCTGGCCGTCGCGCTCCCAAGAGCTGTAGCGCAGCTTGCCCTCGATCGCGACCTTGTTTCCCTTTGCCAGGAAACGGCTCACGGCCTCGGCGCGGGTGCCGAACATGGTGCAGTCGACAAAGTTGGGATAGTCCTCCCACTCGCCAGTCTGCGCGTTGCGGCGACGATCGTTCACGGCGACGCCAAAAGACAGAACCTGGGTTCCGCCGGCGGTGGCGCGCAGCTCGGGATCGCGGGTGAGGTTACCGGTGATGTTCACTCGATTGATGCTCATAACTCACTACTTCCTCTTGGGGCACAAGCCCAGTCCAAAACGACAGTCTTACTCCTGGTCGTCGCGACGGACGATCATGTGGCGGACCACAGCGTCGGTGATGCGCAGGACGCGATCAAGCTCGGCGATCTGGGTAGGATCTGCGTGGAAGTTGATGAGGGTGTAGTCACCATCGGTGAGGTCGTTGATCTCGTAGGCGAGCTTGCGCTTGCCCCACTCGTCAACGGAGTCGACCTTGCCAGCGCCCTCAGCGATCGTGGTATCGATACGCTTCATAACAGCGAGACGAGTCTCGGGGTCGAGCGACGGGTCAACAAAGAACAGCAGTTCATAAGCCTTCATATTGTCACCTCCTCTGGGCAAATGTGGCTTCAGGTCGTGAAGGTGCGCCTGAAGCAGGAAAAGACTTGGTAATAATATCTTTCAACCTCCTAGGCTGCAAGAATATGCAGCTACAACCTCATGACCTCCACATATGCCCATACTCGCACGACGTTTCATGCGCATTCCAACCAAATGCTGACCAAAAGCTTGACGGATCTGTGGACAAGATACGGTGCCGTGAGGACAAGCTGAGCCAAGTCGCAGGTCAACGGGCGCATGGTTGTGGTCGCAAAATGCATACCAGTGGCCCACAGCACCACCCAAAGATTTTTAAATTCATTGCCAAATCGCTTATAAATACCCCTTTTGAACAATTGAGTTGATCAACTACGCTGGTCGGAAGCCGTTTTTTGGCATCTCAAACCCCGCTGCAACGCCAAGTGCGGCCAAGCGTTTTAAAAAATGCCAACTTTTCTGTTTGCACTTTGCGATTCCTCGTGTATACTGACTTTCGCATTTAACGGAGAGTTGTCCGAGTGGCCGAAGGAGCACGATTGGAAATCGTGTAGGCGTCAAAAGCGTCTCCAGGGTTCAAATCCCTGACTCTCCGCCAGTTAATTCCAAAGCAGGCCTTCGAGCCTGCTTTGTTTTTACCCCACGCGGAGGGGTGGCAGAGTGGTTGAATGCGGCGGTCTCGAAAACCGTTTGGCCTGTATAAGGTCACGAGGGTTCGAATCCCTCCTCCTCCGCCATTAGATGGTATGAGCCCCAGCAATGGGGCTTTTTTCTTTTTGGGCACATTTCAATTACGCGCAGGAGGAGGGATTCGAACCCGCCAGGGCGCGGAGCGTAAAGAAAACGCGCCCGTGGCGCGTTTTTAGCGCAGCGCGGTCGGCGTAAGCCGACCGGATTAATTTTGAGCTCCGCTCAAAATTTGGACATCCCTCCTATTCGACCACGCCCCCATCGTGGTCGATCCCAGCCCATATCTCAAACATGTACACCGCCCTCCAAAGATGTCAAAAAATGTCGTTTTTGGAGTGTGATGTACACGTCTGCATACGACGCGCACCGAGCATGAGTCGATTTGCTTGCATCCGGTATATTTCCCCACCTCAACGGACATAAGAGTTTGGTGTCAGCTCGAAGCGAGAGGCCCCAATGGATACTCCTGTTCTCATTTCGCATAAAACGGCGTGGCTCGTCCATCATGCACCGCGGAACCTGGTTCAAGCCGTCGCACAACGCGACTACCAGATAGGTGTGCGGGGCCTCTCTACCCAGCAACGCATCGCGCGCATTCGGCAGGCACTTACCGACTGCGGCATTCCGTCCACCATGCTCAAGACTATCGACATCTCCGTAGTATTTGCTTTCGAGCGAATTCGCACCAACGGTGTCACCTGCCACGTTCTCGGCCAAAACCTACCCTACGACCATATTGACGAGCTTACGCCCGGCATCTTTATCACCGACGAAGCCTTCACCTTCGTGCTCGCTGCCGAGTGGATGGATAGGATCGAATACCTCGAGTATGGTTACGAAGTTTGCGGCGACTATCGCATGGGGCTCAATTCCTCTGACCCTTACACTGAGCAACCAGCCACCACCTCCAAGGACGAAATTGTCGAGCTACTCGATCGGCACCCTGGCAAACCCGGCGCCACACGCGCCAGACTCGCGCTCAGACACATCTACGACCACTCAGCCTCGCCCATGGAGACCGCATCGTCCATCACCCTCTCGCTCCCAACAAGCGAAGGCGGCATTGGTATCAGAGGTATCGAACTCAACAAACCGCTCGAAATCCCTCAACGTCTTTGGCATTGCACCAAAGCTCGAACGCTCAAAATCGACGCTCTTGTTACTTATCAGCGCAGAGAACTCGGCATCGAATATAAGGGCGGTTTTCACGACGAGACCGAGCGCAAGGGCGCAGATGCGGAACGAGAGTCCGTACTCGCCCAACTGGGATATCGAATCGTTACGCTCACCTCGGCACAGTTCGCAAGTCAACTTGCCTTTCATCGCGCCATGAACAGCATTCGCGAAGCACTCGGTATGCCCCGCTGCACGGACGCCGAGTACCAGCGAAAGCAAAACGAACTGCGCAAGGCACTTATCCGCAACTGGAAGAGCGCGCAGGGCGAAGACACGCCTTCCGAGTAACGTCATCCCAGCACATCCCAACCAAAACATGTACATCACCCTCCAAAACCGACATTTTTTGACATCTTTGGAGGCTGATGTACACGTTTGGTGCCTATGCCCGCATCCAGTCCCGACCGTTTACCGAGCAATAGGGTCGCAATCGGCGCCGAACATGTACTATGTACGGGCATTGTCTAAACCCGTAACTCAAAGGACCCCATCTTGCCCGTTGCCGCCGCTATGATCGTTACCGCACACGCCTCGGATGCCATGGTTGCCATCCCGTTTTGGCTCGAGATGTTCGCCGTCGTCGCGGCATCGATCTCGGGCGTGTTGGTCGCACGCGAGCACAAACTCGACCTGGTGGGCGCCGTCGCGCTCGCCGTGGTCTGTGGACTGGGCGGCGGTCTTTTGCGCGATATGACGCTGCAGGTGGGCAACGTCTACATCCTCAACCAACCGATGGCGCTCCCGCTCTCCATCGCCACCGCGGCCATCATCTACATCTTCCCGGCAATCGTCGACAAGCCCGAAAAGCTCATTCCCCTGCTCGATATCATCTCGGTGGGTATTTATGCGGCAACCGGCGCAGACAAGGCGCTGGTCTACGGCTTTGCGCCGGCGGTGTGCATCATGATGGGCTTTTTTACCGCGGTGGGCGGCGGCATGCTGCGAGATGGTTTTATGGGTGTGGTGCCGGGTATCTTCCAACGCACCAACTTCTATGCCATCGCGGCCATCGCCGGATCGGCAAGCTATGTTTGCCTTGTCATGAGCGGCTTGGTCAGCAATGTCGTCGCACTGGTCGTTTGCGTCGTGGTGACCATGGGACTACGCTGGCTGTCGCTGCGCTTTGATATCAAAAGCCCCACCGAGGATGACATCGCACGCTTTTTGCACCGCAAAAAGTAGGTGGCGCGGGCTCATCCTTCGAAATGCAACCGAGAGGTTCTTTTAGAGCGCCCACACGTTGGGTACCCTGTTAGGTGCATGTCGAGCATCTGACGAAGGATTCACTATGCCCTGTAATCAATTCCCGTCGACCCAGCGCCGTAAAGCGTGGGGCCGCATCACGATCTTATTCGCGCTCATCGCTCTAGCGGTCACCGCGCTTCCCACGGCGTCGTTCGCCGGCACGGACACCGCAGGCAACGTACTTGCGACCGACAATGACGCCAATTCGTCCGGCGTCGAAGGTGACCTGTACTGGGCAGGTCAGGCCCTCAACTTGGACGATGCGTCCATCGGCCGCGACATAATTGCAGCAGGCGAGAGCCTCTCCATCCGCGACTGCACGGTGGGCGGCGCCGTCCGCTTGGCGGCACGCACTATCGATATCGCCAAGACCACGGTTGATGGCAGCGTCACGGTCGTCGGTCAGCACGTTGTGCTCAATTCCGACAGCACCGCCAACTGTTTCTATGCGATAGGCGAGACGGTTGCCCTGCGCGGCTCTACCAAGTCGGCAGCGCTTGCGGGCAACACGGTGACCATCGATGGCACCGTCGAGGGCGATGTCGAGGTTTGGGCCGACAAGCTCATCCTGGGCAAGAACGCCCACATCACCGGCACCGTGAACGCGCACGTCTCCGAGGACCCCGAGCGTGCCGCAGGAGCCGAGGTCGGCGCGCTCAAGATCGACCGCACCGAGAACGAGGATACTTCCACCGTTAACGATGTCATCGGCGGTATCGTCGCCGCGGCACTCTCGACCTGCTTTGTCGCTCTGCTGCTCGAGCTCGTCTTTCCGCGCGCGACCGCCAGCGCCGCCGGCATGCTCCACCAGCGCCCCATGCCCCTGTGGGTGAGCGGTCTTCTGAGCACGATTGCTATCGCCCCCGCCGTCCTACTGCTGATTATCTCTATCGCTGGTCTGTCGCTTGCCGGAGCCCTCTTGTGCGGCGTTATCGGCATCGCGTTGGTGTCGAGTGCCTTTGCGGGGTGCGCGATTGCCCGCATGGTCGGACACAGCCAGAACCGCTACGCCATGGCAGCCGTGGGTGGCATCGCCGCGGGCACGCTTACGGCAATCCCCCTCGTAGGCGATTTCATCAGCGGCGTGGCCTTCGTCTTTGCACTCGGCTACATCATCCAAATCATCTGGCGCAACGCCCACCTCAAACCGCAGCAGCCGGCTAACACGCCAGGACTCCCCACCGCTTAGCAGCTAACCACTACAAAGATGCCAAGCACCTTTGTAGTGGTGCAAAGGGGTCAGGTTACTTTGCGCCAACAAACGAAGCGGGGCACCCGATCGCATCGACCGGGTGCCCCGCTTTTCTTGGAGGGTTCTCTAGTAACTTTTTCAAAACCAATGATCATCAGGTCGATAGGCCTGTGCGTCACTCGCTACGGAGGCAGTACGCCATTGAGCAAGAAGGGCAATTATTTTTCACGGCGACCTCCTCCCCGCTTGATGACGAGCGCGACAACAATAGCCGCCACTCCGATGGCAGCCAAAACCGCCACCAGTACCAACGTTCTATCTCCCGTCGAGGGCATAAAGCCTCGACCTGCTTCTTTGCTTGGGGTGTTGAGCACCGACAGCTCAATCGAACCCGTCCTGGCATCGGCGGTATCAACCCGCAGAGGGTTTTCGACCGATACGGTCACCTTGGGCTTCGCGGTCGCCACTTGTTTAACGTCCAGACCCTCAGCCGTAACCGTCACCGTACGCTTGCCCTCAAAGGCGGTGTAGCCCTTGGGTGCCGCGATTTCCTCGACGGTATAGACACCCGCGTCCACACCGCTCAATTCCACATGGCCATCCGCGTCCGTGGTGATGCACGCGTCGGCATCCGTCGACCACGAGCCGTCAGTCGTTAGGATGCGACCGCGGTCGTCGATGATGCGCAGGTTGGCACCCGCGAGCGGCTTATCGTCCGAGCTTGAGCGCTTGATCAGACTGAGTCCCCAGGTGTAGGCGCACGCGTCATCGCTCGGCGTGCGGGTGAAGCGGGCGTCACCGGACTGGCCGGCGAGGGGAGAGCGCGGGTAGCGCAGGTAGACCTCGTTGGGGTTGCCCTTCGCGATGCCGTGGTTGCACGCGCTGTTGAGCGGCGCATTGTACACGGCGACCACGCGGGCGCCCGCGGCAAAGGCGTCGGCCCCGCCGAGCGCGGCGATCAGGTCGCCGGTGCGCACGGTGAAGGTCTTGCCGTCGGCCGCCACCTTGGTGGCGCACTGAGCTGTGATATCGGTCCAGCCCTTCGCGGGCTCGGTGCCGACGCGCCCGTCCCTGCCGGCCGAGACGGCGTCGAAGCCGCCGTCCGCGCCCGCCGCCACGTACACGCGCATGCTCGCGGCCACCTTGGAGGGGTCGAGCCCCGCGCTCATGGTGTCGACGAACCGCACCGTATAGGTGTCGTAGGCGGTAAGACCCGCCGGGACCGTGGCGTCGGCGGCCTTCTGCCAGGCGGCGGTGCCGTCCTCCAGCACGTGCTTGACCACCTTGGGGCTCGCCGCCTTGGGCTTGACGGTGACGGCGCCGCCGCCCACCAGGGCCATGATCGGCGCGGTGCCGGCCTCGCCCTGGTCGATGGCGTCGTCGTCGGCGACGATGAGCCAGTAGCCACAGGGCAGCTCGGCCGCCATACCCGCGTTGAGGGGAACAGAAGCGGCACCTGCATTGCAAATCGCACAGGCGAGCCTTGCCGCCAGAGCGGTCGACATATGTCCGTCGGCATTCAGCCACTCGGCAGCCTCTTGCGCCGTCGATGCCGAGCGATCAAACCCCGCATCATAAAGAACGGGAAGGACAGCCTGACGAGCTGCATCGCTCGCCCACGCCAAGTCCGTCGCGACCTTTTGATCGGAGCCGGCTTTATCGGTAACAGTTGCCGAAAAGAGCTGGTATGCATCGTATTGCGTCGCGACGTCGCCGCCAATCGTGATGGCTCCGGCATCGGCAGCACGGGCCGTCTCGGGCGACGCGGCAAAAGCGAGGATAGTCGTCATGGCCACCATCATGACGGTCAACAAGCGGCGGTGCAGTTTACTCACGGCGACCATCTCGATCAAGACCACGGTGGCGACGAGCATGCATCCACGTCGCGGCAAAACACAACAGCGAAGCGCCGGCAAGATATGTCATAGTCAAGCCAGCCCCGCCCGCCTCAGGTAGCGTAGTCGAGTACTTGTTGGTAAAGGTCGGCGGATTCTGAGAGCCATCGTTATAGGTAACTAGGGCGTCGAGCTGGTCCGTGCCATTAGTTACCTTAACCGTGACGTTGTACACGGTCCTGTCATAGGTGATGTGATCTTTAACATGGTCGACGGCGCCCTCGGGCTCGACCTCGGAGATGGTGTAGGTATAGGTTCCCGCCTTGTTGTACTTGACGTCAAAGGAGACATTTCCTTTGTCATTATTGGTCACCGTCTGGAGCACCTTGCCCTCGGCGTCCTTGAGCACGAACGAGAACTGCCCCGCCTTGAAAGTGCCACCTTCAAGCACTTTCTTTGCTTTAATAACCGCAGAGCCCGTTAGGCGATTGTCGTAGATCCAGATCTCGTCCTTTTTGTCATCGCCGATGATTTCGGAGTCTTTGACGATGCTTTTCGCTTTATTGAGCTCAGTTTGATACTCCTCATCGTCAGCATTACCCTTAAGCATGATCCACGTGGGCGCCGCCGCGGCATAGCCGTCAGGCGCTTTCGTCTCCACGAGCTGGTAAAGCACGCAATTTACCATCGCCTTGTCTTCTGCGCCAAACGAGATTTTGCCGTTGGCGTCGGTGGGGGCGGCTTCAAACTTAGTCCTTGCATTCTCGATACCCACCGTTGCAACCTGGTCCATATTCACGCTGTAGAGCGTAAACTCCGCACGCTCGAGCGTCGCACCGACCTGCTGGGCGTCATACTTGGTCATCGTGATGCCGTAGCCGTTGCCACCTGCGCTGGCAGAAGCTTTTTTGATTTCCCATGTTTGATCATCAGTCGCAGAACCGTCCTTCACACCCGTAAGCATGGCGGTATTGGATAGAGGAACCTTGTTGCCAGGGTTTCCGGTCGGGATAACCTCATACTCGACCTGGAGGTATTTCTTGTCGGGTACCTTAAGCGTCAACTTCGTACGCGAGCCAGTTTCATCCTTGACCTGCTCCACCTTCGACGAATAGTCCTTATCAGCCAGCGGTGACCAGGCACCATACACCCACTCATAGACCTTAAGCGTCGACGGCCCAGCGTGCACTTGGCATCCATGGTATCGACGAGCCCAAGGAAGTCGGTGCCGTTTTTAAGGGCAACGGCAGACTCGTTAACAAGAATGGTGTACTTAATGCGGTTGCTACTACTGACCTGTTCACCAGTCTTTTTGATAACGTTGTTCTTGATGGTGACGGTGCCACTGCCGGATTCGAACTTCTCGCTTCCCGACTCGGCGCTGGCCTTGTTGGTGAACTTCACCTCGTTTGTGGAGGTATCGAGCTCACCGCGCTTGACCGCCGTCTTGTACGTGAGCTTTGCGTAGCCGGCATAGCTTTCAAGCTCAGTCGTGGGGATGGAGAAGGTGACCGTATTGCCGTTGCGGCTGACGTTGTCGGCGGCGAGCGTCCGACCCGTAACGACCTCCTTGGCCTCGCCTCCGCGATGAAGCCCCGTATGTTTATCATAGGGGTTCTGCACGAGCGTATACTTTGCGGAATTCGCAACATAGCTCATACCATCCGGAAGGCTATCAACGATATTCAGCGGTTTCCCGCCCAGCTTTCCAGCTCCATAGTATTCGAACTCGCCATTTGCGCCCTTATTACCCTTTTGGCGGTTTGCATACACCGTCCAGTCGACGATCTAGGCGCCCTTCTCATCCGAGCCGTCAACGGTATGCCAATCGAAGTTCTCAACCCAAGACACCTTCGACTCCGTTTCCGGCTTCTCGACCGCGGGCGCCGTTTCTTGGTTGACAACGTACTTGACGGGTTCGGTGAACGGCCACTGTAGTCTCAGGCCCGGTGCTTCGACCGCTGCGAAGTTTGAGTACCAGCCCGACAGCGCTTCTGATGTGGTGTCGTAGGTGATAACGGCGTAGTCCTCGTTCTCGAGAGCGGCTTTCACGTTGTCGGTAACGATGATTTTGAGGTCGTAGTTTTTCTTTGTTTCATTACCCGGATAGCTGGTCGTTGGTCTCCAGTCGGTGCCCGGAACCAGCTTGGTATTGCCGATTTTAATGGTAATGGAGCTTTCGTCGACACCAAGCTTCTGCGACCATGCCGACTGAAACGTGTCCTTCACCGTCACCTCGCCTGGATGGGCCGCATTGACGATCGCCTTCAGCGCGACCTTCGTCTCCCACGTCGCCCTGCCCGTCGTCGCCGCCTCATCGTATCTCACGAGCCTCTTGGCGATCGGCACAACACCCGTCAGCTGCGGCGTGAAACTGCCATCATCGCTACCGGAAACGGAGCCTCCGCGCTCGATGGCCGCGCTGTTGCGCACAGTGTCGTACGAGCTCGTGTCGTTCATCTTGGTGTGATAAACGATGCAGTAGGTGGCGTACTTATCCTCAAGGTTGTTCGGGAACGTATAGGAAAAGGAATTATCCTTAGGTTCAAGTTTTCTTTCACAAATCTTGACTCCGCTCGCCTCCGAGTCGCCTTTGTAAACCGTAAAGTTGCCCGTATACGTCTGTTTCCGTCCAGATTATCAGTGAACATGTAGCCGCTCATGTCGGCCTTGAGCTTGCCTTGGTTGAGCTTGACCGTCCACTTGATGTCCGACGGCGTGCCTGAGCCATTGGACTTCTTGATCATGTCATAGCCGAATGTAACAGGCTCAGCCGTAGCTGTTCTGTTATCGCTGTCGCTTGAGCCAGCCCAATTCCACGTTGCCGTATTCTCAGCTTTGATCAAATCGCCGCCGTTCGCGGCAACGCCGCTCTTCAGCACCGTATCGTACGTGATCGTGTGGTTGCCCTGGGAAAGGTTGCCCAGGCTGTCGAGGGTTACGACCTGGCCGTCGATCATCGGCTGGGAGTCAAGCTTCTTGCCGTCGAGCTTGAAACTGTCGTTCACAAAGTCGAAGTTGTCGCCCAGCGTATCAGTGAAGCTAGCGTCCGTAGCATACGACTCTACGGTAAGCGTAACAGTCCAGGTAACCTTGGCCACGCCATCTGCGCCCTGGGAGAAGGTCCCCGACTTCGTCCCCGTGACTTTGCCGTCCTTGGTAGGGATTTTGATCGTTCCCACACCAGGGAACACGACAGATGCGCTGCTGCCTGAGCCGGTGCCCTTGCCTGCAAGCTCGAACGAGAAATTGGCTCCGACATAAATCTCCGCAGGGTTTGACGCAAGCCAGTTTTTGTCAAACGCAAAGATGACCTTATTGTCCTTAATCTTCCACGTGCCAGCCTTGGCGGCAGTGGCTTCCGGACCCTCCATGAGGTCGCCGCCGTCGTTGTCGTCAACGACAATGGTGTCGGGCAGCTTATAGACAGCGATGTTCTTCTCGGGCGTAGGCGCCTTGCCGCCTTTGAATTGTGCCGAGAAAGCTCCATAGAGCGTCGAAGTGGACGTTACGGGATCCTCGAGCTTTTGAGTGTGGTGCTCATCGGTATACAGCCTGACATCAACCGTCGCCGTATCCCCATCGATCGCAATCGGATCGGGCTTCGCAACGTCATCGGCGCGCACGGGGGATGCGCCGTGAAAAACTGCGGCGGTGAGGCTAATCAAAATGAAGATCAGGGCCGCCATACCAAGCGACCGCGAGCGGTGTGCGTCCATAGTTGTCCCTTAATTCCTACAACACAGTGTGGAATACGGCGAATCGTCGGATCGAACACAAGCCCCAACATCTACGAGAACCTACCTAGCGCATTGCAAGAACCCATTGGGGGCAACTTCTAAGACGGTTCGTCTATGCCACAATGCATAAAATACAATATAGATAACAGTCATGTAAACCGCTGGTAAAGAGGTCTTTTAATGTAATACCAGTTGATATTTATCTGTTAACGGTTTTGTATCAAAGCGGTTATATCCTGTGGAATTATGTATATGTTTAAACAACTTTACTTTGGCTGGAAAGCCGCTCGGGGGATAACCTCCTCCACCGTGGTGCAAAGTAACCTGTCCCCTTGCACCAAAAAGGGCGCCGACCATTACGGTCGACGCCCTTTCTTGTTAGACGCTATAAAGTCCAGCGCTTATTTGTTGACCTGGCCGGCGCGGACGGCGGCCTTCTTGCGGTCGGTGGCGTTGAGCAGGCGCTTGCGCAGGCGGATGTTCTTGGGGGTAATCTCGACCAGCTCGTCGTCGGCGATGTACTCCAGCGCCTCCTCCAGCGAGAAGGTGCGGGGCGGCACCAGCTGAACGGAGATATCGGAGGTCGAGGAACGCTGGTTGCCCAGGTTCTTGGTACGGGCGATGTTGACGACCATGTCGCCGGCCTTGCTGCGCTCGCCCACGATCATGCCCTCGTAGCACTCGGTGCCCGGCTCAACAAACAGCTGGCCGCGCTCCTGCAGCGTGCCCAGAGCGTAGGCAACGGCCTTCTCGGTGGTCATGGAGATCATGGCGCCGTTCTGACGGTTACCGATCTCGCCGGCGTAAGGACCGTACTCCAGGAAGGTGTGGTAGAAAACGCCCTCGCCGTGGGTGACGTTCATGATGCGGTTCTTAAGGCCCATGATGCCGCGCGTCGGGATCTTAAACTCGAGGTGCGTCACGATGCCCGAGGTATCCATGCTCGTCATGATGCCGCCGGAGGTGCCGAAGACCTCAACGACCTTGCCTGAGTACTCGTCCGGGCACTCAACGACGGCCTGCTCGACAGGTTCCATCTTGTTGCCGTTCTCGTCCTTCTTAAACAGAACGCGGGGACGGCCGACCTGGAACTCAAAGCCCTCGCGGCGCATGGACTCCATCAGGACAGACAGGTGCAGGATGCCGCGGCCCGAGACCTCGACGCCGCTCTTGTCCTCGAGCTCCTCGATCTTCATAGTCACGTTGTTCTCGGCCTCGTTGAACAGGCGCTCCTTAAGCTGACGGGCGCCCACGATGTCGCCGTCACGGCCGACGAGCGGGGAGGTCGAAGCCTCAAAGACGATGGACAGGGTCGGCGGGTCGATCTCGATGGGCTCGAGCTCGACGGGGTTCTCGGGATCGGTGTAGACATCGCCGATATCGGTGCGGTCAATACCCACGACAGCAGCGATATCGCCGGCGCCGACTTCCTGGCACTCGGTGCGGCCCAGATAGTCGAAGGTAAAGAGCTGCTTGACGGTGGCGGTAGCGCTGGAGCCGTCGTTCTTGACAACTAGGATCTGGTCGCCCTGGTGAATGGTACCGGAGTACACGCGACCGATGCCGATACGGCCAACGAAGTTGGAGTGGTCGATGGTCACGCACTGCATGGCCAGCGGGGCGGTCTCGTCAACCTCGGGCGCGGGCATGTCGTCGATGATCATATCGAGCAGCGGGTACATGTCCATGTTGCCGTCGTTGGGGTCAAGGCGGGCAAAGCCGTTCATGGCGCTGGCGTAGACCACGTGCTCCATGGCGAACTCAAGCTGGTCATCGGTGGCACCCAGGTCGGCCATGAGGTCCAGGCAGTCGTTGTAGGCCTTCTCGGGGTTGGCGCCCGGACGGTCGATCTTGTTGATGACGATCATGATCTTAAGACCGGTGTCGATAGCGTGACGCAGCACGAAGCGGGTCTGGGGCATGGGGCCCTCAAAAGCGTCGACCAGCAGCAGGGCGCCGTCGGCCATACGCAGCACGCGCTCGACCTCGCCGCCAAAGTCGGCGTGGCCCGGGGTGTCGATGACGTTGATCTTGACGTCCTTGTACTCGATAGAGATGTTCTTGGCGAGAATCGTAATGCCGCGCTCGCGCTCCTGGTCGTTGGAATCCAGGACGCGGTCCTCGACCTGCTGGTTGGCACGGAAGGCGTCCGTGGCACGCAGGAGCTTGTCGACCATCGTCGTCTTGCCGTGGTCGACGTGAGCGATGATGGCGATGTTCCTCAGATTGTCTACGCGCATGTAGTTCCCCTATCTTCTATCTATATACAACCGGCACGCGTATGCGGCCCGCCCAGCGATACAACGCTCAGCGGGAATATTGAGCCTTTTACCGAAAACTCGTTTATTTTAGCGATTTTAGATGAGAGGGGTTTCCTCACCTGCAGGTTCAGGGTCGCTCCACATAAAACCATCGCCGGCGCCCATGCCCTCATACAGCACATATGCCGAAAAACCACTCTCGAGCGTGGTTTCGAAGAAGCTCACGAGCAGAGCATCGTGATAGCCGCCGTCAATCTCGACGCAGCCGGTGTAGCCGATGGCATAGCGAGCGATACGGCCCAGGCCCTCGTCCTTAAGACCCATCTTGTGCTCGGAGATAAAGTTGGTGGCCGCCTCGAGGCACGCCTCTTCGCCATCCTCATCGAGCGCCGCCAGATAACGGTTGGAAGCGGCGTCCTCAATTGCCACGACCACGCCAGGGTTTTCACCGGCGGCAAGGTCGTCCAAGAACGCGCCGATCAGATCGCACACCATGGCGTCGAGCTCGGCGGAGACGTTACCGGCGTCCTGCATATCCTGTGCCATCTTTAGACCTTCCCATCGAGTCTGGCGTCGTTACAGTTCTTGTGCCTCGGCGGCGATCCTGGCGGCAGCGTCGCGGGCGCGCATCATGTCCGCTGCGCGCTTGTCGAGCACCTTGATCTGACTGGTCAGCATTACCGCATCGACCACACCCCAGATCACAAGGCCCGTAGAGATCGAAAACCCAAGCGCATCAACTGTACCACGAAGGCGCGAGCAGATTGCCGCGACAAGGACGGAGACGACAACCATCTTGATAAACGAGCCGCGGCGCTCGCGAAGCGTGCGGGCCTGCGTCACATAGGCAATGCGAGCCGCCTCAGAAGCCTCCGAGCGCATCTGGGCCTCGCGGGCGATCGCAGCCGCCTCAGCCGACATACCGCCAGCCATCAGCGAACGCTCCGCAGCCTGGGCGCCCAGCATTTAGAAGTCATCGGGGGAGAGCGTATGGACGAACTCGTCGAACTTCTCGAACTCTTGCTCGTCGTCGACTTCCTCGGCATGGGCAGAAACGGTGCCCAGGCGATTCATGATGTCGTCTTCAACGAACATGGGGGCATTACTGCGTACGGCGAGGGCGATGGCGTCGCTCGGACGCGCATCGATCTTATGCTCGTTGCCATCGGCCAACACGACAACCGTCGCGTAAAACACGGGCGGCTCGGCGCGAACGATTTCGATGCGTTCGAGCTTGGCACCCAGGGCACCAACAGTATCGAGCAACAGGTCATGGGTAATCGGGCGCTCGGCGCGACCGCTATCGATGCCGCGGCTAATGGCAGCAGCTTCAAACGAACCAGTCTGAATGGAAAGGGAACGCAGTGGCGCAGGCGAGTCCGATTTGCTGCAGCGCTCGCGAAGCACGATAAGCGATGGCACGGGACCGGCGGCCATGACGATGGTCTCTATGTCGACACGAACCATGGAACACCTCCGGTACGTAGCGGTTAACACGCGGCAGTCCGCCGCATTGAATAGCTATACTACCCAAACTTTCGCACAGCACACAAAACCAAAATGAGATTTATCGCAGACAAGAAAAAAGCCCCGAGGCAATGCCCCAGGGCTCTTCACAGTTTTGATGGTGGACCTGACAAGATTCGAACTTGTGACCTCCCGGTTATCAGCCGGACGCTCTAACCAACTGAGCTACAGGTCCATCATGGTGGAGGTTAGGGGGATCGAACCCCTGACCTCAGGCTTGCAAAGCCCGCGCTCTCCCAGCTGAGCTAAACCCCCACGGAGACAGTAATAAACACCCCAGCGGCGACTCGGCTCTCGCTGGGGTGTTTATTGCGAAAGAAAGTGGTGGACCTGACAAGATTCGAACTTGTGACCTCCCGGTTATCAGCCGGACGCTCTAACCAACTGAGCTACAGGTCCATCGCGCAAGGGATATATTAGACGAGTCGTTACGCGCGCGTCAACAACTTTTTTTGAAAATCTATGGGGGTGTCGGCCCCGGCCGCCGATATATGGGGTCTGATATTTTCTACCAGTTAGGGCCTCTTACTCGTCGAGGAAATCTTCCGGCATGTCGTTGCCGTCGCCTAGATCGACAGGGGTTTCTTCGGGGGCGGAGCCGTTTTCTGTGGCTTCGCCTTCGGGCTTCTCTTTGGCGGCTGTCATGCGGGCTACGGCGCAGATGCGGTCGTTGTCGTCGACGGTCATCATCTTGACGCCCTGGGTAGCGCGGCCGGTCTGGCTGATCTCGTCGGTCTTGACGCGAATGACCGTCGCGCCCTCCGTCACGATGAATAGCTCGTGCTGCGGGCCCACCGTCTTCATGGCCGCGAGGTTACCCTTACGCTCGGTCATCTGGATGGTGTAGACACCCTGGCCGCCGCGATTCTGCTCCGGGTAGTCCGCGACCGGCGTGCGCTTGCCGTAGCCGCGCTCGGTGATGACGAACAGATCGCCGTTGCCGTTAGTGACTTCCATGCCCAGAACGCTCACGCCGTCCTTCATACCGATACCGCGAACGCCGCTGGTATCGCGGCCGGTAGCGCGTACCTGCTCCTCGGAGAACATGATCGCCTTGCCCGCGGTGGTGGCCAGGATAATCTTGTCGCCCTCGCGCACGCGGCGCACGTTCAGCAGCGCGTCGTCGTCACGCAGGTTGATGGCGATCAGGCCGTCGCGACGGCTGCGGTCATATGCGCTCATCACGGTCTTCTTGACCATGCCGCTCTTAGTGGCAAACATCAGGTACTCGTCGGCCGGGAACTCGCGGCAGCTGATGACGCTCGCGATCTTCTCGCCGTCCTCAAAGGGCAGCAGGTTGACGATCGCGGTACCGCGCGCCTGGCGCGTACCCACCGGCAGCTCGTGCACCTTCAGGCGATAGACCTTGCCCTTGCTCGAGAAGAACAGCACGTACTCGTGCGTGGACGCGATGAACATCTCGTCGATAACATCGTCCTCTTTGAGGTTGACGCCCGATACGCCCTTGCCGCCGCGCTTCTGGGCGCGGTAGGCAGCCGCCGGGATGCGCTTAACGTAGCCGGTGTGGGTGATGGTCACGACCATGTCCTCGTCGGCGATGAGGTCCTCGACATCCAGGTCCTTCTCAACCTGGCTGATCTCGGTGCGGCGCTTGTCGCCAAACTTCTTGGAGATCTCGCGCATCTCTTCCTTGATGACGCCCAGGATCTTCTCCTCATGCGCCAGCAGGTCCTCGTAGTAGGCGATGGCGCGGCGCAGGCCGTCCAACTCTTCTTGGATCTTGTCGCGCTCCAGGCCGGTCAGGCGGCGCAGCTTCATCTCGAGGATGGCCGTGGTCTGTTCGGGCGTAAAACCAAAGCGCTCGATCAGGCGGCTGCTGGCCTCGGAGTCGGTCTGCGAGGAGCGGATGATGCTAATGACCTCGTCGATATGGTCAAGGGCCATCAGGTAACCCTCGAGGATATGCGCGCGGGCCTGGGCCTTCTTAAGGTCGAAGCGGGTGCGGCGGGTAACTACGTCGACCTGGTGGTCGATGTAGTGCTGCAGCATCTCGCGCAGGCTCAGGCATTTGGGAACGCCGTTGACAAGCGCCAGGTTGTTGGCGCCAAAGGTCGTCTGCAGCGAGGTGTACTTATACAGGTTGTTGAGCACGACCTGCGGAATGACGCCCTTCTTGAGCTCGATGACCAGACGGATGCCCTTCTGGTTGGACTCATCGCGCATATCCGAGATGCCCTCGATGCGCTTGTCGTTGACGAGCTGGGCGATCTTCTCCTGCAGGGTGCCCTTGTTGACCATGTAGGGAATCTCGGTAAAGACCAGGCGGCTGCGGCCGGTCTTGGTGGACTCCACATGTGCCTTGGCACGCACGGTAATGGAGCCGCGGCCGGTCTCGTAGCTCTGCTTAATGCCGGCGCTGCCCATGATGATGGCGCCGGTGGGGAAGTCCGGACCGGGCATGATCTGCATGAGCTCGTCGACGGTGGCGTCGGGGTTGTCGATCAGGTAGCAGGTGGCCTCGATCGCCTCGGTGAGGTTATGCGGAGCGATGTTGGTGGCCATGCCGACGGCGATGCCTTGGCTGCCGTTGACCAGCAGGTTGGGGAAGCGCGCAGGCAGCGCCACGGGCTCGGCGAGCGATTCGTCGTAGTTGGGCTGCCAGTCGACGGTATCCTTCTGCAAGTCACGCAACAGTTCCATGGCGGGCTTTGCCAGGCGGCTCTCGGTGTAACGCATGGCAGCGGCGCCGTCGCCGTCGATGTTGCCGAAGTTGCCGTGACCGTCGATGAGCGGCGTGCGCATGGAGAACCACTGCGCCAGGCGGACCATGGCCTCATAGACCGCGAAGTCGCCATGCGGGTGGTACTTACCGATAACTTCGCCGACCGTCCAAGCTGACTTCTTGTGCGGGCGGTTGGGGTAGATGCCGCTCTCGTTCATCGCGTACAGGATGCGGCGGTGCACCGGCTTTAAGCCGTCACGCACGTCCGGCAGGGCGCGCGCTGTGATAACCGACATCGAATACTCAATGAACGACTGCTTCATCTCGCGACCGAACTCCGAAATCTGGAGCTGGCCGCCGTTGATATCCTCGCCGGCCGAGGCGCCACGGTCGACTTCGCCAAAGCTCTCCTCGAGCTCGGCGTCGTCTTCTTCCTCATCATCATCGGCATCGGGGTTATAGGCGTCCGGGTCACCGTCCTCGCCCTGCTCAGCACGGGCAAGCAGGCGCTTCAGATCATCGGGCATACCGGCATCGCCGGCCTCGTCCATACCCCCGTTATTGTTGATATCGTCTGCCACGTTACCTCCTCTTAAGCATCAAGGAAACGCGCGTCATGCGCATGTTTTTCAATGTACTCGCGGCGATAGCCGACCTCGGAACCCATCAGCTCGCGCACGGCGCGGTCCGCCACCACGGCGTCCTCGATCGACACACGCTGCAGGATGCGGGTCTTGGGGTCCATCGTCGTCGAGGCGAGCTGCTTGGGGTCCATCTCGCCCAGGCCCTTGTAGCGCTGGACGGTATAGCCCTTGCGCTTTTTGGTGATCTTGCCGTCCTTGGCCTTGCCGTCCTCGTCGTTATCGTCGGGGTTCAAACCCAGGCTCTGAATGGTGTCGCGCAGGATCTCGTCTTCGGGCTGGCGGCCGTTGGGATACACGTAGTGGATCTTGTTGCGTACCTTAATGCCAAAGATGGGCGGGCAGGCAACATAGACGTAGCCGGCATCGATCAGCGGACGCATGTACTTGTAGAAGAACGTCAGCAGCAGGATGCGGATATGCGCACCGTCGACGTCTGCATCGGTCATGATGATGATCTTGTGGTAGCGCGCCTTGGTGATATCAAAGTCGCCGCCGTCGCCGGCACTCGTCGTAACGCCGCAGCCGATCGCGGTAATCAGCGACTGGATGGTGTCACTCGAGAACGCGCGATGGTCACCAACGCGTTCGACGTTCAAAATCTTGCCGCGCAGGGGCAGAATCGCCTGGATGTCTCGGCGACGGCCGTCCTTGGCCGAACCGCCTGCCGAGTCGCCCTCTACGATGAAGAGCTCGGTCAGCTCGGCATCTCGCACCGAGCAGTCGGCGAGCTTGCCGGGCAGGGAAGCCGTCTCGAGCAGGCTTTTGCGGCGGGTCGCCTCGCGCGCCTTGCGGGCGGCATTGCGCGCCTTGCAAGCCTGTTGCGCCTTCTTGACGATCTCGCGAGCGGGCTTAGGGTGCTCCTCGAGGTAATCGGCAAGGCCGTCGGTCACGATCTTGAGCGTCAGCGCGCGCATATAGGAGCTGCCGAGCTTTGCCTTGGTCTGGCCCTCAAACTGAGGATCGGGCAGCTTGACCGAGATAACGGCCGAAAGGCCCTCGCGCACATCGTCGCCGGTCAGGTTGGCGTCTTTTTCCTTGAGCAGGTTCTGTTTGCGCGCGTAGTCGTTGATCACGCGGGTGAGCGCGGTGCGGAAGCCCTCAAGGTGCATGCCGCCCTCGGGGGTGTAGATGTCATTGGCAAACGACATGACGTTCTCGCCGTAACCGCTATTCCACTGCAGGGAAACCTCGACCTCGCCCATCTTGGCCACAGGTGCGTCCGGGTCCGATTTGCCCTCGATGTAGATGGGCTCCTTAAAGGCCTCGGGAACGTCCTTGCCCTCGTTGAGGAACTTGACGAAGTCGATGATGCCGCCCGCGTAGCAAAACTCCTCCACGTGGGGAGTAGACTCGCGCTCGTCAGTCAGCACGATTTTGAGGTTCTTATTGAGGAACGCCGTCTCCTGCAGACGGTTGTGCAGCGTATCGAAATCGTAAATGCAGGTCTCGAAGATCTCGTCGTCGGGCCAGAAGGTGACGGTGGTGCCCGTCGAATCCGAGGTGTCCACGACCTCCATCTTCTTGACGGTCTTGCCGCGCGAGAACTCCATCTCGTAGGTGTTGCCGTCGCGACGAACCTGAACGACCACGCGCTTGGACAGTGCGTTGACGACGGAGATGCCAACGCCGTGCAGGCCGCCCGAGACCTTATAGGCCGAGTTATCGAACTTACCGCCGGCGTGCAGAATCGTCATGACGACCTCGAGCGTCGGGATCTTTTTAACAGGGTGCTCGTCGACGGGGATGCCACGCCCGTTGTCGACGACCGTGATGGAGTTGTCGGCGTGGACCGTCACCTGGATCTCGGTGCAGAAACCGGCCATGGCCTCGTCGACGGAGTTGTCAACGATCTCCCACACCAGGTGATGCAGACCGCTGGCGCTCGTCGAGCCGATATACATGCCCGGGCGCTTACGAACGGCCTCGAGACCTTCGAGAATCTTAATCTCGCCGCCATCGTAATCGTTTTCGTTTGCCACACGTCCTCCTTCAGTCAAGAAAATGTGTACAACCTTATTAGTTTATCGTAAAAAGATACCCTCGGGAACGAGGGTATTTGGCTCTACAAGGCCACCAGATGCGATTTAAGGCTCTTTTTTGCTTTGCACGCCCTTGGCCCACTCGGCACTGGCTCTCATGGCGTTCTCGAGGGCCTCGCGCAGTTTTTGGTCTTCGATGGGCGCCACCTGGCGCTCAATCTCGGTGCGCTCGGCCTCACTTAGGTCGGCGTGCGGGGCCGGCGGGCGCTCGGTCGTCGCCGGGCGCAGGCGCTCCTTAGCGGCGGGCGGCGTATGACCGGGCGCGGTGGTTTTGAACACCAGGCCGTCCACATGCGCACCGGCGCGCTCCATGCGCGCGCGGATGATCTCGCGCAACAGCGTCATTTCCTGCGTCCACGAGGGCGAATCGAGATATACCAGCAGCTCATTGGACTCGGGCAGGTAGCGCAGACCCGTCACATGCCGCCCCTCGCGCGTGCCCGAGCACACCGCGTTCCACGCGCGATAGACCGCGCGCGACTCCTCGGCAGCCTCCATCTGCGCACGGCGCTCAGGCGTTGCAGCCGCCAGGATGCGCTGGCGCTCTGCGTTCAAAAACCCACTGAAGGCGACCGTCTCGCTCTCGCGCTCGTAATTAGCACGTCTCACCCATGCTCACCACCTTGGCTCGATCAAGCAGGTCATCGGTAAAGTATCCCAGGTTGGTCGTGGTTATGACCGTTTGGATATCATCGCCGATCAGCCGCAGAAAAGCACCGCGGCGCTCGCCGTCGAGCTCGCTCATCACGTCGTCCAGAAGCAACAGCGGAGCAGTACCCAGAACATCGCGAGCCACGGCCACCTCGGCCACCTTCCAGGACAGTACCAACGTTCGCTGCTGTCCTTGGCTGGCAAATGAACGAGCGGAGCGACCCGCCACGGTAAATTCAATCTCGTCGCGATGCGGTCCCACCAACGTCACGCCGCGGCGAATTTCCTCGTCGGCGTTCTCATCAAGGGCGGCCAGCATGCGCTCGTACGCCCAGCCCTTCAGCTCTTCGCGATCCCCGACCTGGGGCAACTCCCCCAGCGTGGACGTATAGGTCACGTTGGCAGCCTCACCGGACGCCACTTGCCCGTAGGCAGTACGCACATGGCCCGCCAGCCGGTCGAGCAGGGCCAACCGGTGCACGAGCAGAGCCGCGCCCGCGCGGGCAATCGAATCGTTCCACGCGCCGAGCATCTCGCGGCAGCACCAGGCCTCCTTGAGCAAGGCGTTACGCTGGGTCACGCAGCGACCATAGGTGCTCGCAAGATCGGCATAGCGTGCGCTCAGTTGCATGCCAAAGTCGTCGAGGGCGGCGCGGCGCACACTGGCGCCTCGCTTAACCATGTCCAGATGGTCGGGGCAAAACAGCACGCTCGGCAGAACCCCGCGCACACCGGCGGCAGAGCATCTCTTGCCGTTGCGGCTAAACGAGCGTTTACCGTCCTCCGCGCTCAATCCCATATCAAGCACGCGGCCGTCGCCCTCGAGCCTCAGCTCGACCTTGCACGAGCCCACGCCGTCATGGACGAGCTCGGCTGCGGTCGGATGCCTAAACGAGGCGCCGCTCGTCAGCAGCTGCAGCGCCTCTATGAGATTGGTCTTTCCCGCCGCGTTGGGTCCCGCAAGTATCGTCACGCCCTCGTCCAGGGCAAGACGATAGTTATCGAAGCTGCGGTAGTGCGCGACGGAAAGATCGCGGGCGAACATGGTCATGGCGAAGCGCTAAATGCGGACCGGCATGACCAGGTACAGGTAGTTGATCTTGTCGTAGGACTTGAAGATGCCCGCCTGCGAGTAGCTCTTGAGCTCCAGCGTGATCTCCTTCTCCTTGGACAGGGCATTGAGGCAGCCGAAGATGTAGTGGTAGTTGAAGGCGATGGTACCCGACTCGCCCTCGGCCTCGACATCGATCGTCTCCTGCGCAAGGTCCTGGTCATTGGAAATGGAGGACAGGCCCATCTGCCCGTTCTCGACATCGATCTCGAACTTGACGGCGGGGTTGGCGCTCGCGATAACGGCCACGCGCTTGAGGGCGGCGTTAAAGGCGGCGACGTCGATCTTGACGCTCGTCACGCACGAATCGGGGATGAGCTGCTTGTAGTTGGGGTACACGCCCTCGATGCGGCGCGACACGTAGGTGGTGTTGCCGGCCTCGAAGACGACCTGGGTGTCGGTAGCCCCGATCATGATGGTCGCCTGGCTGGCCATGATGTTCAGCGCGTCGTTAAAGGCGTCGGCCGGAACGTTGAGTTCAAAGGAGCCCTCGAGGGTTGAGGTCTCGACCTGCGTATCGCACACGGCCAAGCGGAAGGAATCGGTCGCCACCAGGCGCACGGTGTTGTTCTCGACCTTCATGTGCACGCCACCCAGGATGGGGCGGGCCTTGTCGGTCGAGGTGACGCGCCACACGCGGCCGACCATCTCGGACAAGATATCGGTCGGCAGTTCCACGGCACTCTCGATGGCATAGGCCGGAAACTCGGGGAAGTCATTGGCATCGAGCGTGTTCAGGCGGAAAGAGCTCTTCTCGCAACTGATCAGCACCTGGCGCTCGGACAGCTCAAAGGTGACTGGGGCATCGGGGAGGGTTTTGGTGATATTGGAGAGCATCTTACAGGGTATAACCATCTCGCCCTCTTCTTCGACATGCGCCGCGATGCGATGACGGATCGAGATGGTGTAGTTAGAGGTTTGGAATTCCAAGATGCCGTCTTGCGCCTTGACGAGCACGCCCGACAGGATGGGAAGGGTGGATGCCGAAGCGACACCCTTCATAACGACGCCGATGGCTTGTGTAAGCGAGCTCTGGCTGACGGTGAACTTCATCTTTTAATACCTTTCTATAGATATAAATATTTTAATAATAGTAATAGCACTGACGAAACTGTTGATTACTCCCAAAGACGCAGGTCAGACCCAGAAAGAGAATCGACAGCAGCCTGTGTGCAACAGGGGTGGTTTTCCACGTTCAAAACCTGCGCAAAACTTTTCATCACCGCGGGTTGGGTTTTAGACACCTTATGCCCGTGGTTTCGACAAGTTTTCAACAGGTGTCTCTATTTCCCTACGAGCGCAGTGTAATTTTATCGCGCAACGATTTGAGATCTTCGGTGACGGTGCGGTCTTCCTGGATCATCTTCTGGACCTTTTTGTAGCTCGTGCTGACGGTCGAGTGGTTGCGGTTGCCAAATTCGGCGCCCACCGCCGTGGTCGTCATTTCGCACATCTCGATGGCCAGGTAGATAGCGATATGGCGTGCTTTGGCGATATTGGCGTTGCGACGCGGGCCGATGAGCTCCTCGTGTGTCACGCCGTACTGCTCTTCGATGACGGACTGAACCGTCTGGACGTTGATCTTTTTGGCCGATGTGTCGAAGTACTGGCTGGCGATGGCGTCGATATCGTCAAAGGTGAGCTCCCCGCCCTCGCGCTCACGGTCGCCCGCCTCGCCGGCGCAGCGCTCGCAAAAGCTCTCGAGTTCGCGGATGTTGGTGCCCGAGACCTCGGCCATGTGTTTAAAGTGCTCGTCGGTCAGGTGTCCGCCGTCGCCCCCATAGGCCGCCAGCAGTGAGTCGTCGCCCGCCTCGGGAGCGGCGACGATGGTGTTCTCGTAATAGCGCTGCAAGATCTTGTATTTCATCTCGTAGCTGGGCTCTGCGACCAGGCAGAGCATTCCGGCGTTGAAGCGGCTGGTCAGACGCTCGTCCATGCTCAGGTCCTTGGGGGCGCGGTCTGCCGCGATGACGACCTTCTTGTTGTTGCGGATGAACTCGTCCATGAGCTGGAAAAAGTAGTCCACACTCGCGCGCTTGCCGATGATGTTTTGGATGTCATCGATGATGAGCACGTCCACGCCGTGGTACGCCTGCATGATGGGGGCGTTGCTCTTCTTTTGACGGTCGAACTCGGTCATCAGGTCGTCCAGATATGCCTGGGAGTTGGCATACTTGACCTTGATCTCGGGCGACTTCTCGGCGAGCTCGTTTTTGATGGCGAGCAGCAGATGGGTCTTGCCCAGCCCCGATTTGCCATAGATGAACAGGGATGTGCATGTGCCGCGCTCGTCCGCGAGGGCGGCAAACTTGAGTGCCGAGCGATAGGCATGGCTGTTCTCGGGGCCGTAGACAAAGTTCTCAAAGGTAAATTTTGAGTTCGCGGCGAGCGGGGCTCCATCCGTATTCTGCTCGGCCGGCACGGTCGGTGCTGGCATGGGTGAAGCGGGGGCCGCAGCTTGCGTGGATTTAGTCGGCGCTCCGCCCTTCATCTGGTTCATCATGCGACGAAAATCGTCGGCCGAGAGCGTGTTCTTGATTGCAATGCCCGAATCCGCGCCCGCCGCTGCGTCGTGAGCGATGGGCATGTGCGTGACGGGTGCGTTCGTTGACGTCGCCGCCGCGCTCGTCAACGGTGCCATTGTTTCACGGGAAACATCGCTGTGCTGGTGCTCGATTGTCGGCACGTCGCTTGCGGAGGCTGGTACCGTCGGGGAAGCAGCGGGAGCCGTGGCGGGCGCCGTCGCGGCAGCGGATTCCGTCGCGGCGCCTTGCGGCGCCACGATGTCGAGCGCAATCGGTGCAAAGGCGATTTCTTCCAGATAAGCCTCAATAGTCGGCTGATGCTTTTTGAGCTGCGCGATGGCAAAGCGCGAGGGGGCCTCGATTGTGAGCGTATCTTCGGTCAGGCTTATGGCGCGCGATTGCCCCAGCATGTTGATGAGGCGTGCATCTTGGCCGTCGCGCTGGCAAAAGGCGATGGCATCCCCCAGGATGATGCTTGCTTCCTCGTCCACTGTCTCTCCCGTTCTTTAGCTCTGAGCTCGCACGCGAGCGGCGCCGAGTTCGGTCAGATGGTATTTCTGGCCATGCTTGATGACCAAGCCGGCCTGCGCCAAGTCATTGAGCGTGCGTGACCAAGTGGGGGCCGAGTTTCCAAACGCCCTCGCAAGATCGGTTGCGCCGCACGCTTGATTTTGCGCCAGATAGCCCAGCGCGGCGTTGCCGCGATCGCTTACGAACACGTCCGGTTGTGGCTGTGCATACTGATTTACTGCATTAGGATACATCATTTGAGCTGCTGGTTGTTGAGAACTCTGCGTCGGCGGCATTTGCTGTTGAAAACTTTGAGGCCACTGTTGGTAAGGCTGCGGAGGCATCTGTTGGGCCCAGGGGTTGTACTGCTGCTGCGGCATCTGCTGGTACGGCTGCTGATATCCCTGCTGGTACTGCTGCGGGAACTGCTGGCCATACCCCAGTGGCGGCATCTGCTGATATGGATATCCCTGTTGGTACGGCTGATAGCCCATTTGCTGGCCACCCGGCGCCCCCGTCGCCTGCTGCATTGCTGCTGCATCCTGATCAGCCAGTGGCATGGCCTCTGGCATGTTTGGCGGCATCGACATAGATGCCGCCTGGGGTTCTTGTGTGGGAAGCATTCCGGGCTGCTGCATCTGTCCCACGGGGGGCTGCATCTGCTGCGTTGCCACGGGCTGCTGCGCAAAAGCTCCCGGCAGGGGATATGTGGGCTGCTCCGTCTCGGGCCGCACGGCAGCGCCGCGTCCGCCGGCACGCTCGATTTCCTGCACGCGTTTAGGGTTCAGGCTTACCGTAACCACGGTGCCGTTGCCCATGTTGTCCTCGATGGATACGGCACCGCCGGCGTTTTCCAAATACTCCTGCACCATGGGAAACCCTGCTCCGGTTCCACGGATATAGCGCTTCATCTTGCTGTTTGCGCTGGTAACGCCAAAGTCGAAAGCGCGTTCCTTGTCGTCGATGCCGGGTCCTTGGTCAGCAAAGCGGATGGTGTCTCCGCCGTCCAGAATCGAGATGATGGGCTCGGCAAAGTGTGCGTGGATAAAGTTTTCGACAATCTCGCGGATGACCATGAGCGAGATATGGCCACCTTGTTCTTTCATGCACTGGTAGACGGTGTTGGTCGTCTCTTCCAAATACGTGCGGACATCTTGCGGATCAATGACGATCACCCGCGGTGTCGACAGCATGTCGTCATAGACGGCGATGCGCGCGGCGTACATGGCTTTTGGCGCCTGCGTGGTCGTCTGCTCGCCTTCCGCACGCTCTTCGCGCACGCCGGTGATGTGCTCGTTGTCGGGTGCCGGGTCTCCGGAATCGACCATGGTGTAAAAGTCGTCAGACATGCCGCTCGCAATCTTTCAAAAGGTTTCGAACAAATAGTAGCTCACCGTGCAACGTTTCTCATCTTTCGACAACTTTTCAAAACCTGTTGAAAACTTTGGAAAACGGGCGAAAAGTTCTCAACATTGCCAACATGACCTGTTGAAAACTCGATGAAATATCGTGAAAGGTTGCCATGAGGCGCAAATTTCGGTTGCGCTTATGGGGGAACCGTGTGAACTGCGCAACCTTTTACCTTTGATTTCTTGACATTTGAACATTGATTTCCCTACAATCTTCAAGCTCACGTGTCTATATCTGCGTCCGCGTCCCCGCGGACACTCGAAATGCAGCAGGAGGAACTTAAGATGAAGCGTACGTATCAGCCTAATAAGCGTAAGCGTGCCAAGACCCATGGCTTCCGTGCCCGTATGGCCACTAAGGGTGGTCGTGCCGTGCTCGCCCGTCGTCGCGCCAAGGGCCGCAAGCGTCTCACTGTCTAGCAGCGATACACACATCTCGCATGAAGACTATTAAGTCTCGGCAAGATTTCGAGCATGTGTTCAGTCAGGGGCGTCGTTTCAATCACCCTCTGATTCGAATGACCATATGTGAATCGGTTGGCGAAGGCGACTCCGGAAGGGTCGCCTTCGTTGGTGCTAAGCGACTCGGTTGTGCCGTCGTGCGCAACCGATCTAAGCGTGTGATGCGCGAGGCCGCCCGCAGCTGCGGATTTCCCGTTGCGGGTTATGACATCATCTTGTTTGCAACTCCCAAGACGAGGGTTTCCTCGCCGCAGG
Source organism: Collinsella sp. CLA-AP-H1 (assembly GCF_040092945.1). Lineage (NCBI taxonomy): Bacteria > Bacillati > Actinomycetota > Coriobacteriia > Coriobacteriales > Coriobacteriaceae > Collinsella > Collinsella sp. CLA-AP-H1. Next base: position 29,067 of record NZ_JBBNKO010000006.1, on the reverse strand, counting down.
AGATGGACAAGGCGTTGCGTTCGCTTATGAAGCGCGCCGGCGTTGCCGGGGAGGAGCGATGAGCAATCACGTTTTGCGACGTGTTGCCATCGCTCCTATTCGCATATATCAACAGGTTATTTCGCCCTTATTGCCTGACGCCTGCATTTATTACCCAACGTGCTCGCAATACGCCATCCAGGCGATTGAGAAGCACGGTGTTTTGAGAGGCTGCTGGCTTGCCGTGAGGCGCATCGCTCGCTGCAATTCCCTGCACGTCGGCGGTTATGACCCTGTGCCCTAGCGGGCACTCGCTATCGGAGGAAAACTTACATGTGGGATTGGATCGTTAACATCCTTTTCGAGCTGCTCAAGCTCATCCAGACCTTTGCGGTCGACTGGGGCCTGTCCATCATCATTCTGGTGGTCATCATCCGTCTGCTGCTGACGCCGCTTATGCTCAAGTCGACCAAGTCGACGGCTCGCATGCAGGTGCTGCAGCCCAAGATGCTCGAGATCCAGGAGCGCTATGCCGACGATCCCCAGCGTCAGGCCGAGGAGATGCAGAAGTTCTACAGCGAGAACAAGTTCAACCCCATGGCTGGCTGTCTGCCGCTGCTGATTCAGATGCCTATCCTGTTCGCCCTGTTTACATTGCTGCGCAACCTGCCGCAGTACTTTAACGACGGCACGTTCTCGTTCTTCAACATCCTGCCCGACCTGACCACCACGCCGAGCGCTTCCTTTGCCGATGGCTTTATGGTTGCACTGCCTGCGCTGGTTTGCCTGATCCTGTTCGCCGTCCTGACCCTGATTCCGCAGCTCTATATGTCGCGCAACCAGACCGGCCAGCAGGCTCAGAGCATGCGTATGATGGCCGTTGTCATGACGGTCATGATGCTTTGGATGGGCTGGAGCCTTCCCGTTGGTGTTCTGCTGTACTACGACGTCTCGTCTGCTTGGCAGGTTATCCAGCAGATTTTTGTGACGCAGAAGGTCATCGACAAGGCGAAGGCCGATGAGGAGGAGCGTCTTAAGAACGCTCCGCTGCAGGTTGAGGTCACTCGTCGCGAGAAGAAGCCGCGCCCGCACAAGAAGAAGTAGTGGGATATCAATCTTATTTAGGTACCTAACTTTTGGAGTACGTTATGTCTGAAGAGATCATCGAGGATATGCTTGAGGAGGTTGCCCCGCAGGTCGCGGGCGATTATCCCGAGATTGCACAGCGCTACAAGGCTGGTGAAGAGCTGACCGATGAGGAGCTCGACACCATTGCCGATGTCGCGATTTCCATCCTGCGTTCCATCCTTTCGCACTTCGATGCCGCCAACTCTCCTATCGATGAGTATGAGGGCGACGAGGGTGAGCTGATTCTGGATGTAACGGCTCCCGACCTTGCTGTTCTCATCGGCCGTCATGGTCGCACTCTTGATGCCCTTCAGGTTATGTTCTCTTTGCTGGTGAGCCGCAAGCTTGGCTTTAGGTATCCGGTTGTAGTGGACGTCGAGGGATACAAGAGCCGCCGTCAGGACAAGGTTGCCTCCATGGCTCAGTCTGCTGCCGAGCGTGCCATTCGCACTCATAAAAGTGTTTCGCTTCCGCCCATGAATGCCTACGAGCGTCGACTGGTTCACATTACACTTCGTGGCAATGATGCCGTCGATACTCATTCTGAGGGTTCTGACCCTGATCGCCATGTGGTGATTGTTGCTCGATAATCTACTCGAGCTTATGCTAAGGGGACGTGGTTTCCACGTCCCCTTTTTTTGTCAAAAGTTCTCGATACACTGATTTTTGTCAGAAAGGAGCTTTCGTTGTTAGTACTTACTGATCAGCAGGCTGACGAGATGTTGAGTCGTCTAACTTCCTATTGCAAAGAGTATTCTTTGAGCGTAACTGATGTTGAACTGAGGAAATGTATTAAGCATTTGGATTTGGTTCTGGAAACAAATAAGACAACCAATCTCACCCGTATTCTTAACGTAGAAGATGCTGCAGTACTTCATATCCTCGACTCACTTGTTTTGCTCCCCTATATCAATAAGGCTCCTGAGGGAGCTTTGCTCGATATGGGAACAGGTGCGGGCTTCCCTGGTATCCCGTTAACCATAACCACGCATCGTAAAGCTACTTATATTGACTCTGTTGGCAAGAAGGTTGATGCTGTTAATTCCTTTGTTCATGCTCTTGGATTGAAACATGCTCATGCGGTTCATGATCGTCTTGAAGAATATGCTCGAAGCCATAAGAAGCAGTTCTCTGTTGTAACCGCCCGCGCACTGGCCCCTCTACCGATTCTTGTTGAGTATGCGGCTCCGTACCTCAAGGATGGAGGGCTATTTGTTATCACCAAGGGCAATCCATCTGATGAGGAGCTTGCTTCCGGCATGTCAGCAGCTAAGATCTGCGGCTTTACTTCGCTTCTGAGTGACGCAATCGATTTGCCTGAGGGCTTGGGCCACAGGGAGTTTATTGTTCTTAAGAAGAGTCATCCAGCATCCGTTTCATTGCCTCGTGCAAATGGCATGGCAAAGAAGAATCCGCTTGCCTAGATGTTTCACGTGAAACATAATGGATACTAACAACTTGCAGTGTTTCACGTGAAACATGGCAGTTGATATTGAATCGGAATGTTTCACGTGAAACATCCTCCGTTTGACAGCTTTAATACACACCAGGAGGGACCGTGGGATTTCGCGACGTTAAGCGTTCTAAGAGCGCAAAAGACACGCGTATCATTGCAATTATCAATCAAAAGGGCGGCGTTGGTAAGTCAACGACGGCTGTAAACCTAGCAGCAGCACTGGGTGAGCAGGGTCGTAAGACGCTAATTGTCGATTTTGATCCGCAGGGAAACAGCACCAGTGGATTCGGAATTGAAAAAGAAGACCTTGATCACTGCATCTATGATGCATTGCTGAATGATGTGCCGGCAGAATCGCTTGTCCTTGATACAAATTGCAAAAAGGTATTCGTAATTCCGGCTACAATTCAGCTTGCAGGCGCCGAAATTGAGCTCGTTAGCGCAATTGCTCGTGAAACCCGCCTCAAAGATTTGCTTGAGCCGATTCAGGACGAGTTCGATTTTATTTTCATTGACTGTCCTCCTTCGCTCGGCCTGCTTACCATCAACGCCTTGACCGCAGCAGACAGCGTTTTGATTCCAATCCAGTGCGAGTATTACGCACTCGAGGGCGTTACGAAGCTGCTTGAGTCAATGAAGATGGTCAAATCACGTCTGAACAAGGGTTTAGACACCTATGGTGTGCTTATGACCATGTATGACTCGCGTACTTCTCTGTCGAATCAGGTTGTTGAGGAGGTTCAATCGTACTTTGGTGACAAGGCGTTTAAGACGCTGATCCCCCGTACAGTTAAAATCTCCGAAGCTCCGTCTTTTGGAGAGCCGGTAATTACCTATGCACCTCAAAATAAGGGTGCAAAAGCATATATGAACCTTGCAAAAGAGGTGATCAAGCGTGCCTAGTGTAAAGAAACGTGGCGGATTGGGACGTGGACTCAATGCTTTGGTCTCAGAGGCCGAGTATGAGACCGGTGGTTCGGCTGCATCGGCTTCAAATGCCGCATCTGAAACAAAGCTACCTATTGAGGATATCGTTCCCAACCCAAATCAGCCACGAATTCACTTTAACGAAACTGAACTTCGCGAGTTGAGCGAGTCAATCCAAGAACATGGCGTTTTGCAGCCGCTTTTGGTTCGCAAGCATGGAAACGGCTATGAGATCATCGCCGGTGAGCGTCGTTACCAGGCATCAAAGCTTGCTGGTCTTGAGGAACTACCTGTCATCATTAAAGATGTTAATGATGAAGAGATGCTGGCTCTTGCTCTCATCGAAAACCTTCAGCGTTCTGATCTGAATCCCGTCGAAGAGGCTAAGGGCTATCGCCAGCTCATCGACGCCAGCGGTATGACCCAGGAGGCATTGTCGAAGGCGGTAAGCAAGTCACGCTCTGCAATTACAAACTCGCTGCGCCTTCTTGATCTCCCCGAAGTAGTTCAGCAGATGATTTTTGAGGGTAAACTTACTGCCGGTCATGCACGTGCGATTCTTGCAGTTCCCTATGAGGATGCTCGAATTCGACTGGCGGAGAAGGTTGTTGCAGAGGGTCTTTCCGTCAGAGCGACAGAAAATCTTGCCCCGTTGTTTTCTGCCGGAGAGACACCTAAGACGCCGAGGCCCGCAACGCCTCAGTCTTTTAAAAAGGCTGCCCGTGTGCTTCGTCAGGTATTTAATACCAACGTGCGTGTGAAGAGCTCGCGTGGAAAGAACAAGATTGAGATTGAGTTTAAAGACGAGGAAGAGCTCTCTCGTATTCTTGGCGAAATGATTCAGTTTGATCAAGGAGACCAAGATGAGGAATAAGATTTTAACTGCGATTGCATTGGTGACAACCGTCGCGGCTGGTGCCTTTGCTGGCTATAAGATCGCGACAGACGATGAGCTTCGAGGTCGTTTGCTTCGTGGTGCGCAGGATATCGTCGATACTTCCAAGAAGAAGATGGATGTTATGACAGAAGATGTTGCTATGCGTACTGCTCAGGTAACGAAGAATCCAAAGATTAATCAAAGTTGGGTTAGCAACCAATGGGAAAATGTAGGCTATTAGGTACCTAACAATTACCCAGTATATTTTGAAGGGTCCTTGTCTGATTCACGAGACAAGGACCCCTTATTTTGACCGTAAAAATGTGACCAGAAGCAGCTGATTCAAAATTAAGGTCAATAAATGAAACGGCCACGGTTGCATATCCTGCAACCGTGGCCGTTCGATGTTTCACATGAAACGTTTTGGGGTGCGACTCCCCTATGCGTTCTTCTGAACTTTGAAGCGCTGCTTCAGTTGTCCGCAAGCGGCGTCAATATCGTTACCACGGGAGTTACGAATCGTGGTCTCGATGCCACGGGACTCAAGACGACACTGAAGATCCTCAACCTTATGAATCGGCGACGGCTTGAGCGGGCTGCCCTCGATGTCGTTAAGCTGAATCAGGTTAACGTGGCACAGCGTTCCCTCGCAGAAGTCGCAGAGCGCCTGCATCTCGGGATTCGTATCGTTAACGCCTTCGATCATGGCATACTCATAGGTCGGGCGGCGGCCAGTCTTCTCGGTGTAGAGCTGTAGCGCCTCGTGAAGGCGAAGCAGCGTGTACTTCTTAACACCGGGCATGAGCTTATTGCGCGTCGACTGAATGGCGGAATGCAGGGAAACGGCAAGCGTGAACTGCTCGGGGATATCGGCAAATTTGCGAATACCGGGAATAACGCCGCTGGTGGAGACGGTGAGATGACGAGCACCGATACCAATGCCATCGGGGTCGTTGAGGATTCGCAGCGCCTTGAGAACCTCATCGTAGTTGGCAAACGGCTCGCCCTGGCCCATGAAGACAACGCTCGTGGCACGCTCGCCAAAGTCGTTAGATACATGAAGCACCTGGTCGACGATCTCTTGAGCGGTCAGCGAGCGCTTGAGGCCGTTGAGACCGGTAGCACAAAAGGCGCAGCCCATGCCGCAGCCTGCCTGGGTGGAAACGCAGACGGAAAGCTTGTTACGACGTGGCATGCCGACAGTTTCGACGGAAATGCCGTCGTGGTACTCGAGCAGATACTTGCGAGAGCCATCTTTGGAAACCTGCTTGGCGAGTTCAGTCGGCGTGTCAAAGGCAAAAGCCTCTTTAAGCTGCTCGCGGAAAGCCTTGGGGAGGTTGGTCATATCGTCAAACGAACAAACGTTCTTCTCGAAGACCCATTCGATGAGCTGCTTCGCGCGAAACGCGGGCTGGCCAAGTTCGGCCACGAGCTCGCGAATATCGTTTTGGCTCAAGTCGCGAATGTCCTGAGATTTAGTCCTGGGATTCATGGAAGCCTTTCGATTTTGGGGAAACGTAGAGGGTATCGCTACAATATGGTATCAGCTGCAGAAATTATAGAGGAGGAGTCTGCCCATGCCGGGTAAAAGCCTAGAGAACATGCACGTAGCGGTCTTGGCGGGCGGTCATTCCGCTGAGCGCGAGATCTCGCTCAATTCGGGAAAGAACGTCGTGGTTGCCTTGAAGGAGGCCGGCTACACTTCGGTGGAGCTGCTCGACACGGCTGCCGATGATTTTATGGTAACCATGGCGACCGGCGGCTTTGACGTGGCGTTTATCGCCATGCACGGTGCCGGCGGCGAGGATGGCGCCATGCAGGGCGCCATGGAGACCATGGGTATCCCCTACACGGCCTCGGGCGTGCTTGCCAGCGCCTGCGGTGCCGACAAGGAGGTCTCTAAGCTCCTGTACGCCAAGGCGGGCATTCCCATTGCCCCCGGCCTCGCGCTCGAGGTGGGCGATGAAGTCGATATCGATCATATCGTCGAGGTTTGTGGCGAGCGCTGCTTTGTGAAGCCGGCCGTCAACGGTTCCAGCTATGGCATTTCCCTGGTCCATGAGCCCTCCGAGCTGCCCGCGGCAATCGCCAAGGCGTTTGCGTACGGCGACAAAGTGCTGGTCGAGAAGTGCATCGAGGGTACCGAGATCACCGTCGGTGTGTACGGCGAGGACGACGTGCGCGCTCTGCCGATTGTCGAGATTCGTAAGCCCGAGGACTGCGAGTTCTACGATCTGGACGTGAAGTATATCGACCCTACGGACATCCATCGCATTCCGGCGCAGATTTCACCCGAGAATTACGCTCGCGCTCAGGAGCTTGCCTGTGCTGCTCACAAGGCCCTCGGTTGCCTGGGTATCTCGCGCAGCGACTTTATCGTGAGTGAGGACGGCCCCGTTATCCTCGAGACCAATACCATTCCCGGCATGACCGATACGTCGCTGTATCCGGACGAGATCCGCCACACCGACGACATGACGTTCCCGCAGGTCTGTGACAGCCTGATTCGTATGGGCCTTCGTCGAGCGGGCATTGCATGCTAATCGAGGACGCGGTTTCGTCGGGAACGCCGCAGTTTGTCATCGACTCCTATGCCGCGCTTGCCGAACGCGCCAAAACGCAGTCCTTCGGCCTTATCGAGGAAGATGTGATTGTCCTCGATACCGAGACCACAGGTCTTTCGGTGCAGGACAACGAGCTGATCGAGATCTCGGCGGCCCGTCTTTCGGGCCGCGAGATTGTCGACCGCTTCGATACCTTCGTGCATCCCAAGCAGCTGATTCCCGCCGAGATTACCGAGCTCACGAGCATTACAAATGCCGATGTGGCAGATGCCCCGTCAGCCGTTGAGGCCGTCGCCGCTATCGCCGATTTTGTCGGTGGTTGCCCGGTGATCGCACATAACGCCACGTTCGACCGCTCGTTTATCGAGTCGGTCAAAGGCGGCGTCAACGTGAGCGATATTTGGATCGATTCGCTGGCGCTGTCGCGCATCGCGCTTCCTCGCCTGGCCTCGCACAAGTTGTCTTTTATGGCCGATCTGTTTGGCTGTGACTCGGTATCACACCGTGCCAATGCTGACGTCGACGCCCTGTGTGGCGTATGGCGCGTGTTGCTCGTGGCGCTCACCGACTTGCCTCAGGGCCTCATGGCGCGCCTAGCCGACATGCATCCGGATGTGCCTTGGTCCTATCGTCCTATCTTCTCATTCTTGGCAGGGCAGAACCCTGGTTCTATCTTCTCTCTCAGCGCCGCTCGTGCTGACGTTCTCAAGGCCGATCGCGCCGACGATCGGGTGGACGCCGACGAACTGCCGGTCCTCAAGATGCCGAGTCGTGAGGAGATTGAGGCAGACTATGCGCCCGGTGGCCTGGTCAATCGCATGTATCCCACCTACGAGCCGCGTGATGAGCAGATCGCGATGGCGCTCGAGGTCCGCGATGCGCTGGTCACGGGCACTCATCGTGTAATTGAGGCGGGCACGGGCGTCGGCAAATCGATGGCCTATCTGGTGCCTTTTGCCGAGGCGGCACGCCGTAACAACATCACGGTTGGTATTGCGACCAAATCGAACAATCTTGCAGACCAGCTCATGTACCATGAGCTGCCAAAACTTGCCGAGCAACTAGGCGGTGGTCTGTCATTTTGCGCTCTCAAGGGGTATGACCACTATCCGTGCCTGCGCAAGCTTGAGCGCATGAGCCGCGGCCAGGTCGAGATTACCACCAAGCGCGATCCGGCGGACACGCTCACGGCGGTCGCGGTCATTATGGCGTACGTCTGCCAGTCAGCCGATGGCGACCTCGACTCGCTCGGCATTCGGTGGCGCAGCGTCAACCGCCCCGACTTTACGACGGCCTCGCGCGAGTGTGCTCGTCGCCTCTGCCCGTTTTTCCCTGATAAATGTTTGGTCCACGGCGCTCGCCGTCGTGCGGCGCATGCCGATGTGGTGGTCACCAACCATTCCCTGCTGTTCCGCAATGTCGCGGCCGAGGGCAGGATTTTACCTCCGATTCGTCATTGGGTAATCGACGAGGCCCATTCCATCGAGCGCGAGGCGCGCCGCCAGTGGGCGCGCGTGGTGTCGGCGGACGAATCACGCGTTCTGTTTGAGCGCCTGGGTGGCTCGAGCACCGGCGCGCTAAGCCAGGTTTCCCGTGATTTGGCAACCTCCGAGGGCTCTACGCTCTATCTGGGCCTTACTGCCAAGGCGACGTCGACGGTTGCGCGCGCGAGCATGGCAATCGCCGACGTGTTCGATGGCGTTCGCGAGCTCGGCCGCCGTGCCCGTGGGGGTTATGACAATGCCAATCTATGGATTGGCCCCGAGCTGCGCGAATCTGACGACTGGCATGATTTCTTACAGTCGGCCTACACTGCCATCGACGCATTGGAACAAGCTGACAAGAGCGTCGACGCGCTGGTGCAAGCCATCGCCGCCGACAAGCCCGAGGTTGTTGTCGACCTGGGTGATATCTCGCGCCGCTTGCACGAGCTGGCCGAGAACCTCAAACTCATCATTGACGGCACCGATGAACACTATGTGTATTCGCTGCAGGTCAATCGCAGGTTGCGTGCCGGCGGAGAGTCAATGACCGCAGAGCGCATCGACATTGGCGAGGCCTTGGCAACCGAGTGGCTGCCCGAGGTTCACACGGCTATCTTTGCCTCGGCGACCATGACGGTGTCCAAAAGCTTTGAACACTTTAACCACGCGGTCGGCCTCGATCGCATCGGTGCTTCAATATCCTCATCGTTGCACTTGGACTCGAGCTACGACTTCGATTCGAACATGGCTGTAGTCGTTGCGGGCGATATCCCCGATCCGCGCGATCGTGAGAGCTATCTTACGGCGCTCGAGCGCGTGCTGGTCGACGCCCATCTTGCCATGGGCGGATCGGTGCTCACACTGTTCACCAATCGGCGCGACATGGAAGACCTGTACGCCCGCGTTGAGCCCAAGATGGCCCGTGCGGGTCTGGAGCTCAACTGCCAGCAGCGCAACTCATCTCCTCGTCGCCTGCGCGACCGGTTTATCAACGAGCCGACCTCGTCGCTTTTTGCTCTTAAGGCCTTTTGGGAGGGATTCGACGCCAGCGGCGAGACGCTGCGCTGCGTCATCATTCCCAAGCTGCCGTTCTCGAGCCCCACGGACCCGCTCTCGTGCGAGCGCAACCTGCGCGAAGACCGCGCTTGGGCGCGCTATTCGCTGCCCGAGGCGGTGCTCGAGGTCAAGCAGGCGGCCGGCCGCCTTATCCGCTCGTCGACCGATTGCGGCGTGCTGATTCTGGCCGACCCGCGCCTGGTGACGAAGGGCTACGGAAAGAAGTTCTTAACGTCGCTGCCCACGAGCTCCTACCAGCGCATCGAATCGGCGCAGATCGGGCACTATCTGCAACTGTGGCGCGCACGCCACGAGCGGCGGCGTTAAAGCTGACAGACGAGGGTTTTTGCCATATCGCACAGACGCTTTGACAGGGCGGGGTCATCCAAGATGTGGATGGCTCCGCCCGCTGCAATTATCTGGCTCAGTAGCCAACGCTCGGAGCCGTAATGCACGGTTACCGTTGCCATGTCTGCTCCGCTGCGCTCGATTAGGGTGATGCCGGCCCAGTCCAGATGCTCCGCCATATCGAATGGCATCAAGAGTTTTGCACTACGCTGCGTCCGGGCAAGGGAATCGTGGAGGGATGCGACGTCCGGTGCGTGAGGCACGACGGAGTCTTCCGTCAAGGCGAGTCCCTCGATTTTATCCATGCGATAGGTGCGCTGCTCATCGACTGCGATGTCCCAGGCAATCAGGTATGTTTGGTCGCCGTTTGCCGTAATGCGCAAGGGGTCGACCAGACGCTCGCGTGGCCGTGCATCGTCCATCGAGCGATACGAGATGCGGCAGCGAACGCCGTCCTGAATGGCGCAGCTCAGCTGCTGCCAGTGCGATCCGTGGTTGACGGTGTCAAAGACGCGCTGGTTATAGCCAAGCTCTTCGGGTAGAAGGGCATGTCGAATCCGAGCTGCCGTCTGCGGCTCGATCCCCAACGATTCAAGTTCATGGTTGAGCACAGCGCCCTCGGCGGCACTCAGGCGCAACGGTAGCACACGCCCGGCGTCACCGGTGAGGACCACACGCTCGCCGCGGCATTCGCAGATGATGCGCGCGCCCGATTCTCGGTCCGCGAGCGTCGAGACGATCTCGAGAATCTCGTCGAGCGATACCCCCGTGATGTCAAAGCGACTGCAAATCTCGGTTCGTGTCATGCCGCTCTCGCCGGCGGCGTAGAGGGCTTCCATGATGTCGATGGCGCGCGAGAGTCTCTGCTCGCTGGTGAGTTTACGCACGGGCATACTCGTGCACCGTCCTTTCGATGAGGTGGTTCCACGCCTGCTTGAGCGATTTGGGGGCCATGGGCCTCATGCCGTCCATGGCGTGGGCCATGCAAAATGAGGCGGCGGCTTCAAGGTCGCGCACGTCAACGGTCCAGGTCCATCCCACATCGGTGTGTGCGAGCTCACCTCGCCCGCGCGTGAGGCCGTTGATCATATCGATCTGCGTCTGGGGGGCGAACGAGAACGTGGCTGCAACGGGCGGTCGGTCGGCAAAATCGAATTCAAAGAACAGATAGTCGTTGAGATTGAAGTTCGCGGGGATGACGTAGGCCTTCGAAGGACGCCAAGCGCGTACGATGCGGTCGCAGCGGAATGTCCTGATGTCGTCGGTGACGTTGTCGAGGCCGCAGAAGTACGCCACGCCCTCGCGCTCGAACATGCCGTAGACGCAGACGGTACGTTCTTTCTGCTCGCCGCGTCCGTTCTGATATAAAAATCGCAGCGCGCATCGCTCGGCAAAGGCGCTCCATACCGCATCGACGGTGGGAGAGCGGCGGATCGGTGCTTCGTCCGCCGTCGTCCTACCGGTGAGGTAGGCAATCTTTGATCGAATATCGGCAAGCGGTGCGGCAAAAGTGGATGAGCCGGCCGCTAGTGCCTGGTCGATGGCGTTGAGCAGGATATCGGCGTCGTCTGCGGTGATGAGGCCGCCTGCTGCAAAGGTGTGCTCGCGGTCAATTGTCCACGAGCTTTCCTCGGTCTCCTGCGCGCCGGCGGGGCGAACCTCCTTGATTAAGATGCCACGCTCGAGCAGTTTGTCACGATCGCGCCGAAACTTGCGCTTATCCGAGTCGATGTTGCCCGAGCCATATCCCAGGTCAGAATCCAAGACGATCTGCTCGGTCGTCAGCGGTTCGGGGGAGCTATTGAGCACAAAGAAAAGATTGAGGATGCGCTGAGCCGTTTTATCGAAACTGGGCTCCGAATTCCCCTTTTTAATTGTCGCGGTCGCGTCGCTTGCCGTCATAGAGTCCTCGCATGAGAAGGTGGTTTGCTGCCATGATTTTAGTCCGATATGGAGATTAGGCTATATCCTTGTCCGCTCGGGGCGTTAAGATGGCCCGAATTCGGTCGTTTGCGCCCGCTCGGGGTATACTTTCGACTATATACGGTTCTAATGTGCATGCATTGGGCCTATTTGTCGGATTATGGATGTGGAGCGCACATGGCGAACACCCAGAACTATATTAACCACCTGCTGCAGAACACCGGCATTACGCCGGCATGCAGCGAAGAAGAGCGCTTGGCTGCCGAGGATATCGCTCAGATCTTCCGCAACCACGGCTTTGATCCCGAGGTTCAGGAGTTCAATGCCCCGGCGCCCAGTAGATTGGCATTTGCCGTTACCGGTATTCTTGCGTTTGCCGGCGCCCTGCTGATGGGCATCGGCGGCGGTATCGGCTTGGTCGGCACCTTGCTGGCTATTGTCGGCGCCGTTCTTTACGTGCTCGAGCGCACGGGCCACCCCGTGGTTTCGCGTCTGGGCAAGACGGGCGTGAGCCAAAATGTCATCGCCTACCACAAGGCCTCGGGCCCGCTCGCGTCCCCGCGTAACCGCCCGGTGGTCGTTGTCGCACACTACGACTCTCCCCGTGCTGAGCTGCTCGCCCGCGAGCCTTATGCTTCGTATCGTGCGCTCATCGCCAAGCTGTTGCCCGTTGCCACGGTTGCCCCCGCTGCCGTTGCCATCCTGCGTATCCTGCCGCTCCCCGGCGCGCTCAAGGTTCTGCTGTGGATTGTCGCGCTCCTCGCTTCCCTCGTTGCACTTGCCAACGCGGCAAACATCATCTCTAACCGCCATATTCTTCCCTATACGTCCGGCGCGGTGTGCAACAAGTCTTCTGTCGCCGCTATGCTCGGCGTTATGGACAACGTTGCTCCCTTCCAGGGCGAAAACGAGTTTCCCGACGATGTTCCGTTCGATACCTATTTTGGGGAGCAAAAGCGTCGTGCCGAGGAAATGGCGCGTGCAGCGGCGGAGTATGCCGCGGCCCAGCAGCAAAACGACTACGGCAACACCATCGAGTACGAAGAGCCTACCTACGCCGAGGACGAGTTCGGTCAGCCGATTGCTCCCGACACTCAGACCGAGCCCGAACAGGGTGAGGCTTTCGACGAGCATATCGAGGGCTTTGAGGGTGCGTCTGCCGACGAGACGCTGATTGGCGCCATCGTGCCCGAGGATCAGAATCAGGCTGTCCAGGCTGAAGAGTTCAATGACGAGGTTTCCGCTGCCGAGTCGGCGGAGGAGCCTGTCGCGGCCGAGCCCGAGCCCAAGCTCTATCGCAATGCCGCCGGCAACATCCGCTTTGGTTCGGATGCCATCCGTGCGCTCGGAATGCTTCCCGAGTCCTGCACGCTCGATTACGAGGAGGGCGAGGAGCCGACGTTTGAGCCCGAGCCTGCCCCCGTCGTGACTGCGCCTGCGCCCGCTGTCACCGTGGATGATGAGTCTGCCGCGGTTGCCGCTGCCGTTGCCGAGCCCGAGGCGGTGTCCGCGATCGATCCCGCGGCAGGACTGGACATTTTGGCTCCCGCCGCGCCGGCGCAAGACGTTGCGGACGAGTCTGACGACGATTACGTTGAACAGCCGAGGCGCGTGTCTTACGAGAGCGATACTGATTTCTCGGCCGAGATTCCCGCGGCAACGCCCCATGCCGACATTGCATCCGCGTTCTCGTCGATTGGCGCCAGCGCTTCCAACTTCTTTAAGGGTGCGCTTGCAAAGGGCAAGAAATTTGTCGACGATTTCGAGGAGAAGCGCGCTGCCGCACGTGAGGCTGCCGAGCAGGAGGCTATCGCTCAGCAGCAGGCAGCCGAGGCGGCACGTGAGCACGCGGCGCAAGAGTTCGAGCAGAACGAGGCTATGCAGTCCGCGCCCGTCGACGCCGCCGAAGCTACAACGTCCTTTGAGTCCCAGCAACCGGCGTCCGCGGATGTTGTTGAGGCGACGACGTCTTTCGAGGCTCAGCAGCACGTCGATAGCACCATGTCGTTTGATGCCGCGCAGTTCGATTCCACGATAACGTTTGAAAAGCAGGGCACCGCGATTGCCGAGTCCCTTCCTGTTTCCGATGAACAGGGCGACGCGGTGGACGATGACGAGCCCATTGATGCTGCCGAGGACGAGCCCGTCGAGGCCAACTCTGGCGAAGAGCAATACGCGGCAGCCGAGCAAGCTGATTCGACCGAGGCCGAGCAGGAGGAAGTGCCTGCGGTTTCCGAGACTCTCGAAACGGATGAGTCGAGGCCTTACTCCACGCAGATTTTCACCATGCCGACCCCGAGTGGTTCCGGTGCCACGGTTGCCAATGTCGCTCCCACCCAGGACGAAACGGTCGATTCCCTTATGGCCCAGATTTCCTCCCAAGCATCGCCGCGTCCGCAGATGAATGTTCCCGATCCGTCGTCGGCACCGTCGCCTGCACCTTCCTCGTCTCCGCTGGCTTCGGTCCCCGATCCGTCGCTGCCGTCTATGAAGCAGGCAAACGTTGCGTCTCGCACGTCGCTGTTCGACCTTCCCGACCCCTCCGCACAGGTCAACGATCCCTTTGCTACTGCCCAGGGTCCCGAACCCACATCGGCACCCGTTGCGCCTCCTATGCCCGTTGCGTCGGGCGCGCAGCCGATCGAGACCATTTCGGCTCCCGCCCCGGCGGCACCCAAGTCTCGTAAGCGCGGCCTGGGTGGTCTGTTCGGCCGTAAAAAGAAAAACGAGCAGGACAGCATGAGTGACTGGCTGGGCGTCGAAGACGATTACGATGCCAAGAAGTCCGGTCGCGGTATCGGTTCGTGGGATAACTTCGAGGACGATAACGATGGCTGGAAGGGTGGCGCTACGTCTTCCGATGGCGCTTCTTCCGAAGATATGCTCTCGGCTGTCGCCTCTATGGGCGATGATGAGCTGCTCGGTCACGATATCTGGTTTGTGGCAACGGGCGCCTCGGATTGTGATGGCGCCGGCATGAAGGCCTTCTTGGCTTCGCATCGCGATAAGCTCCGCGGCGTATTCTTTATCAATCTTGAATCCGTCGGCGCCGGTAGGCTTTCGGTTGTGACGGTCGAGGGCGAACAACAACTGCTCAAGGGCGATCGCCGCATCATGAACCTGGTCAGCAAGGTCTGCAAGTCGTTCCATGTCGATTGTGGCGCGCTCGAGATGCCCTATGCCAAGACCGATGCCTATGCCGCGCTCGAGGCGAGCCGCCGAGCCCTCACCATCGCCGGCGTGGACGGCACGCGTCTGGCTTGCGCTCGTACCGAGGACGACCTGCCCCACAATGTCAACCCGACGAACATTGCCACGGTATCCGAGGTCGTGACCGAGGTTATCCGCCGTTCGTAGACGGAGCTCTAAGGAGTCAACGTGTTTTCGTATATTAAGCGCCATTGGCCTGTCTACGTGATTTTGACCTTGATTGCCATTGCGTTAGGATTTGGGGCTGCCTACATCGTGGGTGCGAAGGGCTCGACCCCCGCCTCCGCAATCAGCGAAGAGGTGGAGCAAGAACAGAGCACGGGTGCCGATGGGATTCCTGAGTCTGAGCAGGCAATCGTTGATGGTGGATCTTCGTCTGCAGAGTAGATACGGCGATTTAAATGATTGAAAGCGGGCGAGCCGGGGGACTGGCTCGCCCGCTTTTTCATCGTGCTAGCGGTTCTTTGGGATCGACCTAAGGCGAGCGAACCATAGGGCTGCGGCACCCGAGGTCAGGAGCGCGGTGATGCAAGCGGCGATGGGAACTGATCCTGTTGCCGGTAGGTCCTGCGGTAGGGTACAGCGTTGAATGACACGGTCCTCGTCATGTGACTCAAGTTTATCGCCGCCGCCGTTGCGGCAAAGATCGACGCGCGCGCTGTTGGTGAGTGCGGTTTGGGTCGTATAAGCCGACGTTGCCTGCATGTGCACGACTGCGCCCCGAGCGTCTGTGCCAAGGATTGCTTTGGCATCGTCAAGGTCGTCGTGCTCATCTTTGAGATCATCGCGGGTCCAAGAATCCGCATCGCTTCGAGTCGTAAAGTCGGCAGCTACCGCACCGTATTCAATTCGAATGCCCGTTACGACGGTATTGGATGCAAGGTCGAGCTCTTCCGCCTCGAGTGTGGTGGATTCCGTGGTCGAGACATCCGCCTTCCAGAGGCGCCAGCCGTCGTAATCGACGAGGCGACAGTCCTCACCAAGGCTCTCTTTTACTTCGTCGGACTCAAGCCAAGGATTTTCGTGCCCATCGTCAAGTGTCGCGTTCGCCGGTTCATCGACGTCTGTCGAGTCCAACGGCGTCGTGCGATACCACACGTTGCACAGACCGTTGAGGTCGCCGATGGCGACGGGGGTTTCGATTGAGATGAATCTCGCCGTGCCGTCTTTGGCGCACTCAAGATCATCGGTAATCGTAAACTCATCAACCCAAGTAGCGGAATCGTTTCGAGCATCGATGGTATAGGAGAAAAGCCCATCACTATTGGTTTGCGTCGTGGCGCGGTTTTTACCATCGCCGTTAGCCAACAGGCCCTTTTCGATAGGTTGGACAAGTTCCTGACGCTTGTCGACCTGCCCCTTGATCTCGATGGGCGCATCCTTCATCGCGACGGATTGGACTTCTCCCGTATCCTTTATTTCAAACGTTATCTCCTCGGCAAGGTCATAGGTCCGCGGAGACATCATTTCGCGCAACGAGTAGGTGCCAGGTGCAAGATGTTCGACGCGGTGCGGCTTGTCGGATGAGGTCCAGGAGTCTATTTCGGTTTTATCGGGACCATATAAGGTGAGCTGTGCGCCTTCCACTTCCTGCTCACCGCTTGCATCGACCTTGGAGATATCAACCTTGGTGTAATCGTCGGATACGTTAAGCCGTGCTTCTACAACGGGTGTTTTCTGGTCGGCATAAGCGAGGTCTACGATATGGGGCGTCCGGTCGAGTAAGAAGCCGGTCGGCGCTTGAGTCTCGACGACCTCGTAGCGTGCGGTGCCAGATCCCAGCGGGAGGTTGTCCGCGCGTGCTTCTCCAGTTTCATCCGACGTGACGGTCGCGACGGTCTCACCGTCGAGCGCGGCAATGCTACCGTCGGGGCGCACGATATCACCCGAGGCACGGATCTCAAAGACGGCGCCCGCGAGGCTGCTGCCGTCTACGGCATCGGTTTTAACGATCCTGATGTTTCCGGTCGCGGCGTGGTCATAATACGAGGCGATTGCAACGGGCGTTAAGTTCATGTCGGCGGGTATGTTTACCTCGATCTCTTCGCCGACAAGATAGGGCTCTTTGGCCGAGGTTTCGCGTACATAATAGGTGCCCGGCACGAGCGATTCGGGCAGTGTGACGGTCCCGGTCGCGTCAGTCGTAAAGGTGTCCATTACGTTATGTGCTGGATACCAGCAAGTTTGTGAGACAGGTTCGTGATTGCTGTCTAGGAGTTGGAAGGTGAATCCGGCTAGTGGAACAGAAGCGCCTGTTTGGGCATCGCGTTTTACAATCTGGAGATGCGTCGACAGCGCGTGGTTGTCCACGATATATTGAAGCTCGGCGCCGTTGGAAATCTGATTGGCCCCGACGGTCCATTCCCCTGCACGTTTAAAACCCTCGGGGACGGTTTCCGGAACCTCGCGAATCGTGTAGCCGGCACGGTCGTATGGGACAGCTCCGTGGACACCGGCGGGTCGCTTGCCTGTGCCGAACCATGCTTCGGGCTGATCTTTGGTGGAGGCAAAGCCATAGACGTTTGTGGTCAGTGTGCCAACAACCTGCTGAGAGCTGTTGCTGACAACCTCAAAGACAACACCACCCGCCGGCTGCTCCAGGCCGGATTGATCGCTATTGCCGTAATCCTTGAATTTGGAAATCTCAAGGTTAAACGCAATGGGGATATCGGAAATGCGAGATTCGATCTCGACCACGCCTGAATCGCCGAGCTGGTCGGCTCCAACGGTATAGGTCCAGCTGTCGTTGGATGGCAGGTAGCCCTCGGGGGCTTTTGATTCGTAGATGGTAAAGGTTCCTAAGGGGACATCGGCGAGGGTGGCCCGACCGCTTTCGTCGGTCGTGAGGATTTGCGCCCATCCAGGGGTTGATTGCGACACACACGTGAACTCTGCTCCTGCGAGTGAAGATCCCACCTGGGGGCCGGCATTCGTCGCGGCATCGAGTTTTACGATACGCAGGTTGATGGTGCCGGGCTGTTCATCAATGGCGACCTGTCCACCGTCATTCCCCGTGGTAAAGGCGATGCGATCACGACGGGGGACATAGCCGGCCGGCGCCTTCGTTTCAACTAGGTAGTATGCCGTGTTGGGCAGAAGTGTTGCTTGCGCTCGACCGTTGCTGTCCATCTGGACGGTGTCGACACGCGCGCCGCTGGTGCTCTCAAAAACATCGAATGTTGCCCCGTCAAACTGATAAGTATTGTTTCCGCTGGTAATGGCAGCGTTTGCAGACTGCTTTTGGAAGGAAACAGAGACCGCCGGCAGTACATAGAGCATGTCTTGACGTTTGCTGCCGCCCGATACGGCTCCTAGATAGCGCCGCGCGCGGTGCGGAGCGGCTTTGATGCTTCCTGATTTTGCGCTGTCGTGGAGCCACCGCGCAGCCGCCACGACTTCATTGTCGGCGGTAAAGTGCCCACTCTTGGTTTTGCCCTGAGCGGTCGTGTAGGAATAGGTACCGTCGACATGGGTAGTGCCGTTGAGCATCCATACGGCAAGCTGGGTTGCGGCGCGGGCGCGATCGGGTGAAAGATGGTAACCGCCAAACGACGTGGCGGTAGGATATCCGTGACAAACGATTGCCGCGAACTCGTCGTCGAGCCACACCCAGCCTTGATCAAAGTTGAGCCATGGGCCGCCCGGCTTGGTGGGGCCGGGGCGCTCCTGGTTCATGCAGTAGGCAATCGAGGCGTCTTGAGCTTCATACTTGCCGATGAAGAAGGGCCCACAATCATCGCTAATAGTGCGGAAGCCGAGCTGGTCGTAGCCATCGACGGCAAATGCGGCTCCCGGTGCCAGGCAGCCGAAAAGCAGGAAGAGGAGCAGGAGCAGCGGACCTGTTGCGATTGCGCTGTGGACAGAGTGTATGGGTGCGTTGGACATGGCTGCTCCTTATCCCTCGTGCGCCGCATGGGGAGGTTGCGACGCGTAGGATGAGGCTACCCCCGAGGTTCATGCGGGTAAGTACCGGAGCCTGACCAAAAGCTTGCCCGATTTCTGACAAATCGAGCTCAAATACAACAATCAGATAAAAGTGCAGGTAGAAGATGGTAAGAAAAGAAAGACAAAGGTCCTCATCTCCACAATTGGCGCGGTTTTCAAACGATTCTCCACAGCTAAAACAAGCATCGACACCCTTGTATCGAACAAGACAACCGCGTTATACTATCCCCCACATATGCGGGCATCGCCAAGTGGTAAGGCATCAGCTTCCCAAGCTGACACTCGCGGGTTCGAGTCCCGTTGCCCGCTCCAGTAAAAAGCACAAGCACGACAGCGTTACGTTGCCGTGCTTTTTACTACTAAGCGCCGGGACTCGAACCCGCCAGGGTGCGAGCGTTAAGCAAACGCGAAGCGTTTGTAGCGAGCAGGCGAAGGCGCCGACAGGCGCCTGAAGCCGGTGCGGATTTGCGAAGCAAATACGCGGACGTCCCGTTGTCCGCTCCATGGAGCACAGAAGACCTCGGGACGGCCAATTCAACAAAGTCTTCCCCATCGTCACCGTGAATCCGAGGGGATCGACCGCAGCCGGTGCGGATTTGCGAAGCAAATAACGCAGACGTCCCGTTGCTCGCTCCAATTCCAAAATGTTAGGTTAATGCCTGCTGCCCATACTTGCACCTGCGCACGGTACAATGGTTGGGTTACGACCAACGTGCCAATAACCAAAAAGGAGCCGCTATGATCGATCGCTATACCCGCCCGGAGATGGGACACATCTTCTCCCTCGAGAACAAGTACGCCATTTGGCAGGAGATCGAGGTTCTGGCCTGCGAGGCCCAGGCGGAGCTCGGCAAGATCGGTATTTCCAAAGACGAGGCCCAGTGGATCCGCGACCATGCCAACTTTGAGAAGGCGAAGGTCGATGAGATCGAGGAAGTCACGCGCCACGACGTCATTGCCTTTCTGACCAACATGAAGGAATACATCGATGCCGATGTTCCCGAGGGCGACCCCAAGCCCAGCCGCTGGGTTCACTATGGCATGACCAGCTCGGATCTGGGCGACACGGCCCTGTGCTACCAGCTCACCCAGGCCTGCGACCTGATCATCGAGGACGTCAAGAAGCTCGGCGAGATTTGCAAGCGTCGCGCCTTTGAGGAGCGCAACACGCTCTGTGCCGGCCGCACTCATGGCATCCACGCCGAGCCGATGACCTTCGGCATGAAGTTTGGCTCTTGGGCCTGGGAGCTCAAGCGCGATCTGGATCGTCTTGAGGACGCCCGCAAGAATGTTGCCTTCGGTGCTATCTCGGGCGCTGTCGGCACGTACAGCTCCATCGAGCCGTTCGTCGAGGAGTATGTCTGCGAGCACCTGGGCCTGGTTCACGACCCGCTGTCCACGCAGGTTATCAGCCGCGACCATCACGCCTATCTCGCCGGCGTTCTCGCCACCACCGCAGCCACCTGCGAGCGCATCGCTACCGAGGTCCGCAATCTGCAGAAGACTGATACGCTCGAGGCCGAGGAGCCGTTCCGTAAGGGCCAAAAGGGCAGCTCAGCCATGCCGCACAAGCGCAATCCCATCACCATGGAGAAAGTCTGCGGTCTGTCGCGCGTCGTGAAGTCCAACGCCCAGGTTGCCTTCGATAACGTCGCCCTGTGGCACGAGCGTGACATTTCGCACTCCTCTGCCGAGCGCGTCGCCCAGGCCGATAGCTTCATCGCCCTCGACCACATGTTCCAGTGCCTCATCCGCGTTATCGACGGCCTGCAGCTGTATCCCGCCCGCATGATGGCCAACCTCAATAAGACCCGCGGCCTCATCTTCTCTTCCAAGGTACTGCTCGCCCTCGTCGACACGGGCATCACCCGCGAGGACGCGTACGCCATTGTGCAGGAGAACGCTATGGCAACCTGGCACGAGGTACAGGATTGTGTCTCCGGCCCCACCTTTAAGGAGCGTCTCGAGGCCGACCCGCGCTGCACCGTCAGCCAGGAGAAGCTCGACGAGATCTTTGATCCGTGGGACTTCCTCACCCGTATCGACACGGTCTTTGATCGTCTGGAGCAGCTGAGCTTCGAGTAGGTTCGGGCATAACGTTAGCTTTTTAGGGCGCTTTGCTGGTAATGTGTGTTGCCGGCAAAGCGCCTCGTTGCATTTAGGGAAAGACGGGGATAATAGTCGTCTCGAATAACATTCTGAGAGGGGATCGCATGATTTCGTTTGATTACAAGCCTCAGGGCGTGTGTGCTCGCAATATTCACCTTGACCTTTCCGATGACGGCAACAAGGTGATGGGCGTTGAATTTACCGGCGGCTGCGACGGCAATCTCAAGGCTATCTCCAAGCTGGTCGAGGGCGCTCCTGCCGATCGCGTAATCGAGGTTCTCGCCGGTAATACCTGCGGTATGAAAAAGACCTCCTGCGCCGACCAGCTTACACGCGCTATCGAGGCCGCTCGCGCCGAGATCGCCTAATGGGTATCGCCGATCACATCAAGAACGGAATATCGCGTCGCGGCTTCGTACTCGGTGGGGCTGCCGCGGGCGCTGCCACGGTACTTGCCGGATGCTCGAAAAAAACGGGCACCAGCGATGATGCCGCCGGCGAGCCGCAGGTTATCAAGGACGATTCCAAGATCATCTCGATTACGGATGAGTACGAGGCAGTCGACATCGATCTTGAGCCGGCGGCGTCGTGGACGCTGCCTCTGGGTACGCTGCTGTACTACTGCGACGGCGATTACGCCGCGGCGATGATGGCGCCCGCATCGGCGCTGCACGCCAACACACTCGGTGTGCTCAACCTGGGTGATGGCTCGCTTACCACATTAATCGAGGATCCTATCGAGGGCACGGGATATGCATTCTACGATGTCCGTGCCGGCGACGGCGTATTCGCGTGGGTTGAGATGAACTTTGCCAATTCATCGTGGAAGCTCTACGCTCAAAATCTGTCGGGCGCTTCGCTCTCTGGCGACGTGGTTGAGCTCGATCGAGGTGGCAAGGACTATGATCCGCCCTTGTTTACGGCGTTCGGGTCATCGGTCATCTGGTATAAAATGCCTTCGGCAGGCGGCAATAAAACGAGTAGTGATTCGTTTTGCTATCGTCGCTCGCTTGATGAATCCAAGGCCGAGGTAATTTGGAAATCGACGGGCCGCTTTGCATCGGCCCCGCGCGCGAGCGACGGCATTTTGACCATCTCGCCGCGTGTCCGCAACGACGAGGGCGTCTACTACGGCATAACGGCAATCGATCTGACCGACGGCAACAACACCAAGCGTGCCCAGTTGGTCCTCCCTTCGTCAGTTTCGCCTTTCGAGGCCGTATATATGGGCGATACCTTCGTGTTTTCTATCGAGGCGGCCTATAGTGGCGTGGGCAGCCTGGGCAATATGGGCACGTATATCGGTAATGAGGGAGGGCCGTACCTCTTCCTGTCACGCGAACCGCTCGCATGTGCGGCTGGCAAGAAGAATAAATACCTTGTTAAGGTACAGGCGTCGCATTTCCTGATCGACACCTCTGCCAAGACCTATGGCTCGCTGCTGTCGCCCGACCGCGCTTTGGAGTATGGCGATTATCCAGCTACGGCGGGAAAATCGGACTCATTCCTTACGTACGCCACGGTGCGCAACAGCCAGGGTATACCAGAGACAGTCACTGCACGCCTATTCTCTCTTTAAGCTTAGAGGGGTTAAAAAGGCGCCAACAGGGGAATAAACGCGTTGTAATTGTGAGTACCGCCCGCCGAGCTGCCGCGTCATAGCGGCATCTGGCGGGCTCAGGTGCGTTAAAATGGGCTTGTTCTTAGCTAATTGAGACAGGGGGGCCGTGTTATGGCTTCAGATGCAAAAAAGATTCTGCTGGTCGAGGATGAGAAGGCAATCCGTGACGCCGTCGCTGCCTATCTCGAGCGCGAAGGCTACTGGGTTGTGGGCGTCGGCGACGGCCAGTCCGCGATCGAGGAGTTCGAGAAGCATCAGTTCGACCTGGTCGTGCTCGACCTTATGCTCCCCAAGATCCCCGGCGAGCGCGTTTGCCGCACCATTCGCGATACCTCGGATGTCCCCATCATCATGCTGACGGCTAAGGGCGAGATCGAGGACCGTATTATCGGTCTTGAGCTCGGCGCCGACGACTATCTGATTAAGCCGTTCTCGCCGCGCGAGCTCGTCGCCCGCGTTCGCGCTCTGTTCCGCCGTGCCCATCAGGCCGACGAGCCCGCCGTCGAGGTACTCGACTTCGGCGATCTGGTCATCGATATCTCGGGCCACAAGATCTTGGTCGAGGGCAAGGAAGTCGATCTGACGGCTTCCGAGTTCAAGCTGCTCACCACGCTTGCCCGCCATCCCGGCCGTGTGTATAACCGCATGGAGCTGGTCGAGAAAGTGCTCGGGTATGACTTTGAGGGCTATGAGCGCACCATCGATAGCCACGTGAAGAATCTTCGCGCCAAGCTGGGCGATGATCCCAAGAAGCCCAAGTGGCTCTACACCGTCCATGGTGTCGGCTATCGCTTCGAGGCTCCGGCCAAGACCGATAAGTCGGACGAGAAATAGGGAAATCACATATGACACCTGCGCGCTTTGAAATCGGACAAAAGCACAAGCAGGAGAGCGAGGCGGGTTCCAAGGCTAGTTGGAACACGCCTCGTTCCGATTCACGGCCAACGATGAGCTATCCCTCGCGCATGGCACTTGCTTTTGCTCTGACATCGCTCATGACAGTATTGGTGCTGGTGGGCGTTGTCTCTGTTGTGTGGGGCACGGTCTTTTCGGATTACACGCGCTCCAATATCGTCGAAATCGCAAATTCCGCTGCCGAGAAGTTGGCGATCTCATATGAGGAAAACGGCTCTTGGACCGCGGGAGAACTGCGCACGGTCGCAACGTCGAGTTTGGTTTCCGACGATCTGGGCATGCAGGTCGTCAATAAAAAGGGCGTGATCGTTTATGACGATTCCTGGCCCTCGGCAAGCGCCACCGCCGATGTACGCGAAAACCAGGCTACGACCGACGACACGAGCGGCAAGAGGGCATCGCATAGCCCGGTCTCGTCTGCTCCAACCGACTCCGATAGCGTTGCTAACGTCGAGATTGTAACGTCTTCCGGCGAGCATGTCGGACAGGTAAAGCTGTGGGCCATCGGCTCCGACGCTCTGCTCACCAAGGCGGACTCTGCGTTTAGGGAGAAGACCTTTAACGCCATGGCCCTCGCCGCGGTTGTTGCAATCTGCATTTCGGTCGTTATCGGATCGCTCGTGTCGCGCATGCTCACCAAGCCGATTCATCGCATCACCAGTACCGCAAAGCAAATCCGTGACGGCGACCTGTCGGCTCGCACGGGACTGCGCGGTGATGACGAGATCGATCAGCTGGGTGAGACCTTCGATGAGATGGCCACTTCGCTCGAGAAGGATATGAAACACGAGAAGCGCCTGACCTCAGACGTTGCACACGAGCTTCGCACGCCGCTTATGGCCATGCTCGCAACGGTCGAGGCCATGCAGGATGGCGTGTATCCCACCGACGATGAGCATTTGGAAACCGTTGCTTCCGAGACGCGTCGCCTGGCTCGTCTGGTGCAGCAGATGCTCGACCTGTCGCGCATGGAAAACAGCACGGCTCCGCTCAACCTTGAGCCGGTGGACATGGTTCCTTTCGTGCGTTCCATCGTTAATGCCCAGGAGCGCCTGTTTGTCGACCGCGATCTGCGCCTGCGTTTTGCGGACGAGACCCAGGGTCACGACGATGTCGTCGAGGCCGATCCCGACATGATCACGCAATGTGTTATCAACCTCATGAGCAACGCCATGCGCTACACCCCCGAGGGCGGTTGGGTCGTGGTGTCGGTGCTCAGTGACCGCAAGCACGTCAGCATTGCCGTTTCTGATACCGGCATCGGTATTGCCAAGGACGATTTGTCGCGCATCTTCGGGCGGTTTTGGCGCGCCGATGCCAGCCGCGCCCGCGAAGCTGGCGGCCTGGGCGTTGGCCTCGCCGTGACCAAGCAGATCGTCGAGCGTCACCATGGCTACATATCCGTGGAGTCGGAGCTTGGAAAGGGTACGACTTTTACAATTCATCTGCCCCGCGAGCACACGGCAGACGCGGCATCTACTACAATGGAGCACTAGCTTTTCGTTATTCGGTGAAGGAGGGGCCGCGTCCCTGCCGCTCCGAGTTTGCGAAAACATGCGGGAAAGAACCCGCATTTCTGTCGTATTTAGGTAAGGAGTGACTCACGTGACAACGATGGAGCGTCGTCCGGATTCCCGTGGCAAGGTTCGTGATATTTACGATGCCGGTGAAAACCTGCTGATGGTCGCCACCGACCGCATTTCTGCGTTTGACTTCATTCTTCCCGACGAGATTCCGTTTAAGGGAGAGGTACTCAATCGCATCTCGGCATTCTGGTTCGATAAGTTTGCCGACATCGTCCCCAACCATCTCGTTTCCATCGACCCGGCGGATTTCCCCGAGGAGTTTGCTGAGTATCGTGACTACCTCGCTGGCCGCGCCATGCTGGTTAAGAAGGCCCAGACGATTCCTATCGAGTGCATCGTCCGCGGCTATCTGACCGGTTCGGGCAAGAAGACCTACGACGAGAACGGCACCGTCTGCGGCATCCAGCTGCCTGAGGGCCTGACCGAGGCTTCCAAGCTTCCCGAGCCGCTGTTCACGCCGTCCACGAAGGCCGAGATCGGTGACCACGACGAGAACATCTCGTTCGAGCGTTGCTGCGAGATCGTGGGCGAGGACATCGCCACGCAGATTCGTGACCTTTCCCTCAAGATCTACAAGGCCGCTGCCGAGTACGCCGCGACCCGTGGCATCATCATTGCCGACACCAAGTTCGAGTTTGGTGTCATTGATGGCAAGGTCACGCTGATCGACGAGTGCCTCACGCCCGACTCCAGCCGTTTCTGGCCTGCTGCCAGCTACGAGGAGGGCAAGATCCAGCCTAGCTACGACAAGCAATTCGTCCGCAATTGGCTCAAGGCCAACTGGGATATGACGGGGGAGACCCCGCACCTGCCCGCCGAGGTCATCGATGGCACGTCCGAGCGCTATCGCGAGGCCTTCCAGATCATCACGGGCTCCCAGTTCACAAGCATGAAGGAGAACGCATAAGTGAGTACCCGTAGCGCCACGAACAAGCGCACGCAATCCCACGAAGTTACCGGGGTTGCGCGCAAGTCTGCCGCATCTGCTAAGCCCGCCCGTCAAGCAGCGAGCTCCGTTCGCGTCGTGCCGGCTTCGTCTAAGGCACGCCGCAAAGAGCTCGAGAAGGGCGAGAACCTCGAGGGCCTCTCTAAAGAGGAGAAGCGCGCCCGCAAGGCTAAGCAGCGCGCCAAGGAGGACCGCATCTATACGGTGTCGAATATCCTCCTCAAGCAGGACGAGGACTACACCAAGCGCCGTCGCATCTGGTGGATTGTGCTCGCCATTGGCATGGTGCTCGTCGTGGCAATTTGGGCCTCGCTGTACTTCGCTCCCGCTGGCATGGTGTCCAGCCCCGTCCAGATGGTCGGTATTGTTTTGTCCTACGTCGTCATTCTGGGTGACTTTATCTACGACTTCGCTCGTATTCGTCCCTTGCGCAACATGTACCGCGCGCAGGCCGAGGGTATGTCCGAGAACAAGCTCAACGCTCTTATTGAGCGCGCGGCTGCCGAGGAGGACAAGAAGGACTCCAAGAAGAAGTAGCGTTTGCATACATACTTATCGCTAAGATATAAGGCGCGTCGTTTTTGCGGCGCGCCTTTTTACTGTTCTATAGATAGATGGAGTGGCACATGATTCGAGCTGCCCTGACGGTCGAAGAGGCTCTGGAGGGCATGAAGGCCCTGGAGCCCAAGATTAAAAACTACGCGCGCCTGGTCGTCCGCAAGGGCGTAAACGTCAAGCCCGGTCAGGAGGTCGTCGTTCAGTCTCCGGTCGAGTGCGCGCCGTTTGCGCGCGTGGTGGTCGCGGAGGCCTATGCCGCCGGCGCCGGCCACGTGACGGTCATTTGGGCCGATGATGCCGTGACGAGGCTCACGTACGAGCATGTCGAGAAAAGCTATTTTGAGCAGACACCCGAGTGGAAGCGCATGCAGCTGGATTCCTTGGCCCAGGATGGTGCCTGCTTTGTCTTTATCGAAGGTGCGGATCCTGCGGCCCTCAAGGGCATCGATCCAGCCAAGCCGGCCGCGGCATCAAAGGCGAGGAATACGCAGTGCAAAGTTTTCCGCCGTGGACTGGATTACAACATCAACCCGTGGTGTATCGCCGGCGCTCCGGTCGTGGCTTGGGCGCGCGAGGTGTTCCCGGGAGACGCCGATGAGGTTGCAATCTATAAGCTGTGGAATGCGATTCTGCACACCGCTCGTGCCGATGGCCAGGACCCGGAGAGCGATTGGGAGCTTCATGACGCGGCGTTCGAAAAGAACTTGCGCTTCATGAACGACAATCGTTTCGACTACCTGCATTACACCGCGGCAAATGGAACCGATCTGAGGATTGGCATGACGAAAGGTCACGAGTGGGCCGGCGGCAAGGGCAAGACGCCCGATGGACACCCCTTCTTCCCCAACATTCCCACCGAAGAAGTCTTCACTTCGCCCGATCGCATGCGCGCCGACGGTATCGTGTACTCGGCCATGCCGCTCATTCACCACGGTAACAAGGTTGACGATTTTTGGATTAAGTTCGAGGCCGGCCGCGTAGTGGACTACGATGCCCGCATGGGCAAGGCGACGCTTGCGAGCATTATTGACACCGATGAAGGTGCCGCTCATCTGGGTGAGGTCGCGCTCATTTCCAAGAACACTCCGATCCGCGAAAGCGGCGTTCTGTTCTATGACACGCTCTATGACGAGAACGCTAGCTGCCACCTTGCGCTAGGCGTCGGCTTCCCTGAGTGCATCGAGGGTGGGTATGACATGTCCAAGGAGGAGCTCTTGGAGCATGGCGTTAACGTTTCGAGCACGCATGTCGACTTTATGATTGGCACGGACGATATCGATATTACGGGCATAACACCTGATGGACGTGAAGTTGTGATTTTCCAGAACGGCCAATGGAGTTGGGAATAGTCCCAGACCGTGGTACAATGCCACCCGCGGGCCGTTAGCTCAGCTGGCAGAGCAGGGGACTTTTAATCCCAAGGTCCAGGGTTCGAACCCCTGACGGCCCACCATAGAAAAGAAAGCGATCGACTCCGGTTGGTCGCTTTTTTGTTGCCGCGGCACGGGTTCGAACCCGTCGGGGCGCGGAGCTGAGTAAACGCGTGAGCGTTTGCCAGCGCAGCGCGCAAGGCGCGAAAGCGCCGCAGCGGCCGCCTGCGAAGCAGGCTGAACCCCTGACGGCCCACCATGGAATAGAAAGCGATCAACTCCGGTTGGTCGCTTTTTTGTTGCCGGTGCACGGGTTCGAACCCGTATCTAGCTATATATAAGAACGCTTGGCGAACAAAACCCGCCTTTTACCGATGGGAAACAAACAACTGATGCCTTTGGAGTAAAGTAGCGCTCCAGAGATGACCGATGTCTCAATACACATAAAACAGCTGGTCATCGCCAATATCAGAAGCCAATGCTTCAGTTTTAACCTCAGTGAAGCAACTGAGGGTTCTATTCATTTGTGAACAAAATATGGAGTGCGCGATTCCCGCCCACGGCGCCCCTCCGGTCTGGCAATATATCTCCTTGCCGCGCGGCCCGGTGCAACCGGGAACCAGCGCAGGCGTGCACCTTGAGAACCGGATACTGCGAGGATGGACACACACTTCAGTGTCGCATCCGGGCAGACATCGAACCATTTGAAATGGTCTAACTTGGATTTGTTTTTCGCAAGGCCGCCGAGAGGCGGCCCCGAGAAATTCCTTTTCCTATACTAAAACCATATGAATCGAACGGAACCGATCAGCGATGAACTGAGAGGACCGGACGGGCTCGAAGCCCAGATATTTTGGACGGAGAGTTCGATCCTGGCTCAGGATGAACGCTGGCGGCGCGCCTAACACATGCAAGTCGAACGGCACCCCTCTCCGGAGGGAAGCGAGTGGCGAACGGCTGAGTAACACGTGGAGAACCTGCCCCCTCCCCCGGGATAGCCGCCCGAAAGGACGGGTAATACCGGATACCCCGGGGTGCCGCATGGCACCCCGGCTAAAGCCCCGA
>NZ_JBBNKO010000005.1:0-156256 GCF_040092945.1 Collinsella sp. CLA-AP-H1 | reverse complement strand
ACCTCTGCTTCGGGGCGAGGCCGAAGTAGGCCGTCACCTGCCTGCCGGAGCGGAACCTCGAGAAGTCGCCGACCTCGGACGCGAAGGCGGCGGCGAGCGCGAACCCGCACCCCTTGATCGACTGGAGGGCGGCCACCTCCGCGGCGATCGGGCTGGCATCCACGGCGGCCCTGTACTCGGAGAGCAGGTCCGCCCGGGCCTCCGCCGCGGCCTCGACCTCGTTCCTCAGGGCGGCGAGCGTCCGAACCCCGCCGTCGTCCTCCGGCCTGACCTTGTCGAGCCACCTCAGGAAGTCGTAGGTCCAGTACTTCCTCGGGTTGCCGGCGGGCGTGGTGCCGCCGTAGACGAACCCTCGCTTTGCGAGGAAGGCGAGCAGCCGCTGCTTGGCGGTCGCCAGGCGCGCGGTCGCCCCGTCGTAGGCGCCGGCGAGGTCCCTGACGCCTTCGACCTCGGGGGAGGGGACCCATACGGGGGAGATGTCGTGGGCGAGTATCGCCTTGGCCATCCTGGCGGCGTCGTTCCTGTCGTTCTTGGAGGCCGAGTCGGCGGCCGACCTGGGGATCTTCGAGACCGCGGCGACGACGCACTCGACGCCGAGCCCGGCGAGCTCCCTTTGCGGGGCGAAGCCGAGGTAGCCGCTCTCGTAGGCCGCGAGCGACGGCCCGGGGAACCCATCCATCCACCCGGCGATCTCGCCCCAGGGGTTGCCGGGGAACCTCCTCGTCACGGCCTCGCCGGTGTCCGCGTCGAGGGCGCAGACGGTGGTCGACCTCAGGTGGACGTCCATCCCGAACGCGGTAGAATACTTTGGCATGGGAGCCTCCCAACCTCGTTGCGGCGCGGCTGCGCCTATGGCACTTCAACATCATTGTCGCAGCCCCGACCCGCGGTCACGAGCGGGGGCTCCTATCTTTTTAGTGCCCTCGGATTGGGTCATAGTGTCTGACCGGCGAGCGTCCCTGTACCCGCTATCGCCGCATTAAGGTTGAGTATTTGGACGAGAACTTCGTTCACCGCATCAAAAACTTCTCGGGCTACACCGCCGAGATCATCCAGCACGAAATCGACCACTGCAATGGCGTCGTGGTTTAGGCCACCTGCCAAAATGAGGGTACCGGAGGCCTCCCTATGGATATCAGCCGCTTTGGCGAATTCGCCATCTTAGCGCAGTCACGCACGTTTCTTGATGCGGCGGAACTGCTTTTCATGTCGCAATCAACCCTCTCCAAGCACATCATGGCAATGGAGCACGAACTCGGCTGCAAGCTCATCGATCGAAGCCAGCGCCACGTAACACTCACCGCGCAAGGTGAAGCGCTCCTCCCCTATGCGCAAAAAATTGCGACGCTTCAGCACCGCTATCTTGCCGCCATTCAAATAGGCGCAGGTGAGCCGCTCGAGCACCTCACCGTAGGTTCTATCCCCATTATGGCCCCTTATGGGATCACGGACGCCGTCATCGATTTTCAGCAGGCGAACCCCTCATATTCTGTTGAGCTCATCGAGGGCGAGGGCGACACACTCAAGCGTATGCTCCTGCACGAGGACATTGACCTGGCCTTCATCCGTGACAGTGGCGCCATCGAGCCGGAGTTCAAAAAGATTCCCTTTACGACTGACCGGCTCGTGGCCGTCCTTCCGCTCGACCATCC
Organism: Collinsella sp. CLA-AP-H1; assembly: GCF_040092945.1. NCBI lineage: Bacteria > Bacillati > Actinomycetota > Coriobacteriia > Coriobacteriales > Coriobacteriaceae > Collinsella > Collinsella sp. CLA-AP-H1. Next base: position 154,604 of record NZ_JBBNKO010000005.1, on the reverse strand, counting down.
GCTCGCCGAACGTGACACCGTCGAGATAGACGACCTTATCGACGAGAATTTCCTCATGCTTCCCCAAGGCTCGTTCGTAAGCGAGCTCGTCCTTTCCCTTTGTCGCGAAGCTGGATTTGGCCCACGCGTTACGTTCACCGGCAAACGAGCCGAGAACATCATCTCTCTTGTCGCACGCGGCGCCGGCGTCTCATTCCTCATGCGCAAGCCGGCGGAATCGCTTGCCAGCGGAAAGGTAGCCCTGGTGCCGCTTGAGCCCGCGACGACCTCCGAGGTCAGGCTCTACCTCAAGCGGAACGCCGCGCACTCGCAGGCGGTCGTCTCGTTCATCGGCTTCCTCCCCTACCGTCAGCTCCTGCAGGGCGACCGTGCGTCTTCCACCGCGGCACGACCGTCATAATCCCCGCTGCTCCACAACCGCAGACTTGTGTCCGCAAACACGCTGACAACGGCACAAAACACAAATATGCCTCGGGCGGCACGTCGCCGTCCGAGGCATATTTAGTTAAAGTGCGCAGACAGACTAGTCCACCGAGATGTTGAGCGCCTTACCGCCCTCGTCCTTCCTGGTACCGATCGCCATAGCGGCGACAAGAGCCAGAACGAAAGCGACCACACCGGAGATGACAAGGCCGATAAAGCCCGTGTCGATGCCGGCAGGGTTAATAAAGCTCGGGAAACCGAGCGGGCCGGAGGCACCGAAGGCATAGAGTTTGGCACCCATGAGGCCGGCAATGGCGCCGCCTACACCAGCGGAAATAAAGGTTGCCCACATAAGACGCTTACGCGGCAGCAAGATGGCGTAAAGCGCAGGCTCGTTGACACCGAAAATCGAAGAGACAAGGGCGGGAATGTTGACGGCAGCATTTTCCTCGGAGTCCTTGGTTCGGATGACCATGCCAAGCACAGCACCGGCGATGGCACAACCGCCTGCATACACGAGCGGGTTAATGAGGTCATAGCCGTAGGTTGCGACATCGAGAAACCACAGCGGGATGATACCCCAGTGCAGGCCGAACATGACGAGCAGGCTCCAGAACGTGCCGATGACGAAGTCGGCGATGGCGGGCTGGAAGTTGATGAGCATCAAGATGATCTGGGCAACGATGTTGGAGAGGACCGTCATGACCGGACCGACCACAAGCAGGCCAAGGATGCCGCAAATGAGGAGCGTCAGGATGTTGGAGAAGAACGAGCTCACAAGCGCGGGCAGCGCGTTAGAAAGGGCCTTGTGCACCTTGGAGGCAATCCAGACGATAAAGATCGCAGGCAGAATCGTCGATGAGTAATTCTGCATGATCAGCGGGATGCCAAAAATATCACCGTAGACATTGGACTCGAAGACCGTACCGGCGCCGAGCGTGTAGAGCGGATCTCCGCCCATAAGGGCAACGAGCGTCGGGTAGACGAGGATACCGCCGAGCGCCATTCCCATAACGGGCTTAAGTCCGAACTTCTTGGCCGACGTCCAGCCAATGATTAGCGGAAAGTAATAGAAGACCGAATCTCCGATTGCCGAGAGCGTCACATACGTATTGCTGTCCTTGGCAAGCCAACCGGCAACCGTGCAGAGCGCGAGCATCGACTTGATAAAGCCACCGGCCATAAGCACGCCAAGAACCGGTTGCAGAATCTCGGAGATGATGGCAAGCAGACGCGAGAATGGATCGCTCTTTTTGACGTCGTCGCCTTCATCGATATCGAGCGCGGGTTTGGAGTCGAACCCGCCAATCTGAACGAGGTCGTTGTAGACGGCCTCGACAGTGGCACCAATCACGACCTGATACTGTCCGCCGGCCTGGATGACGTCAACGACGCCCTTCGTCGCCTTAAGCTCATTGGTCTGGGCGAGCGATTCATCCTTGAGGTGGAAGCGGAGACGCGTAATGCAGTGGCTCACGTCTAACACATTGTCTCGACCACCGACCTTTGTGATGATTTCATCGCAAAGCTTCTGGTATTTCATGGAATTCTCCTTTTTCTGAGCGGGGTATAGCATCGATTTCATGCCTCCGTAGTCGACGTGGGAGGGCAAGGAACCCGCTTCCCCCTTTGAAATCCGCGGACGCACGTACGCCCGGGATGGGGAACGGCAGAGAAGATGGAAGATGCCGATCACATGGCAATGAGCCTCATTGGCCCATATCACGCAATCAGGCCTACAGACGCGAATCTGCTGCGCCGAGAAGTCTCGTCGTCTGGCAGAACTTGTCACACAGACGTTCCGGTTCGCCCTGGGGAATCTGAGTACGCTCGGTCTCAAAGGAGAGGCCGTACTCGCGTGCCGGAAGGAAATACTCAAAATAGCCGTTGGTGTAACCGCAGACTATTCCCTCGACCGGACATTCGCGCTTCATGCGAATGCCCAGGTCGCTGCCGAGTTCACTCGGGAACACAAAGAGATGCAAGCCGCCCAGACTGATGACGGCACACTTAAGCGTGAGCGAAAAGTCGTCATGGGCAACGGTGTGATAGAACGTCTGAGGCTCGATGCGGTCGAGAACGACCTCGCGATCGAGCTTGATCTGGGAAATCGCCTCGGCAAGACCGGTCGAAACACGCTCAACCTCGGGAATGCCGCGTCCCTGGCGAAAATTGCGGTCGCTACAGTCGCCAGCAGCACCGACGACCATGGCCGGATAGTAACCAAGACTCTGAGCGAGCTTTTTGCCGGTAAGACCGGCGAGTTCGCTCGTGAGCTCTGTGCAGTCGGGTCCGACGCAAGCGGAATGCACCGCCCAGTTCACAAAGCCCGCAAATGGCTTGCCTTCGGTATCGAAGAACGACACCACGATAACCTCATTGTCGGCAAGCTCACCGGGAATGATGCGGTTGTCGTAGAAACCGGTGATGACTTTTTTGCCCATGCGACAGGTCGCAGGTCGCGCGTTGGCGCGGCACTCTTCGAAGCATTGACAGATGGTATCGAGGAACCAGCGATAGTAGTCCTCGTTGAATTTTCCCGTCCACCAGCTGCGATGGTAGGCGACGATCGAAGTGTGGTCGTGCGTCGCGGAGAGCAGAACGCAGTCACGGTCGATTCCGTAGCGCTCGGCGAGCATCGTCTTAACCTCCTCGGCCATGCTCTCCTCAAACTCGAGAACATCGGCGTTGAAGAGAAAAACTTCGCGGTCGTCCTGTTGGAAAAGAATCGCGTTGGCGAAGACGTCGTCATGGACGCCTGTCGCAGGCTCCAGACGGTTGGGGAGGTTACGGTATCCGATTAGATAGATGTCGCCTTGCGGGGTAATCTTGCGGCGTGCATGTCCGATATTCATGCAAGTTCTCCTTTTTGTCGCGCCGCGTTCAAAGCGGCAAGGATGGTTTGGAGGAGGCGCTCATGGGAGCCGGCGGCAAAGCCGGAGTTCATGGCCTCATAGGTGATTTTCTCGTACGCATCGGGGGCCGGCAGGTACTTCTGTCCGCCGTTGACGAGCGTGGCAAAGAACACAGAGCCGGACCGAGCGGCGCGCACAGTGGCGCCGAATGCACTCGAGACCTCGGGTTGTACGCCGACAAGCTCGACGTTTCCCAGCCGGAGTAGATAGACCCTCGTGCGCTGCTCGCCAGCGGCATGAAACTCATACGTTCGGTGCGGAGCCAAAGAGTGAAAATCGGCGCGTGTCTGAGCGGGCAGGAGAACGTCGACCGTGCGGGCACCGATGCCGGTAGCGTCATCCTTACGCGCCATGCGAGCGGCCTCGATCAAAGCATCGCCCAAGGCCTGCCCCTGCTGGTGCAGCATGCGGTATCCGTCCTCATGGGCATCGACCGTCTGCTTAACGCCGGCCGCATCGAACATGACGTTCATGGCGCGCTCCGCCGGACCTTGGTCGCCCGCGGCGCCTGGCAGCAACAGGGCAACGCCGCCCAGCTCGCGCTCGAGTGACATGGCGGCAAAACCAAAGAGGTCTCCGCTCGCCATGCGCCTCCCCTCGGAGTCGCGCGACCCGTCGAGCACGGAGGACTGAACGTCCGCCGTCGCGAGCACGGCAACATACTCGCCCCCGGCATCCCTTATGGCGAGTACGGGCATCGTGTGGTCGGCAAACCCCCTGGGATTCGAGCCCAACCACCAGCCGGCAGGCGTCTCAATGTCGCGATTAACGTTCACGGGGCATTCGCCCTCCACAGCGGCGAGCGTGGCAGAGCGAATGCCCGCAACAGCGCGCTCGACAGCCGTGCGGGCGGCAGCGACGAGCGCTGCGCGATAGCGCTCGTTGCGATTGCGGGTAGCATCGTCGGCAAGATGCCCGGGAGTGCGGACGTGAGGCATGGAAAACGTGTGGGTAGGAACCACCCAAGAATAAGCACCGCTGCAATTGGCGGCATCCTCAACAACCTCACGCAGATCGGCGAGTAGAGCCGGAGCGATCGAGGTGACCTCAAGCGAAAGGACGCAGGCGCGTCGCCCCGTCCCCTCGATGATAAGGGCACGGGCGAAGACCTCATGACGGAGTTCGTCGAAACCGTCGAACGGCAACACGTCCCCAAGATCGATGGCCACACGAGCGGCCCCAGCCCTCATCTCTCCTTCGTCCATGGCAGATACTCCCCTCTGATTGCCGCTCACTCGACACCGTACAGTTGCTGCGCCGTACCGCCAAGCACAAGGTCGCTGTCTGTATCGCTCAGATTTGCAGCGCGAACGCAGGCGACACCCTCGGTGAGCCACTCGCGTTTAACGGGATAGCTCGTGCCAAAAACAATATGGTCTGCACCCAGCACGTCAACCGCGCAGGCAAGGAGTGTCTTGCCCCAAGGCTGAGCATGGGACATGTCGAAATAGATGTTGTTCTCGAGGCGCCTGGAAACGGTCTCGGTATCGACCTGAAAACGGCCAGAAGCATCAGGGCGCTTGGGACCATGAGGCAGCAGCATCTCCTTAAACGCAAAGTATGCGCCGCCGAGCATGGAGTGGACCATCTTGATATTGGGGTAGCGTTCAAAGAAATCGCCAAAGATCTCTCGGCCGATCGCCGTAGTTTGGTCGACGCAGCGGCCATAAGAGCGGCGAAGGTTGTCGTACGTGAGAAGCGATTCGTTCTCGACCGGCACGGGAACATGGTGCACGTAAACGGTGACATGGCGTTCGTTCAGGTGCTCGAAAAAGCTCGAGAAGACCTGGTCGTCGAGATAGCGCTTGCCGTAGTGAGCGCAGAGCTGCACACCCACAAAACCATCGTCGAGCCTGCGGTCGAGCTCCTCCAAATTCGCTTTGGTGCCAAAGGGCGGCACGGCGACAAGCGGAATCAGACGGCCACTTGACGCCTTCGCGTCAGCAGCCATACCGTCGTTGAAGCGCCGGCACATCTCGAGCGACATCCACTCATGGCAGCCGGGGAGTTTGAGAATCGCTTTATCGACCCCCGCCTCGTCCATGTCTGCCAGACGCTTCTCAAGGGTGTAGTCTCCCTCGATATAGTTGAGGCCCGGAAAGCCAGCGGGCTTTTCGATCACAATCTGTCGCTTGCCCGTGGGGCTTACGGTCAGGTAGCCCTCGGTGTCGTAAGCGCGGGGCACCTCGGCCAAAAACTGTTCACAGAGCGTCTCGTCATGGAAGATGCGCTCGTCAAACCAGTAGGAATTTGCATCGATAATCATTGGTGGGGACCGCCTTTCATCTTGTCGAGAACATTCTAAAAAAGCGGACACACGGACATCAATTCCAGTTGAAGCACACTGTATTCCATTTTGGAATACAGTTTTCCGTTCACACGCGATTCCCACTCGCCCAAACGATCGAGACGCCGACAACGCGAGCTTTAACAGAAAACGGGCGACCCGAATCTGTTACGGGCCGCCCGTTAAATGACAGACTATCTCTGTCGTTATGATTGACGGTAATGGTCAAAGAAGTCGGCGAGGTCTTCGAGGGACTCTTTGAGTACTTCCATGCGCGGCAGGTACACGATACGGAAGTGGTCGGGCTCAGCCCAGTTAAAGCCGCCGCCGCGCGTGATCAGGATCTTCTTCTCGTGCAGCAGGTCAAGGGCGAATTGCTCGTCATCGGTGATGTTGAACTTTTTAACATCCATCTTGGGGAAGATGTAGAACGCCGCACGCGGCTTGACCACCGAGATGCCGTCGATCTTGTTGAGCGCCTCATACACAAAGTTGCGCTGCTCGTAGACACGGCCGCCGGGACGGATGTAGTCGTTGACCGACTGATGGCCACCGAGTGCCGTCTGAACGATCGACTGAGCCGGCACGTTGGAGCACAGGCGCATGTTCGAGAGCATGTTGACGCCCATGATGAAGTCGCTCATGCAGCGCTGGTTGCCCGAAAGCACCATCCAGCCAATACGATAGCCCGCGATCATGTGCGACTTGGAAAGGCCGCTAAAGGTGACGCAGGGCAGGTCGGGGGCGAGCGAGGCAATCGAGACGTGCTCGTAGCCGTCCATGCACAGGCGGTCGTAGATCTCATCGGCAAGGATCATCAGCTGATGCCTACGTGCAACCTCGACGATGCCCTCGAGCACCTCGCGCGGATAGACGGAACCCGTGGGGTTGTTGGGGTTGATGATGACGAGAGCTTTGGTCGCGCTCGTAATCTTGGACTCCATATCCTCCAAGTCGGGATACCAATCCGCTTGCTCATCACACAGATAATGTACGGGATGACCGCCGGCAAGGGTCGCGCACGCCGTCCACAGCGGGTAGTCGGGGCTGGGGATCAGAATCTCGTCGCCATTGTCGAGCAGCGCGTTCATCGAAAGCTGAATGAGTTCGGACACGCCGTTGCCCGTGTAGATGTGCTCCATCTGAACATTGGGCAGGCCCTTGATCTGCGAGTACTGCATAATCGCCTTGCGCGCAGAGAACAGGCCGCGCGAATTGGAATAGCCTTCGCAGTCGGGCAGCTGCTGGCGCATGTCCTTGATGACCTCATCGGGCGTGCGGAAACCGAAGGGCGCCGGGTTACCGATATTGAGCTTGAGGATGCGCTCGCCCTCGTCCTCCATACGGGCGGCCTCGTCGACGACGGGACCGCGCACGTCATACAGGACGTTATCGAGCTTGGTGGATTTAGAAAAAGTACGCATGGTGGTGCTCCTTGCAATTTGAGCTGAGGGATGGGGTTCGGGCTTGGAATCGTTGCGGGGTGATGATGCCTCGCCTTGATCGGCGTCGCCGGCAAGCAGCCAGGTAACATCGACCTCCAAAATACGGGCGAGCAGCTCGGCCACATCGCGTCGCGGGATCGTCTTGCCGCTCACATATTGGCTCATCTGACTCTTGCCGAGTTTTTTGCCGAGCATCTCCGATGCGCGGATCACGTTCGACTGGCGAACGCCGCAATCGGACATAGCCTGTCGCAGGCGATCGCTAAACGTCTCTTGGGCCACAGGAACCTCCTTGCTGGCAAAGTTCAATTTATAGAACACGAATTGAACCGGGGTTCAATTTAGCAAGCAGTATAGCGCCGCGCCTCATTCGAAAGTTCAATTTCATAAGAAAACGTACCGAACTCCGAGATTTGCCCAAAACGGACAATGACGTGTACACGTTTAGAGGTATTCGAGGAAACGGGCGGCGGCAAGCGAAACATCGGCCGTTCGATATATGGCGTTGATTTGGCGATGGGGATGCGCCTCGAGTGGGCGCACAGCAACATCGAACTGACAACGGCGCAAGATGAGCGCCGGAAGAATGCTCACGCCCAGGCCGTCCTCGACCATGGCCATAATCGCATAGTCATCCCAGGTTGACAGCTTAGAGCGCACCGCCAGGCCCGCGCGGCGAAACAGCGGGGTAATTTCGTCGTCGCTACCGCGTTCCAGCAGAATAAACTGCTCGTTGGCCAAATCGGCAAGGGAAACGGCCTCCGCGGTGGCAAGCGAGGAGTCCGCTGGCACCACGGCCATCAGCTCGTCTTGCACCAACGGCCGCGACGCCATGCCGGCGCCGCGTGGCTCACGCGGGATAAAGCCCAGATCGCAGCGGCCCTCTGACACCCATTGTTCAATCTCTGAGTAATCGCCCATCAGCAACTCGTAATCGACGTCCGGATGATCGGCGCGAAAGCGCGCAATCACCGGCGGCAGCACGTGGGTCGCCACACTCGAAAACGTACCGATGCAGATTTTGCCGCGCATGAGCCCACGCATCTCATCCACCCGTCGCTGCAAGCGAACGAATTCCTCGCATAACGCCTCAACCGCAGGCATAACTTGCCGTCCATCGGCAGAAAGTACTACGCCCTCGCGACTGCGGTCGAGCACCTTAAAGCCCCAGTCGGCCTCGAGATCGGCCACCATACGGCTCACGCCCGATTGCGAATAGCTCAGGCGCTCGGCGGCGCGCGTAAAACTGCCGGCGCGCACGGTCTCGAGCAGCACCTGCATCTTTTGAATATTCGTTTCCACGTCACGCCTCCACCTTTGCATGAGTTTTTGTCATGTTATCTATGCATTATATTCGCTTTTCTTCTAAAGCCAGTTCACCCATAGTGAAGATGCTCGGATATAGAGGGGATGTCAGCGCATGAACAACGGACTGTTTACGTACTTAGCAGCATTGCTATTGTTTGGTTCCAACGGCATCATCGCCGCTGCTATCGCGCTGCCGAGCTCGGATATCGTGCTACTACGCACGTTTTTGGGTGCATTCTCGCTTGTCACCATCCTCGCCATCACCCAACGCCATAAGTTGCAGGCGCCATCTCGCCCCCGCGAAGCCGCAGCCCTCCTCCTCTCGGGAGCCGCGCTGGGTGCCGGCTGGATTTTTCTGTTCCGCGCCTACCAGACGATCGGCGTCGGCGTATCCTCGCTGCTGTACTACTGCGGCCCCATCATTGTCATGGCACTCTCCCCGCTCATCTTTGGCGAAAAGCTGACCGGCGGCAAAATCGCCGGCTTTATCGCCGTTGCGTGCGGTGCTTTTCTCATTGCAGCGCAAGGTCTAGGCGGCAATATGCCCATTGTGGGTATCGTCTGCGGCATCGCCTCGGCATTTTGCTATGCACTGATGGTCATCGCTAGCAAGGGTGCGCCACACATCGAAGGCCTCGAGAACTCCACGCTCCAGGTGAGTGCCGCCTTTGTGACCGCGCTGGTCCTCACGCTCATCACGCAGGGTGCTCCCTCATTCCTGTCCGCCGGCGTCGCCGCAGGCATCGATTGGCGCGCCGTCGTCATGCTCGGCGTCGTCAACACCGGCATTGGTTGCCTGCTCTACTTTAGCGCCGTCGCCAAACTGCCTGTGCAGACCGTCGCCGTCGTCGGCTACCTCGAGCCGCTTTCGGCCGTCGTGTTCTCCGCCGTTCTTTTGTGCGAAGCCATAACACCGGTCCGCCTGATGGGCGCCGCGCTTATCATCGGCGGCGCGATTTTTTGCGAACTCGCCGGCAAACGCGCAAACGCCAAGGCTGGCATCGCCCAGACAGCACGTGCTTAAAAGCCCCTGCTTTGAAATGCTACCTGCGTAGATAAATAATCCCCAGCTGAGGATTATTGTCTAAAATAACCCGATGTGCCAAACTGCTCTTGTATGTATAAAGACGGCATAAAGTTTTTTGTCCTAGACAGATAACCGGATGTCTAAGGGAGTCCTCGTGGCACACAATAAACTGGAGGCAAACCTCCAAGACCAGCGTAGTCAAGGCGGGCATGGAGCCATTCCCCTCTCCGCTGGCATGCTGCTCGTAACGCTCGGCGTCGTCTACGGTGACATCGGCACAAGCCCCATGTACACCATGAAATCAATCGTCGCCAACAACGGCGGCATCGGCACCGTCAGCGAGGACATGATTCTGGGCGCGCTTTCGCTCGTCATCTGGACCATGACACTCGTGACCACGGTCAAGTACGTTGTAATCGCCATGAAGGCCGACAACCATAACGAGGGCGGCATCTTCGCCCTGTTTAGCTTGGTGCGCAAAGTGGCGCCTTGGCTGATTCTTCCCGCCATGATCGGCGGCGCGGCGCTGCTCGCCGACGGCATCCTCACCCCCGCGGTCACGGTCACCACAGCCATCGAGGGTCTGCGCACCATCGAATGGGGCCATGCGCTGCTGGGCGACGGCCAGACCAACGTCATCATCATCACAATCATCATTATCTGCGGTCTGTTTGCCATGCAGCGCGCCGGCACCTCGTCAATCGGCAAGCTCTTCGGCCCGCTCATGACGCTGTGGTTCCTGTTCCTGGCAGGCGCCGGCCTGTTCAACATGCTCGGCAACCTGTCCATCTTGCGCGCGCTCAACCCCATTCGCGGCATTATGTTCCTGTTCTCGCCCATCAACCACTCGGGCATCATGGTGCTCGGCTTCGTCTTCCTGTCGACGACCGGCGCCGAGGCGCTCTATTCAGACATGGGCCACGTGGGCAAGGCCAACATCTACGCATCCTGGCCGTTTGTTAAGGCGGCCCTCATCCTTAACTATCTGGGCCAGGGCGCTTGGCTGCTCGCCAACAACTCCAACCCCCAGATGCTCGCGATGGATATCGTCAACCCGTTTTATATGATGCTTCCCGAGCCCCTGCGCCCCTTTGCCATCGTGCTTTCGGCCGTAGCGGCCATCATCGCCTCGCAGGCGCTCATCACCGGCTCGTTCTCGCTGGTATCCGAGGCCACGCGCCTCAACCTTATGCCGCATCTGCGCATCCACTACCCCAGCGACACCAAGGGCCAGCTCTATATTCCGCTCGTCAACAACATCATGTGGGTCGGCTGCATCTTCATCGTGCTGCTGTTCCAAAACTCCGAGCGCATGGAGAGCGCCTACGGCCTCGCCATTACCGTGACCATGCTCATGACCACGACGCTTTTGACGAGCTATATCGCTGGCATTCTCAAGCACAAGCTGGGCGCCTGCGTCTTCGCCCTGCTCTTCGGTGCCATTGAGCTGTGCTTCTTTGCCTCGTGCCTCACCATGTTCTTTGACGGCGGCTATGTGATGATCTTCCTGGCCGCACTGCTATTTGGCCTTATGTACGTGTGGCGCCGTGGCACCGCCATCGAGCGCACACAGACGATTCTGTTGCCCGTCTCCAAGTACATCGATCAGCTCAACCGCCTGCGCAACGACGAGACCTATCCCGTGCTCGCCGACAATCTGGTATTTCTCACCAACAGCCCCGACCCGCTCACGCTCGACCGCGACGTGCTCTATTCCATCCTGGATAAGCATCCCAAGCGCGCCAAGGCATATTGGTTCATTAACGTGCACGTTACCGACGAACCCTATACGCACGAGTATTCCGTCGAGACCTTTGGCACGGACTTCCTCTTCCGCGTTCGCCTGGACCTGGGCTTTAAAGTCAACCAGCGCGTCAACGCTTATCTGCGTCAGATCGTCGGCGACTTGATGGCATCGGGCGAGCTGCCGCCGCAACATCACACCTACTCCATCTACGAGACACGCGGCAACGTGGGTGACTTCCGCTTTTGTATGCTGCGCAAGATGCTTGCCCCCGAAACGGACATCAACCGCAATGACCACCGCGTGATGGCCATCAAGTACGCCGTCCGCCGCGCCTGCGGAAGCCCGGCACGCTGGTACGGTCTTGAGAACTCGGCCATCATCATCGAGTACGTGCCGCTGTTTGCCCGCATGCGCCCGGCCGTTAAGCTCGTGCGCACCCAGGTGCCGCTCGAGGTTCAGATCGAAGAGGCCGAGGAAATGGAAGTCGACATCTTCTCGGACGACTTGGTCAACGGCAACGAAGCCGGTAAGGACATGAACGTCGATCCCACCGAGTTGCTCGAGAGCGTCGCCGATACGCCCGAACAGCAACTCGACGGACTCGAGAGCACCCAGTTCAACGACGCCAACTTCTAACACGCCATCAGCCATTGACGACAACGGCCTCGCATCTCATAAGAGGTGCGAGGCCGTTTTATGTCGCAACGGACCAGTGAGCTACGAACGGCGCGGCTCGGGAACCACGAGCCTATCGGGGCTCGCGCCCTCGGCATCCATCAGGCTCACGTAGCGAATCGACGGATCCCCATACATCGCGTAGTAATAATTGCCCGTGCGCGCGCTAAAGCATCCGGTGTAGATAGTCTTCTCGAACTTGCCATCGCCCATCCTGGACGCTCCCTCGATCATCACCACACCCTCGAGCGAGCGGAACATGCGAACGACGTTTTCGGTCTCGCTCTCCTTTTGCGGGTAATTGGCATTGAGGTACGCCGCCTTTACAAAACGGCTCGGCGAATAGCAATCGCCCGGAATGCCGCGCATGCCGGCACCGGCTCCATAGGGCTTGAGCTCGGCGCCACGCCATGTCGCCGTCTGCGGAAAATCGCTTGTGGCGGTGATATAGGTGCGCAGGTTTTCCATGTGCCACGGGAAGGTCGGCTGGTTGGCAAGGGTGTCGACCGGATCGTCGTATACATGCAGACCGTCAGCCATCATCTCGACCACGATGCTGCGCTGGCTGTCGCCGATAATCCAATGGAGCAGCGACACGCCCAGCCCCTCTCCGGCAGATTTGGCGACAATCACCGTGTCGCGCAGCGCGGCCTCGACCTCATCGACCGTCGAGAACGTCGCTGCCACCCACAGGGGGAACTCATAGGCCGCGATATTGGTCTTGCCGTCGACAGGGCCCTCGGCATACTCGGCATAGCCGGGAAAGTTGAGCCCCGCCACAGCCAGACCCGCATCGTTACCGCAATCGAAAAACATGGGATAGTTCTTGTAATCGATGCACATACCGATCACCGCGTGTGCCGCTGTCGCGTCGTCGATAAACGAATACGGAATGTGGAACCCGCGCGGCATCACGCGAACCTGTTGGCCGTAGTCAAAGCTCCAGTCGAGATTGCGGCCCAGATACATGTGGCCAGAATTATCGGTAAATCGAATACTCGTACACATAGCGCCTCCTAGCTTTACGTTCTTGCTAATTTCATTGTCTCCAAACAAAAAGGCGCTAAACACAAAAGCCCGGACATGACAACAATGTCATGCCCGGGCCAAAAGAGGCGAAGTGCGGTGCTTTGGTCCCCTTAGACCAACTTTCCAAGACAGTGGTCGATCATATGCTGGATCATCTGTGCCTCAAAGCCCGCATAGTCGCGGCGGCACTCCTTCATCTTGCCGTCGACAATCTGGTCAAAGGCAACCTTGCACTTGATATAGCGCGTGGACTTGGTGACCTCCTCGTGCGTCAGGCAGCTCTCCTCCATCTTGCTGGCACCCAGGCCAAACACCAGACGGGGGTTGTAGAGTACGTGGGGTTCGCCGGCATCGTCCAGGTAGACGCAAACCTTCTTGGTAACGCCAATCTGGTTGGCGGCCAAGCAGCCGGCATCATCGAGCGACTTGATGGTATCAATCAGATCCTGAGCGACCGACTCGTCCTCGACAGTCGCAACCTCGCAACGCTGAGACAGGATAGCCTCGTCGCGGCAGAGCTCTTTAATCATACGTTCCTCCATAGGGGTCGTTGTAACCGCTTAAGTATACGGTACCTACACAATTTCATGCGAAAGATACCGCCCGTCCGTTACAAACCGCCGAACATCAACATGTGAGGAACACCAACTTCACAAAGGCGATATAGTGGGTGAGTTCGCGTCAATCGGCCTAAACTCGGGGCCGAACAAGGAAAGGGTATGCATGGACGAACTATTTCACGTCAGCGAGCGCAAGTCCACAATCGGGACCGAACTCCGCGCTGGACTGACAACATTCCTGGCGATGGCCTACATCATCGCCGTCAACCCCGCGGTGCTCTCGGGTGCTGGCATCGATGCGGGAGCGCTCGCCTGCGCCACCTGCCTGGGCGCCGGCATCATGACCATCTGCATGGGCATCTTCGCCAACCGCCCGCTCGCCTGCGCATCGGGCTTAGGCGTCAACGCGATGATCGCTGGAATCACCACCACCGTCTGCGGCGGTGACTGGCACGTGGCCATGAGCGTCATCTTCCTTGAGGGCGTCGTCATCTTGCTGCTCGTGCTTTGTGGCCTGCGTGAGGCCATCATGGACGCCATCCCGGTTGTCCTGCGTCACGCCATCTCGGTGGGTCTGGGCCTGTTCATCGCCATGATTGGCCTGTGCGATGCCGGCATTATCACCGCTGGCGCCGGTACACTCGTCGGTCTGGGCGACATCACCTCCCCCACCTTCATCGTCGGCATCATCTCCATCCTGGTGACGGTCGCCCTCGCCTGCCGTAACGTCCCCGGCTCGCTGCTCATCGGCATCGTCGTCGCCGTCATCGCCGGTATCCCCCTAGGTGTGACCCAGGCTCCGACCGGTATCATCGCCCCGCTCGATTTCTCGAGCATTGGTGGCCCCATCGCCGACGCCGGCGGCGTGCCCGCCATCGTCAAGGTCCTTACCGACCCCGCGCTCCTCGTCATCTCGTTCTCGCTGCTCATGAGTGACTTCTTCGACACCATGGGCACCGCGATGGCCGTGGCCAAGCAGGGCGAGTTCCTCACCGACGACGGCAACGTCGAGAATATCAAGGAGATCCTGATCGTCGACTCCGCCGCCGCTGCTGTGGGCGGTTTCATGGGCGTCTCCTCCATCACCACCTTCGTCGAGTCCACCTCTGGCGCTGCCGACGGTGGCCGCACGGGCCTCACCTCCGTCACCACCGGCGTGCTGTTCATTCTCGCCGCGTTCTTCTCCCCCATCGTCACCATCGTTTCCAGCGCCGCCACCTGCGGTGCTCTGGTCTACGTCGGCTACCTCATGATGAGCGAAGCCTCCGAGATCGACTGGTCCGACGTGTCGCAGGGTTTCCCGGCGTTCATGATTGTCGCCGGCGTGCCCTTCACCTACTCCATCTCTGCCGGCATTGGCCTGGGCTTCATCGCCTACGTGGTCGTCGCGCTCTTTAAGGGCGAGGCCTCCAAGATCAAGCCGCTCATGTGGATCGCAGCCCTCGCCTTCCTCGTCTACTTCTTCGTGGCGTAACGGCATAGTCTGCTAAAGCAAAACAACAAGGCGCGGAATCGCATCGAGCGGCTCCGCGCCTTTCTTTTAGCGTCTGCCCCCGTGTCAGCGTGCGACAATTGAGGCTGTCAATATCACAACACTGAGAGAAGCCTGCCTTGGAAGCGCATCATAAGCAGATAACCGTTTATTCAGAGTGTGCGGAAGGCGCACCCGTCATCTATCTCCCCGTGGTTATGGGCAACGGTAGTGAAGTCTACGAGCGCTGCCGAGAGCTCGACTGCCCGCCGTTCACCCTTGTCGCCATTGGAGGGCTCGATTGGAATCGCGAGCTGAGCCCCTGGGAATGCGACGGAACTATACGAGATGCCGAGCCCTTTGGCGGACAGGCTGCTGGTTTTCTTGACGAGTTGTTGAAGCAGATAATCCCCCAGGCCGAATCATCGCTCCCGCAACCGCCCGCCTGGCGCAGCGTTGCCGGCTACTCGTTGGCGGGTCTTTTTGCACTGTGGGCACTTTGGCAAACAGATGTCTTTGAGCGCGTGGCGAGTGCATCGGGGTCGCTGTGGTTCCCCGGCTTTATCGACTACGCGCGCGAGCGCACGATGACGGCTACGCCCGACGCCGCCTATCTGTCGCTCGGTAAAAAGGAAACCAAGACGCCCAACCGCATGATGCGGCACGTACTCGACGATACGCGCGCGATGGAAAAGCTGTTTATCGAGCGCGACATCCCAACAACGCTGGAGCTCAACCCCGGCAATCATTTTGCCCAAACTGACCTGCGCATGGCGCGCGGCATCCACTGGATACTGACGCATTAAAAATGGCGTCCACGCGTACACACGCATGGACGCCATTTTTAATTTGGCTGAACGCAGCTACTATTCGACAGTCTCCTCGAGTTCAGATACGGTGGGCGTCGAGGATTGGGACATGGAAGTCCTTTCATGATGGAAGGGCGATCAGGCATATTGGATAACCTGCCCGAACGATACGATCCGAACCATTGTACGTGATACGCAATGTCTCGCGCGCGCCGCCACCTGCAAACGGTAGCGTTACTTCCAAACGCGCTCGGCAATGCGCTTGACCAGCGCGATCTTCGCCCACTGCTCGTCCTCGGTCAGCTTGTTGCCAATCTCGCAGCTGGCAAAGCCGCACTGGGGCGACAGGTACAGGTTCTCGAGCGGCACGTACTTTGCGGCCTCGTGGATACGTTCGACGATAACGTCCTCGTCCTCAAGCTCAGCTGCCTTTGTAGTGACCAGTCCCAGCACCACCTTCTTGCCGGGGGCAACGTACTTAAGCGGCTCAAAACCACCGGCGCGCGGCGTGTCGAACTCCAGATAGAACGCATCGACATCCTCATGTGCGAACAGGTACGGCGCGATGGGGTCGTAGCCGCCCTCAAAAGCATAGGTGGAGTGGTAGTTGCCGCGGCACACGTGCGTGTTGATAACCAGATCGTCGGGCTTGCCCTCGATGGCGGCGTTGTTGAGCGCCACGCCCAGCTCGCTTACCTTTTGCAGGTCGACCGGGCTCATGCCGGTTTTGGCGACAAAATCGGTATCGCAGTAGATGCCCCAGGTGCAGTCATCAAACTGGACGTTGCGGCAGCCTGCTGCGTACAGGTCGGCGATCACCGTGCGATAAGCGTCTGCAATAGCGTCGGCAAGTTCCTCATCGGTCTTATAGACAGCGCGCAGGCTCTCCTGCTGGCCGTCGCAGCGATCGAGCGTGACCTCAGAGAACGTCTGGATCGGCGCCGGAATGGTCTGGCGTGCGACCTGGCCCTCCCCCTCAAGCGCCTTGACGAACTTAAAATGCTCGACGAACGGGTGGTTCTCGCCGCTAATGGGACCAGTAACCACGGCGGTGTCGGCCGTCGTCTCCTCATCATGGAACATATAACCCGTGCGTGAGGTGCGGCGCACAATGCCGTTGAGGCCCCACATAAAATCGAGGTGCCAGTAGCTGCGGCGGAACTCGCCATCGGTGATCACCTGCAGGCCGGCGGCCTTCTGCTTGGCCACCAAATCGCGAATGGCATCGTCCTCGACGGCCTTAAGGCCGGAAGCGTCGAGTTTACCCGCGACATAGGCGGCACGGGCGTCCTTTACAGCCTGCGGACGAAGAAAGCTGCCGACGATATCGGCGCGAAACGGCGCGTTCGGTTGAATCGAAGTGCTCATAGATATCTCCCTTTGCATTGGTTGCTTTACTGGGACAGAGTATGAGCGCTCATATGACCATCGTAAAATATACGTTTATAACAGTTTGATATAGATGTTTCCTATATCAGTCTGGACTGTCATAAAGAGACTTGAACCGTGCGGAGCACAGCAGCCTAGATATGCTGACGAATCGCGTCGATATAGGCCCGACCGTAGCGCGTAAGCGTCGTGTTCTTGCGCGTGATGATGCCAATCTCCATGTACTCGTCCACGTCGAGCGGAATCGAGATAATGCCGGGGCCGTTGAGCTCGTGGCTGATCACGCCCGAGCATACCGTGTAGCCGTTGAGGCCCATGGCCAAATTGAACAACGTCGCACGGTCGCGCACGCGGATATTTTTGCGACGCTCGAACGTCGAGGTCAGCTCCTCGGAATAGTAAAACGAGTTGTAGCTGCCCTGCTCGTAGGACAGGAACGGGTAGTCTTCCAGATCCTCGAGCGTCACGCTGGAGCGGTCCGCCAGCGGATGGTCGGCGCAGACGAAGACATGCGGCGTGGCGCAGAAGAGTCCTTCGAACACGAGCTCGTTGGCCACCAGCATGCGCTCGATGACCTCGCGGTTATGCTCGGATAAGTACAGGATGCCCAGTTCGCTTTTCATATGCGCGACATCCTCGATAATCTCGTGGGTCTGCTCCTCGCGCAGGGTAAAGTCGTAACGCGCGGCATCGAACTCGCGAATCACGTCAACAAACGCGTTAACGGCAAAGGAATAATGCTGGCAGCTCACACTAAAGTGCGGCACCTGCTCGGATGCGCCCTTGTACTTGCCCTCGAGCAGGTCGGCCTGGTCGAGTACCTGGCGCGCATAGCCCAAGAAGGTCTCGCCTTCCTCGGACACAATGACGCCCTTGTTGGTGCGCTCAAAGATGTGCACACCCATCTCGTTTTCGAGATCGCGAATCGACGCGGTAATCGAAGGCTGCGACACAAAGAGACGGCGCGAGGCCTCGGTAATGCTGCCGCATTCGGCAACTTTGACGACATATCTGAGCTGCTGGAGCTTCATGACTGTCTCCTTAGCTGTTCGTGAGATTCGCGTCGGCAGTACCCGGCAGGCGCATAAACGGCGGCATCTCCCCCGTCGCGGCGCAGGCGGCAATCTGATGCAAAGCCCCGGCGACCGCATCATCTGCCGCGGCGCCGATATGCCAGCGCGCGGCAGCCGTGACGGCCTCGTTGGCATTGGCGACTGCAACGGAGTTGGGAACGGCATCGATCATGGGCAGATCGTTATCGGAATCGCCAAATACAGCCACCTCGTCGGGCGTCAGGCCCAAGGCGCGCGCCAGCTCCAGCGCAGCGCAGCCCTTGTCCCAACCATCCGGAAGGATGTCGAACAGGCGCACTCGGTTGTTGGGAAACACAAGCGAAAGTTCCGGTACCTCAACGGCAACGCGCTCGCGTAGCTCCGCGAGCTCCTCACGCGAACGGGCACTCCAGATATTCGCCTTAAACACCGGCGCGCCATCGACGACGGGACGACACGGGGCCTCTTCGCCTTTGAGCCACGCATTGCCGCCCGACTCCATAGCGCGACGCACACGCTCGGGATTGCTCGTCACGCAATAGGCATCGTTGCCCCAAAAGTCATCGCCCAGGCTGTAGACTTTTAGAAATGTATCGTCGGTCTCTTGCTCCAGATAGTCAGCCAAACGCATCAGAGCATCGTTGTCGATTGCGCGCGAAGCGACTACTTCGCCGCCGACAAACATCACCTGGCCGTTACAGAACGCACCGGTCGAAAAACACTCGGAACGGTTTTTGAACATCCAGCCCATCGCGGACGGCTGACGACCCGAAACCGGCCCAAAGTGCAGACCCGCCGCCTGCATGGCATGAATACCCTCAATGGCGTAGTCGCTGGCGCCGTCATGCCCGGCTGGAATCAGTGTATCGTCCATATCGGTCAGCACAAGTTTAATCATAAGGCCCCCATTCGTATCGGTCCTACCTATTGTAACGACCTGCCAAAATAAACCTGTCCCTTTTTGGCAGGTGCGCTAGTATAGGGAACAACAGATTCGATGCGGGAGTGCCGGCGGTGCAAACCACAAGGCTGAGAGGGCATGGGGCCCAATCCTTTGAACCTGTCAGTTAATGCTGGCGTAGGGAGCATGCCGCCTTTACAGGGGCGCTGTCTATGCACAGCGCCCCTTTTCTATGCCAAGGAGGCATGTGCAGTGATTGATTCGGAACAGCTTAAGCAACATATGGTCAAGGCCGTAGAGGAAATTCGCGCCACCAATCCGATGGCCGGCTCCATCACCAACACGGTGACGATCGACTTTGTCGCCAACGCACAGCTCGCCGTGGGCGGATCGGCCGCCATGGTCTATCTGCCCGACGAGGGCGAGGCGCTCGTTGCCGGCGGCGGCGCCATCTATCTCAATATGGGCACGCTCTTCCCCATCTACGAGCAAACGATTCCCCGCGCGGCCAAGGCGGCACACGACGCCGGCAAGCCCTGGGTGCTCGATCCGGTGGGCCTGGGTATCGGTAGTCTGCGCACCCAGTTGGTAAACGAACTCAAGCAGTACAAGCCCGCCATCGTGCGCGGCAACGCCTCCGAGATCATCGCGCTCGCCGGCCTGTGGGGTCTTGAGGGCGAGGCGGCTGATCTGAGCCGCGTACGCGGTGTCGATACCACCGACACGGTAGACGCCGCCCGCGATGCCGCCGTGGCGCTCGCCCGCTACACCGGCGGCGCCGTTGTGGTCTCGGGCGAAGTCGACCTGATTACCGACGGCACGACCGTGGCCAAGTCCCACGGCGGCAGCCCGCTCATGTCCAAGATCACCGGTTGCGGTTGCTCGCAAGGCGGCGTACTGGCCGTGTACGCCTGTGCCGCCGATCCGTTTACGGCGGCAGTCTGCGGTACCGCCGTCTACAACGTCGCTGGCACGCGTGCTGCCGCCGTCGCCGATGCCCCGGCGAGCTTTAAGGTCGCCTTTATCGACGAGCTCTACCGCGCGAGCGCCCAGGACATCGCCAACAACCAGCTCGAGCTCGAGGAGGCATAGGCCATGTCCGAGCCCGCAACCAATGCCAGCATGAACACGCTCGTCGCTGTGGCCATCGCCCCGTGCGGCACCGGCGATGAGCTGTCCGCCGAGGTCGCCGAGGTCGTGCGCGTCATTCGCGAGAGCGGCCTTCCCAACCGCACCACCTCGATGTTCACCGAGATCGAGGGCGACTGGGACGAGGTCATGCAGGTCGTGCGCGACGCAACCTTTGTGTTGGCGAGCAAGGGCATCCGCACCGAAGTCGTGCTCAAAGCCGATATTCGGCCCGGATTTACCGACACCATGACCGGCAAGCTTGAACGCATGGAAGCGCAGATCAAAAAGCAGGAGGAAGCACGATGAGCATCCGCGACAACCTTGATATCTCGGCCTA
Source organism: Collinsella sp. CLA-AP-H1 (assembly GCF_040092945.1). Taxonomy (NCBI): domain Bacteria; kingdom Bacillati; phylum Actinomycetota; class Coriobacteriia; order Coriobacteriales; family Coriobacteriaceae; genus Collinsella; species Collinsella sp. CLA-AP-H1. The sequence continues at coordinate 134,098 of NZ_JBBNKO010000005.1, read as the reverse complement.
TCTGGTACTCGGCCCCGAAAATACGCTGGGACGCCCCGTGGGCGATGTGGTGGCCCAGGCGCTCGACGCCGGCTTTACCTGCATCCAGGTGCGCTCCAAGGTGGCAAGCGCCCGCGAGATCATTGCGCTGACCGGCGACGCCGCGCAGGCAATCGCACAGGCCGGCAAGACCGGTCAGGTCGCCCTGTTAATCGACGACCGTCTGGACTGTGTACTCGCCGCGCGCGAGCAGGGTATTGCCGTCGACGGCGTGCACGTGGGCCAAAGCGATATTCCCGTCGAGGTCTGTCGCAAGCTGCTGGGCCCCGACGCCATCGTGGGCCTTTCGGCCCGTTGTGAGGAGATGCTCGAGTACGTCAAGACCGCCGACATGAGCCTGGTCGACTACCTGGGCATCGGCCCGCTCCACGAGACCGAGACCAAGCGCGACTGCGGACGCGCGGCCGACGGCTCTATCATCACCAAGAGCTTTGAGGACCTGGCCGCACTCCACGCGGCAAGCCCCGTGCCCATCGTGGTGGGCGGCGGCGTTAAGACAGCCGACCTGCCGCAGCTTAAGGCCACCGGCGTCAACGGCTTCTTTGTGGTGAGCGCCGTCTGCAGCGCCGATGACCCCTACGCCGCGGCCAAGGAGCTTGTCGACACCTGGCAGCAGGCATAGCCATAAGCCGAGCAGCCGATTCGCAGCCTCACATCTTCAGCAATGGAAAGCGCATCCCAGTTTGGACCTCCATTCCGGGATGCGCTTTCCACATGCGACCCTTACCCCGCCAGATACGCTTCCAACGCCGGCAAAGTCGCCTCCGCATCGCGGCGACCAATCTGGTAGATGCGCTCAAGTTCATCGGGCTCGCGACACAGCGACGGCACCTTCACCGATTCGCTCGGCCGCACCACAAAGATTTCGCCGGCGGCCTCGCGACGTGCCAGGTCATCGAGCGTGGCATTGTAGACCTCATGCCGATGCTCGAGCGCTGCGACAAACTCCGGATAGTGACGGAACACGCGACGCAGCATGGGCATCACGCTGTTGGGCTGCTTTACAAAGCCCGCCGGCTGCGTGAGTACCACGATATTACGGTCATACCCCTGCGCAAACAGCCATGCGCTGGGAATAGAATCAGCCACGCCGCCATCCAGGTACTTACGGCCCTCAATGGCGACAGGGCGCGTCGCCACGGGAATCGCCGATGACGCCCGGATCCACTCGATATCGTGCTCATCGCCATAGGGCAGGTCGTGGTAGACGGCCTTGCCCGTCTCGATATCGGTACACACGCACGTAAACCGCATGGGGCAGACGCGATATGTCTCCAAATCGATGGGATCGCGCTCGATGGGCACCTCGTGATAGGCAAAATCGGCATTGAACATATCGCCGGTCCGCAGCCAGCTTGCTACACCCGCATAGCGCTTATCGGCACAATAGGCCTTGTTATAGCGAATGGCGCGGCCGATCTGGCGCGATTTAAAGTTGTAGCCAAACGCCGCGCCCGCCGAGACACCCACCATATGGTCGCAAGTTAAGCCGTGCTCCATCCAAACGTCGAGCACGCCCGCCGTATACATACCGCGGTAGCCGCCTCCCTCGAGTGCCAGCCCCACCGTGCGCGTCGTATTTGACTGTGCCATGCGACCATCTCCGTCCCCACAAATTCAAACGGGACAAGTATACCCGTCAACATATATCGTCCCAGTCGCATTTTTATCGAACATCGCATCGTCGCGCTACCGCTTGTCGAACAATAGCCGCCCACAGCATGTGCACCCATATATAATTGTGCACTATTGTTTACACTACTCAGCTGTTATCAACAGCGAACATTAGCCGGCAAATTAACTCAACAACGCGGCAAGGCGGGGGCCTGGATACATGCAAAGCGCTGAGCAACGACGCGTGTACACAACGAGCTCGCCCGACGCAATCCGCCCCGACCTCAGAAAGCCACTTAGAACATGGAAACTGTCAGCAATTACACCGAAACGCTCGAAAAGACCGTCCGCGACCTTCTCGAGCGGCAGGAGGATCTGATCAGGACCGCCTTTACCGACCAGCTTACCGGGCTTGGCAACCGTGGCGGCTTTGCCCGTTCCCTCGAGGAGCTCTGGGAGCAGGACGCCCCCGTTACCATGGCGTTCATCGATATCGACAATCTCAAGCACTGCAACGACGTCTTTGGACATGACGAGGGCAACCGCTATATCTTGCAGGTAAGTCTCTATCTTAATCTGTATATGAAGGTGGGCGAAGCGGCGTTTCGCATAGGCGGCGACGAGTTTGCCATCCTATCTACGATTGCAACCGAGGACGACCTCGCCGAACGTCTGAAACACTGCCGAACGGTTCTGCTCAAAAACAACGATTCCGAGATGCCCCACTCGTTTAGCTACGGAGTGTCACATGCCGACCCCGCCCTGGGCGAAGCTTCCAATCGCATGACGCTCGATGCCGACCATCGCATGTACGACTACAAGCTACGTCATGCCATGCACCTCGATCGACGCAATATCACGCAAGTTCACGCCGACGACTTCGAAATAAGCGATCGAATTTTTGACGCCTTTTCGATGCTCAATGAGGGCCGATATTTCTTTATCGAGAACTTGGACAAACATCGCACCCTTTGGTCACAAGGTGCCTTGCGCGATCTTGGCCTTCCCTCGGAGCACATAGACAACTGTCGCGATTACTGGAAAACGCGCGTCCATCCCGACGACCTTGAGGCCTGCATCAACGACATCGACCAAGTCTACAACGGCACCAAGCACCGTCGCGTCATGCAGTATCGTGTGCGCAACGCCGTCGGCGACTACGTCCTTTGCCGTGCTCGCGGGTTTCGTATCGACGGCGACGGAAATGTCCCCTCGCTCTATGTCGGCGAGCTCGTCAACCACTCACTTGCCGAAACCGTCGACGCCGCCACAGGCCTCGGAACGCAGCGCATGCTGGCCAACGCCATCGACGCCTGCCGCCGCGATCGTTGCGAGACAGGGCTTATAGCGGTGCGCGTTCGTAGCACGACAAAGCTCAACGAGCTCTACGGGGCCGAGGCCGTCGACAACATGCTTGCCGAATACGCAGGCCGTATGCTGTCGATCACTCGCGGCAGGAGCCGGGTCTACCGTTCACGAAGCGTTCAGTTCGTCGTGCTCAGCAACAACCTAGACCACGAGGCATTCGAGCAACTGACCCGCCACCTTAAAGAGGCCGTTTTCGCTCCTGTTCGAATCGCAGGCGACACCATTACTCCCGTCTGCCTTGTCGTCCCGGCCTTTTACGAGCACTTAACCCATCAAGCGACCGCCGTTTTAGGCGAACTCAACCGTCGCCTTCGCACGGCCGGCGGGCTTGTTCCCAACGACAGCCTCCCCATACCCGAGGCTGAGCGCAAAAGCGCCATCGCCGAACGTATCGACTCGCTCACGGGTCTCTATCGACCCAGCGAGTTTATGCGGCGCGCCAACGCTTTTCTCGAGGCAAGACGCGACGGCGCCTGGTGCATCGCCACGGTCGACATGGGCCACATGCGCCTGTTTAACGAATGGTATGGACAGGCCGAAGGCGACCGCCTGCTTGCCGATGTGGGCACGGTCCTCAAGGACATCGAGAATGCCGACATGGGCGTCGCAGGGTACTGGGGCCAAGATGACTTTTGCGTACTCATCCCCTTTAAGCACATCACCGTCCATCAAATCTACAACCGCGTTCGCGAGGCAGTAGCCAGGTATGATGGCGGCGTAGGTTTTTGGCCGTCCATGGGCGTTTACCCCATCGATTCCAATGAGGAGATCACCATCGATGCGCAGGCAAAGGCCATGTTTACCAATCGGCGCGCAAAAAACGACTTTAAGGAGCGCATTGCCATTTTTTGCCCCGAGGAGTACAAGCGCGAAATCGTGTTCAACCGCACGCTGACCGAATTCCAGTACGCGCTGTCAAATGGTCGCATCACGTACTATCTTCAGCCCCAGGTCGATATGGAAACCGGCGAGATTATTGGCGCCGAAGCACTCACCCGCTGGATTAACAAGGACGGCTCTCTCATTTCGCCCGCAACGTTTATCCCCGCACTCGAGGAAAGCGGCTTTGTAGTGACGCTCGACAAATATGTTTGGCAGGGCGTCGCCATGTGGCTCCGCGAGCGCCTCAATCGAGGACTTCGCGTGGTTCCGATTTCCCTCAATGTGTCGCGCGTAGACATTCTTGCCTGCGATGTCGCCGAGCATATGGGGTCGCTCGCCGCCCAGTACAACCTGCCGCCCGAACTCATGCACATCGAGATCACCGAGACCGCCTATACCGGAGAGTCCGAGGCCGTGGATAAGCTGACCGCGGATCTGCACACCCGTGGCTTCTCGACCTACATGGACGATTTTGGCACCGGCCAGTCCACGCTCGCGATGCTCAAGAACGTCAACGTCGACGTCATCAAGCTCGACCGCACCTTTGTGCCCACCGACCGCGATCAAGGCCGCAGCACGCAAATCATTTCATCGATGCTCGAAATGGCGCAGTCGCTCCATCTGCCCGTCGTGGTCGAAGGCGTCGAGACAAATGAGCAGGCGAACATGCTACGACAAATGGGCGCCCGCTACGCTCAGGGCTTCCTCTACTACCGCCCCATGCAGGCGAAGGATTTTGAGGCATTGCTCGATGGCGGCAATAACAACTGATACGCTCGCGCGCAAAACGCCACCGTCGAAGGGGATATTTGTCTCCATTAGCTAACTTATATCCCCAATTCAAACCGAATTGGGGATATGATACAAACCGTTGTTCCGCCCAAGGAGGTTATCCATCATGAACGAGTCGTATCGCCTGGGCGAGCAATCGATTATTGCCTATCTTCAGCGACTTGCGAACGGCGTCTCGACCGCCGAACTCGATGTTGCCGCGCTGCCTGCTGGGCTACGCGCCGTTGGCGAGCAACTGCAAAAGACGCATGCCATCCTGCAACAAGAGCGCCAGCTGCTTGAGCGCAACGCCTATATCGATCCGCTCACCAACTTGGGCAACCGCAACGGATTCGACCGTCACGTCGAGCAACTCTGGCGCAAAGGCGACCCCTTCACCTGCGCCTATATTGACATCGACCATCTCAAGCATTGCAATGATAGGTTTGGCCACGCCGAAGGCAATCGCTATATTCTGAGCATCTGCCGCACGCTCTCCGAAACCATGGAGCACGATGAGATGCTGTTCCGTATCGGTGGAGACGAGTTTGTGCTCATCTCGCTCTCCGCAAACGAGATTGAACTCGAGCAGCGCTTGGAGCAGGTACGTACCAGGCTGATCGAGGCGAGCTCAGGTGGCAAGGCGCCCATGATCGGCAGCTTTAGCTTTGGCTGCTCGCGCGTCGATCCACTTGCTGGCGACACGCGTCGCCAGATGACAATGGATGCCGATCGCAAGATGTATCGCTATAAGCTTATGCATCGTGTGCAGCAACCGAAAGACGATGACGCGCCGCAACGCCCAATCGTCGATCAGCTTCCCTGCAACGACCGGGTGTTCCAAGCGATCTCCATGAGCTCCGAGACGCGCTATCCGTTTATCCTCAATCTCGATACGGGAGAATCGCAATGGTCGGTTAACGCCGTGCGCGATTTTGACCTGCCCTCCCAGCACCCTTTTAACTCACTCGACATGTGGCTCGCCCGCGTTCATCCCGAGGACCGCGACAACGTACGTGTCGAGCTCGACATGGTGATAAACGGCACGTGGCACTTCCACTACATGCAGTATCGCGTAATGGATGCCACCGGAAAATACGTGCTTTGCGACTGCACGGGCTACCGCTTGGACGGCACCGATACCGAGCCCGGCATGTATGTGGGCATTATCATCAACCGAAGCTTGGCAGATACGACCGATTCCGTGACCGGCTTGGGCGATATTCACGCCCTGGTCAACGCCATTGGCGAAATGCGTCGCGTGGCGCGCAAGGCTGGTTTGATCGCCATCAAAATCGACGATATCGCTCAGGTCAATGCCCGCTTTGGCTTTGATGCGGGCGACCGCGTTTTGGCAGAATGTGCCGCCTGTCTGGTGGAATGCTCGCGCGGTAAGGGTCGTATGTTCCGCTCGACGGGGCCGATGTTCGTGGCTCTTTTCGACGACTTTGATCCCGAAGAAACCGATGCGATTGCAGAGGAAATCGAGCGGTTCCTGGGTTCGCCCGTGCTCTTTGGCCCATTTGAATATCAGCCGCCCATTCGCGTGGCCACGCTCCATCTGGACGGCGTCGACCGTCAGCCCGTTTCGATTTTGAACGAGCTCAAAGCGTTGCTCGGGAAAGCCGTGCAGGTGCCAGGTACCAAACTGGATTAGCACCGCGCCCACACCGCCTCCCCCATCGTGCGATAATCCTCTGCAGAAGTCACCGACAGCAGAGGGAGTTTGCGATGAAGGTTCTTTTGGTCAACGGCAGTCCCAAGGCAAACGGAAACACCGCCCGGGCGCTCGCCGAGATTGCAGAGCAGCTTAAAGCCGAAGGCATCGATAGTGAGGTATTTCAGCTGGGCGCCAAGCCCATTCGCGACTGCATCGGCTGCGGCCAGTGTGGCAAGCTTAACGGTCGCTGCACCTTTGACGACGACGTGGTCAACGAGCTGATCGCTGCAGCCGAACAGGCTGACGGCTTTGTCTTTGGCTCGCCTGTCTACTACGCGCACCCCAGCGGCCGCATCCTCTCGGCACTCGATCGCGCATTCTATGCCGGAGGCAAAGCCTTTGCACACAAGCCGGGCGCTGCCGTCGCCGTCGCCCGTCGCGGCGGCACGTCGACCACCTTCGACGTGCTCAACAAGTACTTCACCATCAACCAGATGCCCGTGGTCGCCTCCACGTACTGGAACAACGTGTTTGGCGCCATGCCTGGCGAGGCCGCCCAGGACGCCGAGGGTCTGGCCACCATGCGCAACATCGGCAAGAACATGGCCTGGCTCCTGCATTGTATCGAGGCAGGACAGGCCGCCGGCATCGAAGTCCCCGAAGCCGATCGCGAGCGCACCAACTTCATTCGTTAGAACGGGAGCCGATAAGTGAACGTGCAAATTTTTGGCACCAAGAAGTCGTTCGACACCAAAAAGGCCCAGCGCTATTTTAAGGAGCGCCGCATTAAGGTGCAGTTAATTGACCTTAAGGAAAAGGAGATGAGCAAGGGCGAGCTCACGAGCGTGATGCAGGCGGTCGGCGGTATCGACAAGTTGCTCAACCCCAAAGCCAAGGACGAGGAGACGCTCGCGCTCATCCAGCACCTCACCCCTAGCCAGCGCTTCGACAAGCTGCTCGAGAACCAGCAGGTTCTAGCCGAGCCCATCGTGCGCAACGGCAAAAAGGCCACCGTCGGTTATTGCCCCGATGTATGGGGAGCCTGGGAGTAGCTTGTGTTATTTGCCGGCGCGTGGGTATAAGAGCAGGCGTTTGGCATAAGATTCAGCTGTAAGCCATGTCTAACAAAGGAGGGCACATGCCCAACAAACCCGTGAAGATCATCATGCTTACCGGATACCTCGGTGCCGGCAAGACCACGCTGCTCAACCACATCCTCGCTAACGACGGCGGCATCCGCGCCGCCGTAATCGTCAACGACATCGGCGAGATCAATGTGGACGCCAGCCTCATCGCCGACGGCGGTCTTTCCGAGACCGACGACCTCATCCCGCTCACCAACGGCTGCATCTGCTGCACGCTTTCGGATGACCTGGCCAACCAGCTGCAGGGCATCGCCGATTCGGGCAACTTCGATTACATCATCATCGAGGCATCGGGTATTTGCGAGCCTATCCCCATCGCCTACACCATCTCGAGCTTCTGCGACGAGGCCAAGGTGGGCGGCGAGCCCAAGCTCGCGCTCGACAACATCGTGGCCGTGGTCGACTGCGCCCGCATGTATGACGAGTTCAACGGCGGTCGCGACCTGCTGGCAGAGGATATCGACGAGGACGACATCGAGAGCCTGCTCATCCAGCAGATCGAGTTCTGCTCCACGCTGATTCTCAACAAGACCGATACCGTGAGCCCTGAGCAGATCGCCGAGCTCAAGGCCATCGTGCGCAGCCTGCAGAAGGACGCCGTGATCGTCGAGGCTCAAAACGGCGAGGTCCCCATGGAGGAGCTGCTCGACACCGACCGCTTCGACTTTATGCGCGCCTACAACTCCGCCGCCTGGATCGAGGCCATGGAGCATCCCGAGGAGCACGACGACCCCGAGGTGCTCGAGTACGACATCGAGACCTTTGTGTACTCGCGCCGCAAGCCGTTTGACCTGCAGAAGTTCACCGATTTTGTTGAGCAGGAGTGGCCCGACGAGGTCATTCGCGTCAAGGGTCCGCTGTGGCAGACCGGCGATCCGGACATGTGCTACATGTTTGAGCAGGCCGGCCACCAGATGCGCCTGATGGAGAACGGTCTGTTCGTTGACTCCGCGCCCGAGGGCGAGAAGCAGAAGATCATCGACGAGAACCCCGAGATCATGCAGATTTGGGACGACGAGACGGGCGACCGTATGACGAGCCTGTGCATCATCGGCCGTCACATGGACAAGGATGCGCTCATCGCCTCCCTCGATGCCTGCCTGACCGACTGGCACCGCGCCTAGGTTTATCCAAGCGGGCATTTTTCCGCCTACGCAACCGCCAAACCACCACGAAGGTGCCCTTCGTGGTGGTTTTTCGTTCTGAGCCAAGGAGAGTCATGTTCAACATTGTGCTGTACGCGCCCGAGATTCCGGCCAATACGGGCAATATCGGCCGCACCTGCGTGGTTACCGGCGCCCGCCTGCATCTGGTGGAGCCGCTGGGCTTTTCGCTCGATGACAAGACGGTGCGTCGCGCCGGCCTGGGCTACTGGCAAAACTTGGACGTGACAACCTATGCCGGCTGGGAGGATTTCCTTGCCCGCAACGGCCTCTCCCCCGCCGACGAGCGCCTGCATCTGCTGACCAAAAAGGCACGCCGCACCTATGCGCAAAGTACCTACCGCGATGGCGACTACTTGGTCTTTGGCAGCGAGAGCTCAGGGATTCCCGAGGAGCTACTCGCCGCGGCGTCCGAGCGCTGCGAGCGCATCCCGATGCTGCGCGATTGCGACTCACTCGATAACGCCGAGGCCTGGGAAGCCCACGAGGAATCGCTGGGGCATACCGAGGACAGCCACGAGGCCATCCTTCAGCAGGATATTTGCGGCAACTTCGTCAATCCGGACGACTACCGCATCAGCGCACTCAACCTCTCCAACAGCGCCGCCATCGTCCTCTACGAAGCCCTGCGCCAAACAGGCTTTCCGGGAATGTGACAAAGGGACAGTCTCGTTGTCATATCGGACAATTGTCACATTGACACCCTTCAAACGAAATCAGAGATGCCCGCTATCGCAACGTAAGGCATCGCGATAGCGGGCATTCAGCTGAATCAGTAATTTGATTTCAAAGGTAGATATTAATCTTCGAATTCGACATTGACCCTTACGTCTGGACCACAGAACGTCGACACCTGCTTTTTCACCAGTTTTACTGCACGTTCATCAGATTTTTCCAGCATGCCACTTTCTTGAACCTTTTGCCTCTGGTCCTTATCAGCCTGCTGAAGCAATTTATTTAAATCGTCCGTACTGACCTGATTCCAATTAAGAAAACCATTGTCCTCAACGTACTTTTTAAGCGAGTTCGGATCCGTTGACAACGTCACGATCTCGGAATGCGGAAGCGTAACATTAACAGATTTTATTACCGACTCGTTGTTTTTCGAACGATGGACTTTGACCTTCAGGTTCTCATCGTCTACGTTCAGGCCGATATCCGCCTTGCCATCGATGGTCGCTACATATCGCTTAGTAGTAAATGGGTTGTTAAAACCAAACGGATTCCCTGCATCGTCAATATATAGAACCTGAGTAAAATCGTATTCGTAGGTAAGCAACTTCGTTACCGGCTTAATTTCTTCCCGAATCGAATCATCGCTTATAACGGTCTGATCGCGCGTCAACCACAGGTACACGCAGCCGCCGCAAGCTGCAATCAAGCCTAACGCCAATAGGGCGACAATTATCTTCTGGCCAATTGTTTTAAACGGATTGGAAACGCTCATTTAGCCCTTGTCCTCCAGTTGTCCTCAGGGTAATTACGGACTCAATTCATTTATATTGGGTTTTGATGTCAACCAATTCAGAAAGGAAGGACTTAAATCCAACATAATATAAATACACATTCATACGTTAATTTAATACCTATTCTGCTGCACGTAACTTTAGAAAGATTGGGGCACAGACCATAGGCCGGCGCCCCAATCCATACATAGGCATCATAACGCGTTGATCATTCGATCATATGCCCACGTTAATCAACTGAAACGCTGACGTCCATCCGCTGATCTCGGTCGCTATATCCGATCATCAGTTCCCGTCCCTTTTTATCCTTTGCGCAAAAACTGCTGTCATACGAATATTCGATGTCCTTGTATCCCTTTTTCTTGCAAGCTTTGATGTATTTGTCGTACCCATCACGATCGATGCCAAATGCGACAAACGAAAGGCAGTCTTTTTCGTCTAACGACGTATAAACGATAGGGCAGTCAGGCTTCGGCAAGGATTTTGCAAGGGCTTTTGTTGGCCAGTCATACGCCTTGACACCGCCCTTTGATGAAGTCGTATAGGTTTTCGACTTGAAACTATAGTACTCGAGATATATCTTTCCATCGCCGCCTAGATAGGCAATAGTCGCCACTGAAGGCTCCATCAGGTCATATTGATTCTGCTGGGCATTGGCGACATAGTCACCATGGGTAATGCACGGAACGCTATCAACCGATTCTCGCTTCTCGACGATTCGCTGGCTATCCGCCGTCATTTTCAGCGTTGAATAATCGTGCGCAGCCTCTTCCTCATCAAAAACGTCAGTAAACAGAAGTTTCTGTTCGTCAGTCAACTCCCCTTTCGGCTCAAACTGAATAGTGAACTGAGCAATATCGAAGCTCGATTTATTGTCATATTCAAATGTCATCATCTCGACGCCATCAACAACGCCTTCTGAGACGCTCCAGTTTAGTTGATCGATTTTTACTGAATCCTTCTTACCTGGCTTTGGCTTCTTTCCACTTTTCTTAGTCGCTGCAAATGCGCATGTCGGACTCCAGCCGCGACCCGTAATTCCGAGTGGTAGAGAAATGCCGATTAGCGCCGCCGCGCTAAAAGCCAGAACTGCCGTAAATAACTTTTTCTTCATTACATATCCTTTGGTAGTCGTTTAACCCCCCCTCGTCAAATAGCAGACGAATTGGCGACGCGGTGGCACTATTTGATTCAAGGGCGTGAACTGGATAAACATCGAGGGAAGGAGTGGGCCCTGTGCAATAAACTCCCCTCGTCAAAATGTCTAGCTAAAGAGGACGGGCAGACGGCGAACGGTCATATCCGTTCGCGTCCGCCCGTCTCCAACGATCAAACGTCGATGCGCTAACGTTCAAAAGCATTGCGGCCTCTTGCCTCGTAACCTCACCTCCTTCGAATGATTTGATGACATCGCGGTAGTTATCCGGACGTTCGAGCGTCGGTCTCCCAAATCTCACACCCCGCAGACGCGCCGACGCGATACCCTCCGCCTGGCGCTGCTTTATGTTTTCGCGCTCCACCTGAGCCACGTAGCTCAAAACCTGAAGCACTAGATCGGCAATAAAAGTCCCCGTAATTCCATTGGGTTGTTCGCGTGTATCAAGCAATGGCATATCGAGCACCACGATGGCAACGTGTTTGTCCGTCGTTAGGCGACGCCATTCATCGAGAACTTCACGGTAGTCGCGACCCAATCGATCGATACTCTTAATCACCAGAACGTCCCCTTCGCGCAGACGACGAAGAAGACGCCGGTACTGAGGACGCCTGAAGTCCTTTCCGCTCGCTTTGTCAGCATAGATCAAATTCGTTTGGACCGGAAACCGCTCCAGCGCATCCAGTTGGCGATCCAGGTTCTGATCTGCTGACGAAACTCGAGCATACCCATAGATTCTGTTTTTCATGATTGCCCCTATCAGCCGCACGATGGCAGCTTCAGCTCATCTGAGAGCCCACTCACAATAGGGCGTGCAAATTTCGCGAATGGGTTGAACCCATTTTCGAGCTCCAACGTAAGCTATTCAAGCACCGCTTCGATAACGCACGACGCCAACCTTATGCTTTGAAATGAAATTAATCGTTTTTAATTGAGATTAACTAGAATAAAATGAAATTAACCCGAGACGCTAAAGGAGGGCATTGTGGAATACCTCGAAAACCCGTTTACCCCTAGCTTTGGCGAAGTTCCTGCCCATCTCGCTGGCAGACAACAGATTATTCGGGATTTGGACCGTGCCTTCTTGAGCCAGCGCAGGCGCCCAGAATTAACCTCGATCTTCTCAGGCGCGCGTGGAACCGGTAAAACCGCTCTCATGTCGTCGCTCGCGACAAGGGCGGAATCCCACGGCTGGATTGCCGTAAAGACGACCGCGCTCCCGGGAATGCTTGAGGAAATCGAGCTCGGGGCGAAACGTGCTGCCGGCCATCTTATCGACCCGTCCAACCACTTCGAAGTCACCGGTCTCGGAATTGCACCGCTCGGCAGCATCGAGGTCAGTCGCGTTCACGATGCCTCAACCTGGCGTTATCGCATGAGCGACATCATCGACCAGCTCAACGAGGCGGACACCGGTCTGCTCGTCACGGTTGACGAGGTGGACCCGACACTCAACGAGATGATTCAGCTCGCAGCGACGTATCAGCACTTTGTGACCGATGGGAAACGCGTCGCTCTGCTCATGGCGGGACTTCCCAACAACGTATCGACGCTACTGAACCACAAGACGGTCTCGTTCCTTCGCCGCGCCCAACAATATCATCTGGGCCGCATTGCCGACTATGACGTGCGCGAGGCCTTGATTCGCACAATCCAGGAAAACGATCGCCTGGCAGATGCTGAGGGAATCGATCGAGCCGTTCGCTCGATCTCTGGTTTTCCCTTCCTATTGCAACTCGTAGGCTACCGTGCCTGGGACCTCACAAGCGATTCGAAGGAAATCTCGTCACGCGACTTTGACCTGGGAATCAAAATCGCGCGCGACGAGATGGACGACCGAATCCTCGCGGCAACCTATCGGGAACTCACGGCAGAGGACAAGCGATTCCTCATCGCCATGCTCGATGACGAGGAAGAGTCCACCACCGCTGACCTTGTCGAGCGCCTTAAGCGTTCGCCGCAGCAGGTCTCCCGCTACCGACGCCGCATGATAGACGCCGGCATCATCGGGGAGCGAGGACGAGGGCTCGTCGCATTTGAATTGCCATTCTTCCGCGACTATCTCGCAGCTCAATGCGTGAAATAGGTATCAATGAGGCAAAGGGACTGTCCCTTTGTCGCATTCGGTTATAGATAACGTCCGGTAATGCTCTTGGAGCAGGCCGCGATGTCCCCCGGCGTGCCGGCACAGACGATTTGCCCGCCCGCATCGCCACCGCCCGGGCCCATGTCGATCACGTAATCGGCGTTACGGATAAGGTCGAGATCGTGTTCAATCACGATAACCGTGGCGCCTTTGACAACAAGGCCGTCGAACACACTCAGCAACACCTGAACATCGAGCGGATGTAGGCCGATCGTGGGCTCGTCGAATACGAATACGGCATCGTCCTGCACGCGGCCCATCTCGCTCGCAAGCTTAAGACGCTGTGCCTCGCCGCCCGAAAGCGCCGGCGTGGGTTCACCGAGCGTGAGATAACCCAAGCCCAGGTCGTGCAAGGTCTGCAAGCGCGTCTGAACCTTCTTGAGTCCCAGTGTGGCGTCGATGGCCTCATCCACACTCATATCCATGAGCTGCGGCAACGTAAGCAAGCTCCCGTCCTTGCCCTCGCGATGGATATGCGAAGCCGCGTCTGCATAACGTGAGCCGCGACATGCCGGGCAGACGATCTCGACATCGGGCAAAAACTGCACGTCGAGTGATATCGAGCCCGTGCCGTCGCACGTAGGGCAGCGCAAGGCGCCGGTGTTGTAGCTAAAGGCGCCTGCCTTGTAGCCGGCTGCCTTGGCCTCAGACGTACGGGCGAAGGCGCGGCGCAGCTCGTCATGGATGTCGGCATAAGTCGCCACCGTCGAGCGCACGTTGGCGCCGATGGGCGTGGCGTCAATCAGGTTGGCGCGTGCGATGCCCTCGGCGTCGACCCAGCGCACATGGCTTGGCAGGCGCGCGCCAGTTGCCTGAGCCTTGAGTGCAGGGATGAGCGTCTCGAGCACCAGGGTTGTCTTGCCCGAACCCGAAACGCCCGTCACCGTGACAAGGCGGCCGCGCGGTATATCGACTTCGAGCGGGTTGACGGTATGGATGGCATCGGTCGCCATGCGGATATGGCCTTGATCGAACATTTCGTCGTCAGCCACCCGCGGGCGCAAACGCTTGGGGTCTGCGCGCAAAAACGGTGCGATGCGGCTGCCCTGCGATTGTTCGACCTCGTCAACCGTACCAGCGGCGATCACATTGCCGCCGCCTGCTCCGGCAACGGGGCCCATCTCAACCAGATAATCAGCCTCCGCCAACACGCGCGTATCGTGGTCGACAACAACCACGGTGTTGCCGTCGCCCACTAGGTCGCGCATCACACCCACCAAGCCGTCGACATTGGCAGGATGCAGGCCAATTGAGGGCTCGTCCAGCACATAAAGCACACCCGTCGATCGGTTGCGCACCACGCGGGCGAGCTGCACGCGCTGACGCTCACCCGTGGAGAGCGTGGCACCGGCGCGATCGAGCGAAAGGTAATCGAGACCCAGGTCGACCAGACGACGAGCCGTGCCCAAAAACGAATCGCAGATATCCGCTGCCATGGGCCGCATCTCGGGCGGCAAGGATGCGGGCACCCCGCGCACCCACTCAATCGCATCACCAAGCGTCATGGCCGCCGCCTGTGACAGATTGATACCGCGCACCTGGGGCTGGCGCGCAGCCTCGGAGAGACGCGTACCGTCGCAATCACGGCATGGGCCCTCGCGCAAAAAGCGCGCAACGCGTTTTAAGCCCTTATCGTCCTTGACCTTGGCGAGCGCATTCTCGACGGTATAGACGGCGTTGTAATAGGTGAAGTCGAGCGGCGTGGCACCCTCGCCGTTTTTGGGAACGTAAAGAATGTGCTTCTTAACCGCGGGGCCGTGAAACACGATGTCGCGCTCTTGAGGCGTGAGCTGATTAAACGGCACGTCGGTGCGCACGCCCATCTCGCCAGCCACCTGCTTCATCAGATCCCACATAAGCGTGCCCCAGGGAAGCACCGCGCCTTCGTTGATAGTCTTTGACTCGTCGGGTACCAGGCTCGCCTCGTCCACCTCGCGCATGACGCCGGTACCGCCGCAAGTGGGACACGCGCCGCCGCTATTGAAAGCCAAATCCTCGGCACTCGGCGCGTAGAACTCGCGGCCGCATGTCAGACACGTGAGCGACAGGCCTGCGGCCACGTTAAGGCTCGGCTCCAAACGCGCCCCGCAATGCGGGCATACGTGATGGGCGCAACGGCTAAAGAGCAGACGCAGGCTATTGTTGAGCTCGGTCATGGTGCCAAAGGTAGAACGCACGCCCGGCACGCTGGGGCGCTGATGCAATGCGAGCGCCGCCGGCACGTGCAGCACCTCGTCCACCTGGGCGTGTTCGGCCTGCGTCAGACGACGGCGGGTATAGGTGCTGAGCGCCTCAAGATAGCGACGCGAGCCCTCGGCATAAAGAACCCCCAGCGCCAGCGAACTCTTGCCCGAGCCCGACACGCCGGCAATGCCCACAAGCCTTCCCAGTGGAATATCGATATCGATGTCTTTGAGGTTGTGCACGCGCGCGCCACGCACCTCGATAGCCTGCGGGCTCATCTTCTGTTCCGTCACCTTTATCACCCTACTCATGCCATAAAACTCGATCGCGAATGTACGCGCCCAGCATGGGCACGGTAAACCGGACGAGGCCGTATCCGGCAGCCTCGATGACGCGCTCGCGAATCAGGCTTGCGCGATATTTACTCGCCCAGCTTTGGGTGCGGTCGCAACGCTCAATGATGTCTGCCATGCGCGTCGGCTTACCCTCGTCAGCAGCCATGGCCTCGATAAAGAGGCGTTGCGGACTGCGCAGCCCATAATACAGGGGCGCGTCAACTGCTTCGTAGAACTCGGAGACAGCGTCCGTATGGCCAGCCTCGACATCGCACACTTCGATGACCTGCGAGCCACGCCGGACAGCAGAGCGCCACATGTAATATCCCACCAGCTGAACCATGTAAGGATGTCCCATGCTCTTGCGCGCCGCAAGGTCCGCTGTCTCCGCGTCAACGTAAAGGCCAGCGTCTTTGACCGTCTGGATATATGAATCACGCACCTTGGGCAAAGAGATAGCCCCCAGCGTACGCTGCTGGGCACGTCGCAAAAACGTCACGCTCGGCTCTTCGAGCAAGTCATCAACCATACTGGGCAAGCCGGCAAAAACCAGCGCAAGACCGCGCTGGTCGCTATCGGGCAAGCCCGTGGCATCTTGATCTCCGAGCACCTGCTGATAGAGAACGGCAAGAGCCGCCAGTTCCTCGATAGACGCCGATTGCGCTTCGTCAATCGCAAACAGTATGCCCTTGCCTGGACCGAGCCTCTTGAGGCGCTCGTTGACCAGCCCTCTCAATGTCTCGCCCTTTGCTCGCGCCGCCTCGACCGACATCCGGCCAAACGACGGACCGAGCTCCATTGACGTCACAACGGGTTTATTCGAGCGAAGCGCGTCGGCCAAGCGATCGCATAAGCCAAGCGAAGCGGAATCGGAGACAACCGCCCATCCGCGCTCATTGGCTAGACGTTGCAGCTCCCGCAGGAGAACTGTCTTGCCACAGCCGCGGTTTCCCGTAATGAGCATGAGCCTACCCGGCGCTCCGGCGCCGTTATCGAGTCCTTCCTCGAAATCTTCGATGACCGACTCGCGGCCGATGAGTATCGGAGGCCGCTTGCCAGCCGTGGGCTTAAAGGGATTTGGATTCATGTCGGCCTCCTCGGATTGGCAAACGCTGCCTATAGTTATACCAACTTATACCGAGTTATACCAACAGCAGGTGACAAAGAGGCCGCCCTTCTATCACCTATGGCCGAAAAACTCGGCGTCTGCTGCTCGCCAGGGACGGAAGGTGGCGGGATCGATCTTTACGTGCGCTGCGGCGGGCACGTCATACCATTTGACCGTGTAGCCGGCGCCGTGAGAGCAAAAGACCGAGTCGGGCGTGTTGGGCAGATCGGCCTCGGGCTCATAGGCGGCCGTCTCGATTACGCGCTCGGCATCATGACAAGCCGCATAGCCGGCGAACTCTAGGTACAGATGCCCGCGACCGCTCGTGTAGGCGGCCACCTCCAGCGCGTAATCCTGCACCTCGGATGCCGGCACGCGACCCACAAGCTTTGCCCGATCGCCCGCCATCGTCGGCGGCTCGTACTCGGCACCCATGCGCGTGGCATCCGAGAGCGCCCGGCCCACGCACTCCCCCGGCACCTCGAGCTCAAAGCGATACCACGGCTCCAACAGCACAGCCGCGCCGGCCTCGCGCGCCTGCATCAAACCCTGGCGAATCGCGCGATACGTGGCCTGGCGAAAATCGCCGCCCTCGGTGTGCTTGGCATGCGCGCGGCCGCCCGTGAGCGTAATGCGCACATCGGTGATGGACGAGCCGGTCAGCACGCCCAGGTGATCGCGCTCCATAGCGTTGGTGAGCGCCAAACGCTGCCAGTTAAGATCGAGCTCGTCGGTCGAGGTCACGGTGCCAAACTGCACGCCCGAACCCGCTGGCAACGGCTCCAGACGCAGATGCACCTCGGCATAGTGGCGCAGCGGCTCAAAGTGGCCCACGCCCTCGACCGGCTGCGAAATAGTCTCCTTATAGAGAATGCCGCCAGACTCAAACGCAACCGAAAGGCCAAAGCGATCGGCCAACACCCGCTGCACGACCTCGAGTTGCACGGCGCCCATCAACTGCAGGTGAATCTGCTCCAGATGCGTATTCCAGCTTACGCCGAGCATGGGATCTTCGCCCGCTAACTCAGTCAGCGCTTTGAACACCGCGTGGACATCGTGTTCGCCCGGAAGCACCGTATAGGTGAGGACCGGCGCAATGACAGGCGCATCGCCCGCAGGCTCCGCGCCCAGGGCGTCCCCCGGGCGAACGTGCGCAAGACCCGTCACGGTGCAAATACCGCCAGCAGCAACTTCTTGGGCAAGCTCATACTTATCGCCGTTATAGATGCGTACCTGATCGACCTTCTGCTCCCATGCCTCGGCACCGGAACGTCCGGCAATCATCTGCTTGGCATGCAGCGTGCCGCCGGTCACCTTAACCCATGCCAAGCGCTCTCCGCGATCCCCGCGGCTGACACGATAGACGCGCGCGGCAAACTCCGGGAGCCACGCCTGTTCACGCATCAGCGCGCATATACCATCCAGCAGCTCGTCCACGCCCTGGTCCTTGAGCGCCGAGCCGGCAAAGCAGGGAAAGAGCTTGCGCTCGGCAACCATGCGCGACAGCGTTGCGACGGAAAGCTCACCCGCTTCAAGAAACTCCTCGAGTGCCGCTTCGTCCAACGCAGCAGCGTCCTCCTGAACGGCGCCGCCCGCCAGCAGTTCGTTGGCATCCAGGCAGCCCTCGGAAAGACGTTGCCCAAGTTGTGCCAGCAAAACATCGCGGCCGGGATTTTCCAAATCGATCTTGTTGATGAAGATGAACGTCGGGATGTCATAGCGTGCAAGCAGGCGCCACAGAGTTTCGGTATGCCCCTGCACGCCATCGTTGGCGCCCACGACTATAATCGCGTAGTCCAGCGCGCGCAATGTGCGCTCCGCCTCGGCAGAAAAATCGACATGCCCCGGCGCATCCACGAGCATGACATGGGTATCACCGTGGTCGAGCACGGCCTGCGACGAGAAAATCGTGATGCCACGCTCGCGCTCGATTGCATTAGTGTCCAGATGCGAATCGCCATCGTCCACGCGGCCGCGCTTGCGAATGCGACCCGCGTTGAACAGCATGGCCTCGGCCAACGTGGTCTTGCCAGCATCGACATGCGCCAAGATTCCAACGACCGCTTGCTTCGACATGGCTCTCCTCTTATTACAAGCCCATCGCACGCGGCAACGGGCGTTCACGCTCCACACTGGATGATACAATTTACGGGCCGGCGGGCGAAGCGGGCCCTATCCCCCGACCGAGCTCATCGCCCCGCGTTGCCGCGCGGCGATTTTCGTAGGTTCGCGCCTTGCGAAAGCCGGCTTTCAAAACAGCGCAGCGAACGAAAATGGCCCCGCCCGGGCCATTTTCGTTCGTGCGAATTGTTGACACGCGCCCTTGCTCTTATGCCTCGCGCAGCCAGTCAAACGCAACACGCGGCGTGCCGTCCGACACATGCACGACGCCGGCACGCTTAAACCCGGCCTTGAGGCTCGCACCCTGCATGGGCAGGTTGTCCTGATGCGTGTCGATGCGCAGGTGATCGGCACGCTCCTTGGCAAAGGCAAACATCGCAGCCGCGATACCGTGCACGGTGCCATCGGATGCCACACGGTGCAGCACGGCGTACGGAGCGTCGCTACGCCATTGACCGTCCTCAATTACGTCATAGCACTCGTCCGGGCCCGGTAAAAAGGCAAACGTCGCCACCACGCGACGGTCGACTTCACACACATAGCTGCCACCAGCGGCGATATCGGCAGCCAGTTGCTCGGCAGAAGGCGTGCCCTCGGGCCACTGCGTGGCGTTGCCATGCGCGCGCATAAAGGCGCGGGCCGCGTCATAGACAGCCATGACGGCGGGAATGTCGGTATCGAGGGTTTTTCTGATCATCACGCGGCGACCTCACGTTTATTGGTATCACTTTGATTGAGCAATGATACCAACGTTTTGAGAAGGGCGCGAAGCAGATGGGTAGCAAAAAGCGAGCCGCCTGGTCAAAAGCCAAAAGCGAGTTTTTGGGCGCTGCCACGGGCGGCGATATGAACGACCTGTTTGCACGCGAAGACGAGCGCCGCGACGCACTAGACGCCGAGCGCGATGAAGCCTGGCGCTACAAGTCGTGCGAGCGCAAAAACCGTTACGACACGCGCGCCGAGGCCGAGGCAGTTATGGCCGACTGCGAAAACCGCGGACGGCGCGGTTTGGCCTGCTACAAATGCGAATACTGCGGTGGATGGCACCTGACGTCGCACCCTTGGAAATAGGCGCCGCATCGGCACGGCACTGACGGAGTGCCAGCCATCGCACGCAAACTACGGGCGCGGCGGCACCAAAACATCGTAGCGAACGGCCTTGCCCGCGAGCTGATAGCTCGGCTTAACGCCGGCAAGCAGTGGCCCCTTCACCGGTCGCTTGATAACGACCTTGCGCGGGTGCACCGCAAGCGCAGCTTCGACCAGCGTTTCCTCATCGGTACACGGCTGTTCCAAATGGTGCAAGAGCTGGAACTTCTTTTTGACCGCCGCGCTCTTGGTGCGCTCGGGAAACATGGGGTCCAGATACACCACGTCGGGAGCGGCGAGCTCGCCCCGCCCGATCAGATCAGCTGTATGGCGAAGGCCGACAATGCTGTCCTCGCCCGCATGTAAGCGCATGCGCGCCACGGCTGTCGCAAGCGCCGGATCATCTGCCGCGCGATCCAAAGCATCCTTGAGGAGCGCCGCGATCACGCAATCCTGTTCATACAGATCGACGGTAAAGCCCGCGGCCGCCAGTAGCAGCGAATCCTCGCCAAAGCCTGCCGTAGCGTCAATCGCCCATGGGCGCTCGATGCCTTTTACGCGCGCAGCCTTTACCAGCAGTTCTTGCTGCAGACGGCCCTGCTTGAGTCGTGGAAGCATGCGGGTAAAATCGGCACGCAGCTCCATCGTGCCGTCGGTGAGCGTAAGACCCTCGGACTTCCCGATCAGCTCAAGCCCCGCGGCCCGAGCAACAGAAAAGGGATCGACGACGCCCATGGGCACTCCTTAGCAAGCAAAGCGAATACGTGAGCGCCGTTTGTGTCGGCACCCAACCGTTCGCTATTGTCCCACATGCGACATGGTCCACAGCATCGCAATGCAAAGCACCGCCATCAATCCCGTGCACACGGCAGCGATCACAGAATCACCCATGCGCCTTCCCAACGACCGCGGCTCACGCACTTGCCCTGCTCCGTACATCATGACTCCTCCTTGAGACCAGCTCCTTGTTACGGCCTCATCATCGCAGCGCCGCACATGGGCTGCCATCGATTTGGCTTACGTCCAGCTTTCCTTTTTGAAAGGTTGGACCGTACAGGCAAGAGACGCTTTCAAACGCATGCATCGCCCCGTTGAACTACAATGTGCTTCACGATATGTGCCGCAACCTGGGTGCGACAGATTCTCCGCGCCCGCATCGAAAGGACCAGCTATGAGCGCCGCTCGTAAGACTCTCAAAATCCTTGCCCTCATCTATTTTGTTTTGGGCATCGTCAGCCTCGTCATTGGAATCGCCGGCACCGCGACCGGCAACCTCGATTCCACGTACGGGTCGAACGCCATACCCGCTGCGGTCGTGCTGGTCGCCAAGGGCCTCATCGATCTCGCCGCAGGCGTTGCGGGCATCAAGGGCGCCAACAAGCCTTCGCAGGTGGATGGCGCGTTTAAGCTCGGTATCGTTGCCGCAATCGCCACGATTGCGCAGGCCGTGCTCACGCTTCCCGCGCTCGGCGGCAGCTCCGTCAATATCGTCACCTTTGTCATCGTGGTGTACGACCTGTTCTTTGTTCAGCAGGCGCACGCCGTTAAGGCCGAGAACAAGGACCGCCTGTAAGCGCTCGCTTCTCATAACCTCTGCAACCAAGCAACTGAAAAGGGCCGATCGCGCAGCAACGTGGTCGGCCCTTTACGTTTGCCCAGATAAAACCTACCAAAATAAACCTGTCCCTTTTTGGCAGGTTAGTGGCGGTACTCGGCGATGATGAAGTCGATGTCAGTTTGAAGGGTGTCCAGGTTTGCCAGGCGCTCTTTATCGGCAGGTCGTGTGCGGTAGTAGTACGGCGTCATCTGGAACACCGCCTCAATGTCTGCCTGGGTCTGGAGCGTAATGTTCGCAGACACCCGCTGCGTTCCGACCAACTCGAGCTCGGTGGTCTGCGGCAGCTTCTCGTCGTTAAGGTACGGCGTATCGTAGAGCACTTCCTTAAGCCCAAACAGATGACGTGCACCTGGCACGACGGTGTAGAGCGAGCCCTCGGGCGCCAGTACGCGGGCAAACTCGCGCTCGTTAAAGGGAGCAAAGAGCTCGGTCACCATATCGAAGGCACCATCGGCCACGGGGATATCCTTCATGTTGGCCACAAAATAGGTCGCATCGCCGCGCTTGGCGGCCAGGCGCACCATCTCTTTGCCCAAGTCGAACCCGTAAGCGTCCACGCCCGGCACCGCGCCCATGGCGCTGGTGTAGTAGCCCTCGCCACAGCAAATATCGAGCAGCGTCATGGGGCCATTCGTAGACGCGGCGCGCCCAGACGCCTGCTTGCGCACCAGCTCGACCATCACATCGCGCAACGGCGCGTAGTATCCACGGTTCAGAAAGTCGCGACGGCTGCGTGCCTGCGACTTGGGATCGCCCATGGAGTCGCCGCTCTTGGACGAGCGCAGCAGATATAGATAGCCCTCGCGCGCACGGTCAAACCGGTGTCCGCCCGCGCACACAGCACCGCGTTCGTCATCCACCAGCGGCTCATGGCAAACGGGACACAACAACATGGCAACTCCTTAGCGCGGACTACACAACGCCCACCATTGTCGCACGCCTTCCCCACCTAGTCATTGGAGACGTTCTTGAATGACTAGTCGTTTTAGAACGTCCCCCATGACTAGTCGATTAGGAGTATCATCGTCTGCGCAAATAAGCACAAAATAGCATGTTAGAGATTGAGAGCGTATGGCTGACACCGCATCTAAGCACATTGACATGACCACCGGATCGCTGTGGCGCAATGTTCCCCTGTTCGCCTTCCCCGTGGCCGCCACGAGCATCTTGGAGCAGCTGTCGAACCTCATCGCCACGGTCATCATTGGTAATTTCTCGGGCGACCAGGGAACCCTTGCCATGGCGGCGGTCGGCTCCAATGTTCCGCTTACCAGTCTTATGCTCAACCTGTTTATCGGCATGTCGCTTGGCTCAAATGTGGTCATCGCCAACGCTATCGGCCGCAACGATCAGAACATGGTCAAACGCGCCGTCCATACCTCGATTTTAATGGCACTCGTGGGCTTTGTCGTCATCGCGCTGGGCGAGATCTTTGCCGAGCCCATGCTCGCCGCGCTCAACGTTCCCGCCGAGACCATGCCGCTCGCCTCACTCTATCTACGCGTCTTTTTGCTCAGCATGCCCTCGATTTTGCTCTACAACTTTGAGGCCGCGATCTTCCGCTCCGTCGGCATCACCCGCATGCCGCTGCAGGCGCTCGCCGTGTCCACCGTCCTCAACATTGGCCTGGACCTCTTCTTTGTCCCTGTACTCCACTGGGGCGTCGCGGGCGTCGCCATCGCCACCGCCATCGCCTACACCGTCAGCGCCGCAACGCTCTTTATCCGCCTGCTCAAGACCGACTCCGTCGTCCGCGTCACCCCACGCGACCTGGCTATCGACCCCGTCGCCCTCAAGCGCATCGTCAAGATCGGCCTGCCCGCCGGCATCCAAAGCGCTGTCTTTGCCGTCGCCAACATCATCATCCAGTCTGCCATCAACAGCCTGGGCACCGAGGTCATGGCGGCATCGAGCGCCGCCATGAGCCTGGAGTACGTGTGTTACAACCTGCTCAACAGCTTTAGCCAAGCTTGCACCACCTTTGTGGGACAAAACCACGGTGCCCGCCAGATCGACCGCTGCACCAAGACGCTCAAGGTCTGCCTGGTCGAAGGCGGTATCGTTGCACTCACCACGATTATCGTTATTGTCGGCCTGGGGCGCGAGATCCTATCGCTGTTCAACAGCGATCCCAACATCGTCTCGATTGGCTATATCCGCGTGTGCTCGATCTTCCCGGCGTACGCTTTTAGCATGTTCTACGAAAACATGTCAGGCTACCTGCGCGGCTTTGGTATCTCGCTCACGCCCGCCCTCATCACCATGATCTGCGTCTGCGGTATCCGCTTCTATTGGGTGTTCTGCGTGTTCCCGCACTTCCGCACCTTTGCGAACATCATGATGGTCTACCCCATCAGCCTGGGCACCACGGCGTTCTTTATGGTCGTAGCGGTGCTACTTTGCCACCCGGCACGCACCTATCGCGCCACCCAAGCCAAAGCGACAGCCCGCTAAACACCGCACTCAACGCCACGCCAGTCATTAATTGACAATATGCGAGCTCATATAGTCGATAAAGCGCCTCGTGGCGATGGGCATGGTGTCCCAGCTGCGCCAGGCGGCCACCACGTCGCGCGAGGGAGCATGCACGATGGGCCGCACGCGAATATCGGCCTGCATGCCCTCCACAGTACGACGGTAGAGCATGCTCACGCCTAGGCCCTCCTCCACCATCGCCATAATGGTGTAGTCGTCGGTGACCTCGCTCGTCACGTGCGGCGACAGCCCATGCGCCGCGAATGCATCGAGCACCAGGCTCTGTTCGCCCTCATCCAGCAGCACAAACGGCTCGGACGCCAGGTCGGCGAGCGTCATCTTTTCCTTTGCCGCCAGCGGATGCGCGGCCGGCAACAATGCCACCAACTCGTCGTGATAGACCACGCGCTTCTCGAGCCCAGCGGTAAATCCGCGCGCCGTAAAGCAAAAGTCAACCACGCCATCGTGCACCCACTGGGCGTTGCGCGTGTAATCGCCCTGCTTGAGGGTAAAGTGCACACCCGGGTGCAGCGCTCCAAAGTCGCGGATCACACGCGGCAGCACGGTACGACTCACGTTGGTAAACGTCGCGATGCGAATATCGGTCGACGAAAGCCCCAGCAGCTCCTGGCGCTTGCCCTCGAGCTCGGCCTCGGCGGTCACAATCTGGCGCAGGTACGGCAGATATTGTTTACCGTCGCGCGTAAGCGAAACGCCCTGCTTTCCGCGCTCGATAAGCGTGGTGCCCAACTCGCGCTCGAGCGCCTTGACAGCCTGGCTCACCGCACTTTGCGTATAGCCCAGCTCGTCCGCCGCACGTTTCAGGCTGCCGCGATCGACCACCATACAAACAATCTGATACCGCGATGCCATCGTGCCTCCCCATCGATGTAGCCGTAAAACGTTTTGTCAGCGCTTTTCGCACCCACTTTAGCATTTCTTAATCATACTGAAGATACATTCGCTTTACTACATCCACATCTGAGAGCAGAATCCTTTTTACGAAACCGTTCTGTAACAAAAGGAGTCCCATGGATCGCAAAAAAGCAATCGCGCTCTCATTTTCCGTTCCCGTCGCATGGGGCTTTTCGTACCCCCTCATGAAGATCGGCATGGACAGCATGAACGCCACGAGCATCGTTGCGCTGCGCTGCATCATCGCCTTTGTTGCCTGCCTGCTGCTCTTCCACAAGCGCGCTTTCCGCATCAACCGCGACCTTATGGTCCGTGCCGCCATCATCGGCGCCATTATGGCAACCGAGCTCACCTGCATGTGCCTGGGCTCCAGTCTCACCTCTGCCTCCACTGCCGGCTTTTTGCAGAGCCTGACGGTCGTGATCGTGCCGTTTGCCAACGCAGCTCTGCTGCGTCGCGCCCCCGAGCGCAAGGTGCTCATCGGCACGGCTATCGTCACCTGCGGCATGCTGCTGCTCTCGGGCGCCGACTTTACCAGCCTGAATCCCGGCGCAATCATCATGCTGCTCTCGGCCTTTATCTATGCCAGCCACATTATCGTGGCCAAGCGCTTTGTCGAAGAAGTCGATCCGCTGTCCCTGGGCGTTTGGCAGCTGGGCTTTGGCGGTTTGTTCTCGGGCGTCGCGGCATTCACCTTTGGCGGCTTCACGCTTCCCAGCACGCCGGGCGAGATCGTGGTCGTCGTCGCGCTCGCGCTCATCTGCTCTGCCTACGGCTTTATCACCCAGACGCTCGTGCAGCCCCACGTGCCCGCCGAGACCACTGGCTTCGCCTTCTCGCTCGAGCCGGTCTGCTCCGCCATCTTTTCGTTCTTCTTGGTTGGCGAGGTCCTGAGCCCCATCGCCTTCTTTGGCGCCGCCCTCATCCTCACCGGCGTCATGGTGGCAACCGTCGAGCTCCCGCGCTTCCGCGCGCATGGACAGGCTCGCATGGCGGGAGCGCCCGAGCACGTCTCGTAGACCCCGCTCTTCATACAGCCGTGGCATAAAGGCAACCGGTGCGCCTTTACAATAGATGCAAACAGAGCATCTGACGTAAAGGAGCCCCATGGACGCCGCGACCCGCGACCGCAACATAGCAACCTGGTTGGGCGATGCGCCGCAGCCGGTATGTGACACGACGAACCAGCTGCTCGAGCGCATCGCCCTTTTGCGTGCCGAGCAGACCATCTACCCGGCACAAGACGACATCCTCAATGCCCTCGTCTACACGCCGGCCGACCAGGTCAAAGTTGTCATCTTGGGTCAGGACCCTTATCACGGACCTAACCAGGCCATGGGACTGTCGTTCTCGGTTCCCGTGACGCAAACCAAGTTGCCGCCGAGCCTGCGCAACATCTACAAGGAACTCAATGCCGATCTGGACTGCCCCATTCCCGCCACGGGAGACCTAACGCCATGGGCACAGCAGGGCGTCTTGCTCCTCAACACTACGCTCACCGTGCGCGAGCATGCCGCGAACTCGCACGCCAAACTGGGCTGGAGCACCCTGACCGACTACGTTATCGAACGCTGCTGTCGGCTGCCCCAACCGGTAGTCTTTTTGGCATGGGGCCGCTTTGCCCAGCAGATGGTCGAAGGCAAGCTCGCCGCGACCGGTGCGGGCAAGGCAACCGGCAAGTTCTGCCTGGCATCCACGCACCCCTCGCCGCTTTCGGCCAACCGTGCCACGGCAGAACTCCCCGCCTTTATGGGATCGCGCCCCTTCTCGGCAGCCAATCGGCTACTCGAACAGCACGGCTCGGCCCCCGTCAACTGGACTTGCCTCGGCTAAAAATCGATACATCAAAAACGCGCCCGACGGCTTTCCATCGGGCGCGTTTTCTATTCGGGCCAAATAAATTGTGTGCGACCGGCCTCGCCGCCATCGATCAGCAGACTCTGCCCGGTCATAAACCGGTTGGTCACGCCCACAAAGTAGATCCACTCGGCGATCTCTTGGGCGGTGGCCCAGCGCCTAAGCGGCGTGAGCTCCATAATCTGGTTCCACAGGTGCTCGTCTTCCATCACGCAACGGTTGAGCGGCGTGATAACGCCGCCCGGGTCCACACTGTTGGCGATGGCCTGCGGCGCCAGACGGTTTGCAAGGTTCTTGGTGTAGGCGATAACGCCGCCCTTGCTGGCGGCATAGGCGGGAAACTCCGATCCCGTATGCCCACTCGCCGACCCCACATTGACCACGGATTTGATAGTCGGCGCCGGCTTGGCGGCAAGCCCCTCCCCCACAAAGGCATAGCGCTCGGTCACGTTGATGGTGCCACACAGGTTGGCGGCGATGTCGTCGGCCGAATCCTGCGTACCGGCAACGTTCACGATTACCTGGGGTTCAAGGTCGTCTGGAAACGCGTCCGGCTTGCGGACATCAACGATCAGATGGCGGTAGCGCTCGTGTTCGATCGTCGATGGCAAAAGATCAAAGCCCACAACCTCGTGGCCCTCATCCAAAAAGCGCTGCACGCACGCGGCTCCGATACCGCCCGAAGCGCCCGTGATCAAAACCCGCATACTTGCTCCTTAGGCGGTTGCGTGGCGCTCGAGGTACTCGGAACCCACATTCTCGCGCTCCCAGCCGCGCACGACCTTATAGCCCACGGGGCTCAGGAAGACCTCGCACAGCAGCTCGGCGATGGCACCCGTCAGCGAGCACATAAGGACCTGCACCCAGGTCCAACCAAAGAACGTGTGGCTCACCACAATGGCAAAGACCAGGTTGTCGATAAACTGGCCAACACCCGTGGACACATAGGAACGGAAGGCAAAGCTCGCAAAGTTATTCTTCTTGAGCATACGGCCGAGCGACTGGTTGAGCGTGGAGTTAACCACGGCAGAGACGAGCATGGCCAGCGAAGAGCCCAGCACCACGTACCAGGTGCCGCCGATGGTGGCGTTAAGGGCGGTGTTGACCTCGATCATGCCCGTGTCGTAGTAGGCGCCCCACATGCCGGGCGTGAGCGAGCATGCCCAAAAGCACAGGCTCACGGCCAGGTTGACCAGCAGCGCGAGGATAGAGATTTTGATGGATGCCTTGGCGCCAAAGCGCTTGCAGATCATGTCCTGGCACAAAAACGAGACCCAGCTCACCACAAAGCCACAGTCGAGCGCCAGATACGGCAGGCTGATAAGCTCTTTGTTGGCCAGCAGGTTCATCATGATGACGCTCACGAAAAACAGCGAAACCGTTGCCGCGGGAATGCTCCGCAACAGGACCTTATAGTCCTCCATGACCTTCTTGATCATTATGTACTCCTTTGGTTTTAGGTTTAACGAGCAGGATATCGGACCCGAACTGCTCGGACGTCTCGGTCTTGAGACGACGGTGGGTATGATAGCCGCTCACACGGCATCAGGCAAGCAAACGGCGCGGCAGTCCCGCAGGGCCACCGCGTCGATGCGTTAAAAGGCCACGTTGCCAAACTCCGACAGGATAAGGTCGGGGTTGTGGTCGGTTGCCCAATCCACGTTCCACGGGCTCGTGAACAGCAGCAGCTTGCCGCCGCGCATGTCCTCGACGCGCAACGTGTCGCGCGTGAGCGAAAGGCCCGGGATATCGATGGTATCGGGGTCGTTCTGGATCCAGCGGATGTCCGTATAGGGCAGCGGCTGGCGACGAACCTCAACACGGTACTCGGCCTTGAGGCGGCGCTCGAGTACCTCAAACTGCAGCACGCCGACCACGCCCACGATGACGCTCTCCATGCCGGCACCCAGCTCGCGGAAGATCTGGATGGCGCCCTCCTGGGCAAGCTCCTCCATACCCTTGACGAACTGCTTGCGCTTGAGCGTGTCGACCTGCGTAATACGAGCGAACATCTCGGGGGCAAACGTCGGGATCTGCGGATACTGCACGTGGCGCTTGCCGGAGCACACGGTGTCACCGATGCTAAAGATACCCGGGTCGAACAGGCCCACGATATCGCCCGCGTACGCCTCGTCCACGATGGCGCGGTCATCGGCCATCATCGAGGTGCCCGTGGCAAGCTTAAGTTTGCGGTTGCCCTGCACGTGGAAGGCATCCATGCCGCGCTCGAACTTGCCCGAGCAAATGCGCACAAAGGCGATACGGTCGCGGTGGTTCTTGTCCATGTTGGCCTGGATCTTAAACACAAAGCCGCTAAAGTCGTCGCGGCAGGGATCGACCGGTTCACTGGTGAGCGTATCGGTATAGGCGCGCGGCGTCGGGGCCAGACGCAGGAACTCCTTGAGGAAGGGCTCCACGCCAAAGTTGGTGAGCGCCGAGCCAAAGAACGCCGGGCTCAGCTTGCCGCAGGCTACGGCATCCAAGTCGAGCTCGTCGCCGGCGCCATCGAGCAGCTCGATGTCGTCCATCAGGTTCTTATGGTTCTCCTCGCCGATAAGCTCGTCCATGGAAGGATCGCCCAGCTCGGCCTCGACCTCGGCGACCTTCTTGGTGGCGTTGGCGTGGCCGTCGCCCTCAAAGGCGATAACGCGACGGGTCTGACGATCGAACACGCCGCGGAAGTTGCGCCCGCTGCCGATCGGCCAGTTCATGGGATACGTATTGATACCCAGGACGTTCTCGATCTCTTCCATGAGCTCAAACGGATCGCGAGCCTCGTGGTCGAGCTTGTTCACAAAGGTGAAGATGGGAATGTGACGCAGCGTGCAGACCTTAAAGAGCTTTTTGGTCTGGGCCTCGACGCCCTTGGCGCCGTCGATGACCATGACCGCGGCGTCGGCGGCCATAAGGGTACGGTAGGTATCCTCCGAGAAGTCCTGGTGGCCGGGGGTATCGAGGATGTTGACGCAGGCGCCGTTGTAGGTGAACTGCAGAACCGAGGAGGTAACGGAAATACCGCGCTCCTTCTCGATGTCCATCCAGTCCGAGACGGCATGCTTGGCCGAGCTCTTGCCCTTGACCGATCCGGCGGTCTGGATGCTGCCGGTATAGAGCAGCAGCTTCTCGGTAAGTGTGGTCTTACCGGCGTCCGGGTGGCTGATGATCGCGAATGTGCGGCGCGACGAGATTTCATCCGACAGGCTTGCCATGCGGATCCTTTCTTGCATTGAGTGCATTACGTCGTTGTAACCGCACTATTGTAGCCGCGAAATCCCGCTCTAGGGCACCTATCAGGACAAATTCATCAGATGGGGCATGGGGTAGCAGTCGATGGCGGCACTCCGCAGCAGTTTGTCTCGATCTGTAACATCTAGACGGTTTTTGAACCTCTACCTGTTACAGATTTAGACAAACAGTTGGGCGTCCCAGAAAGATCTCAATCTGTAACATCTAGCCACTCAAAACGGGTCCATCTGTTACAGATTGAGATATAAGGATAGACGGGTGGCCAATGTCTCGATCTGTAACATCTAGCAGCCAATAACTTCTCCAGTTGTTACAGATTGAGACAACTAGGTGGGGCCCGCCAGCAAAATCTCAATCTATAACAGGTAGCCGTCCAAATCGGCTCCAGATGTTACAGATTGAGATGAACGAACGAGCGGACAATCCCTATTTACCTCTTGCATAACTGTGCATAGTGTATATATACTGTGCTTACCGGTTA
Organism: Collinsella sp. CLA-AP-H1; assembly: GCF_040092945.1. Taxonomy (NCBI): domain Bacteria; kingdom Bacillati; phylum Actinomycetota; class Coriobacteriia; order Coriobacteriales; family Coriobacteriaceae; genus Collinsella; species Collinsella sp. CLA-AP-H1. The sequence goes on along the minus strand of NZ_JBBNKO010000005.1, from coordinate 103,259 downwards.
TATACACGTGTAGCCCAACAGCTAAGGAGCCGCTGTGGACATCATCCTATCCAATTCGAGCGATAAGCCCATCTACGAACAGATATCCTCGCAGGTCAAAGCTCAGATCCTTTCGGGCACGCTCGCTGCGGGAGCCAAACTCCCCAGCATCCGTGCACTCGCGAGCGATCTTGGCGTGAGCGTCATCACCACTAAGCGCGCCTACGCCGATCTGGAGCAGCTCGGCTTTATCTGCACCGTGCAGGGCAAGGGCTGTTTTGTCGCCGAGGGCAACCAGGAGCTTTTACGCGAAAACCAGCTCTGCCATATCGAAGAGCTGCTTGCGAAAGCGGCAAGCCAAGCCGAAGCCTTGGGCGTCACGCGCGACAAGCTGCACGAAATGCTCGACCTCGTAGCCCCCGAAACCATGCAGTAGCCATCTGCAAGAAAGGCTATACCATGCAAAAGTTGCTAGAACTCAAAGATATCTCACGCCGTGTGAGCGACCGCTTTTCACTGCGCGACGTCACGCTTGTCGTGGAGCCTGGCCAGATCGTTGGCTTTGTGGGCGCAAATGGCGCCGGCAAAACCACGACCATTCGCGTCGCGCTTGGGCTTATCAAACTCGATGCCGGCGAAGTGCACCTGTTTGGGCAGCGCTGTGGCGCCGACGCGCCCGATGAGACGCAGCGTTGTCTGCGTACTCGCGTCGGCCTCGTGCTGGACACGTGCCCCTTCCCCTCCACGCTCAAGGTGGGCCAGATCGAGTCGCTCGTAGGCCCGGCGTACCCCACGTGGGACCGCGAAACGTTCGCCGGATTCATCAACCGATTTGGCCTCGATTCCAAGACAAAGGTCAAGGACCTCTCCCGCGGCATGGGCATGAAACTGCAGCTTGCCTGTGCACTCAGCCACAATGCCAAGCTGCTCGTTTTGGACGAAGCCACCGCGGGCCTCGATCCCATGGCACGCGAGGAACTGCTTGATGAGCTGCTTGCCTTTGTCGCCGACGGCCAGCACAGCGTGCTGCTCTCGAGCCATATTACGTCCGACCTCGATCGCGCCGCCGACCGCGTCATCTGTATCGATAACGGTTCGATTGTGTTTGACCTGCCGCGCGAGGATATTACCGACCGCGCCGGCATCGCCCACTGCACCCAAGCGCAGGCCGCCGAGCTTATGGCTTGCGTCGAAGGCGCCCGTGCCGTCCACCACGCCTATAGCGTGGACGTGCTCGTGCCCAACCGTCGCGAAACGCTCGAGGCCTTCCCCGAGATTCCCTGCGATCGGGCAACCATTGATGACTATCTGCGCCTCATGCTGAAAGGGGCTTCGAAATGAAACGCGCCTTTATGTCCGAGCTCGCCATCGTTCGCACGCTCATCCCGAGCATCGCGGGCGTCGGCCTGTTCATATTCGTTGTGCTGACGCTTGCCAACACGTCGGGTGGCGACTCCGGCATGAGCGCCGGCGCCTGCGCCGTCAGTGCCATGTCGCCCATCCTATTCATGAACTCACTGGCCGGTTACGACAATCAAAACGGATGGGAACGCTATCGCGCAACGCTGTCCTTCTCGCGCAAAGACATCATCTGCGCACGCTACCTGAGCGTTATTGCCTTCTCCGCCGTCATGGCATGTGCAGCTACGCTTTTGAGTATCGTCGCCATCCCGCTCTTCAACAGCGCGGGCATTCCTTCGACGGGACAGACGGCCTTTGAAATCGCAATCGCCTCGGCAGCATCGATGCTCATCTCCCTCATGATGGTGTTTTTGGCGCAGCCGCTGTTCTTTCGATTTGGACACATGGAGGCGCTGCGCCTATCCGTTGGCCTGTTTGCCCTGCTTGGTTGCGGCACCATGGCCACGCTGAGCTCCTCCAACCCCATCAGCAACTGGCTCATGTCGATAGCCGGAGTGAATCCCGATCCTGCCGTTCTGGGCTGTCTGTGCGCAGGAATTGCCGTACTGGCCCTCGCGCTAGGTGCAATCAGCTGCACCGTCAGCACCAAGGTCTATCGAGCACGCGATCTGTAGCCGCGCGGAACTTGACCCATGCTGGCCACAATCGGTCGCAATCGCCCATCCGTAAATCCGTGACAAATGGCATGTCCCCGTCGCGCACCACCACGTTACTTGCGCAGCGGCTTGGGCAGCGGAATGCCGGCGGCGATGGCTGCGGCAATGATCATGCAGACGATGCCCTTGAGCGGGAAACACATAAGCAGCAGGCCCACAGCCATGACAGGCTGGCGCATGACGGCGCCCATCGTCGATGCCGTGCAGACGGCGACGCAAAAGACCGGATCTGCGCCGGTGAGGATGGCAAGGCCATAACCCAGGCTCACGCCCGAGAAGATAACCGGAAAGAAGTGGCCGCCGCGCCAGCCCATGTTGATGAGGGTGGGGGTCAGCATGGCCTTAACAAGACCGGTCGCGATGAGCACACCGGCGGGGATGGTCAGATAGGTTTCCATGAGCACGTCGGCCTGCGTCTCGCCGGCAAACATGGTGTAGGGCAGAGCCGTACCGCAGATGGCGAGCGCCAGACCGGCTAGCATGGCCTTGACGACAGGGCGCTCCCCTAGGGCATGGGACAGCGCCTCGCTTGCATGCTCGGAGACAAAGTACAGCCAACCGCATACGGTACCGACCAACGCCAGCGGAATGAGCCAGACAAGTTCCAGGTTGCCCACCTCGGCGGACTCGAACCTGGGCATGCCCATGCCGCCGCCCACAAGCTGACCAAGCAACAGGTAGGTGCCTAGACCGCCGGCAATCGCAATGCCGTAGACCACCGTCTTTTGCGCCTTGGGCAGCTTGATGGTGATCTCGCCGGACGCAGACTCATCGTCGGCGTCTTCGCCCTGGCCGTCGGCGCTACCGGCAAGCGGTGCCACAAAGCCAAAGACGGGTGCAGTAAAGAGCGCCGTCAGGGCAGCCTGGGTGCCCAGCAGCGTGAGCTCCCTAAACTCGGCGCCAAAGCGACGCATACGGTCGCCGACCCAGCTGCACAGGCCCGCGATAACGCCGGTCAGGCCGGCCTCCGGTCCAATACTTCCGCCAAACAGCAGCGGCAGCAATGCCGCGAGCGAAAGCTTGCCCAGGTTGTCGTACGGGTAGCGCCCGTCTTGCTTAACCTTAGCCATCACCTGGTTGAGGTCATCGGTCTTGGTGCCTGTCATCTTTTCGTACAGACCGATTAACAGGCCGCCCAGCAGGCAGACAAAAAACGGGTACGGCAAAAAGCCAAACGGGCCGCTGGCAAGCTCGGGCGAAGAGACGCCCAGCGCGTGCGGAATCTCGGTCCATAGATAGTCGATACCGTGCTCCATCGCAAAAAAGAACAGCCAGACCGCGGCACCTGCGAACGCACCGGTCACGGCAACGCTAACTAAAAAGAGCGCGCGGTTTGTGGGTTTGGCAAGGTTATCCATCGGGTCCTCCCGCGGTCAAAGTCGACATAGATACGTTTTATTGTAGAGCGAGTGTGGCCCAGACAAGCTAACCATCTGCGCTGCAAACGGCACCATTGGGAGCCATAGTGGGGCAGGCTCAAGACTTATCCGTTGATAATCGAGGCAATCTCGCGCAAGTCGTCGGCAAAGTAGATGCCGTGCTGGCGCCTCGAGCTCGAAAGTCCTTTATCAATCATGTGCCCGAGCAGCGCCTTGAGGTCGTTGTAGTAACCGTCCAGGTTATACAGGATGCACGGAGCACTCAGGTGTCCCAACGACACCGCGGACATGACCTCGGCAATCTCCTCGAGCGTGCCCGTCCCACCGGGAAAGGCGATGAACGCATCGCCGAGCTCAATCATCTTGGCCTTGCGCTCCGCCATATCGCTCGTCACGATGAGGTCATCGATACCGTCATGTTGAAACTCTGCCTCGATAAAAAAGCTCGGCTCAACACCCGTCACGTGTCCACCCGCCTCGAGTACGCTATCGGCGAGCGCACCCATCAGGCCCGACTTGGAGCCGCCGTATACCAGCGCGTGGCCGTTGGAGCCAATCCACGTGCCGAGCTCTCGCACTGCAGGCAGAAACACCGGGTCATTGCCAGCGTTGGCGCCCAGATACACGGTGATGTTCATATTTGCCCCCCTGTTGTGGCGCACGACGTTCGTCTTAGCGCTGGCGTCGACGATACTCGCGCACGCGACGCGAAAGATCGGCAAGCTCGTCGTGATCGAGCTCTTCCAAATGCTCCAGATCATCCATAAAGCGCGCCATGGTGTCCTTTTGACGCATCTTGATAAGCGTATTGCAGTAGTTCACCGCCACACCCGTGAGCATGGCGATGTAGAAGATGCTGATGACGCTCAGAATGACGGTAATGGCGCGGGCAACCGGTGTCTCGGCCGGAATGTCACCAAAGCCGATGGTCGAGACCGTCTCAAAGCTAAACCACAGGCCATCGCCAAACGTGAGGGTCGTGGGCTCGGACAGCCAAACGGCCGTCGAGCACAGCAGATAGAAGATAAGAAACAGGCCCGTGATGCGCGCAAAGCCAGCCTGGCGCAACACGTCGGCAAGCGTCCTCAACTTGTTCATCGCGACCCCTTTTCCCAGACGCCCAATCACGTTCGCTCGGTATTGTCCCACGCCTCCCCCGCAAACGAAACTAGTCATTTAAGAACGTCCCCAATGACTGCCGGGCGGGAGCGTTTAGCGGTGCAGCTGCCGACTGGGCAGGTTGAGCTGGTATCCTTATGCGGTAATGTCTCGATTCGTTAGGATTACATGTGAGAGCTGCCACTGTCCTTCGTTCAGTTATATATCGCACCCTGGCCATTGTGCTTGCCGCGCTTGCCGTGCTGAGTTCTATCGCGCCTGTCCAGGCTTTTGCCGATGACTCTAGTCAGCCAGTCAAGACGGTCCGCGTTGGTTGGCTCGTCAACAACGAGGGCTTCCAGGACGGCACCCCCGGCGAGCGTCTCTCGGGATGGGGTTACGAGTACCTCCAGACCCTGTCGTACTACACGCCCGGCTGGCGGTACGAATACGTCTCCGGCACCTTCACCGAGCTTATGGACATGCTCGAGGCGGGCGAAATCGACCTCATGCCCAACATCTCCTACTCCGAGGAACGCGCCCAAAAGCTGCTCTTTTCCTCGAACCCCGAGGGCACCGAGCGCTACTACATCTACGCCAAGCCCGATCGCGACGACCTGACCAAGGGTGACCCCCAAGCGCTCCAAGGCCTTACCATCGGCTACAACCCCGACGTTATGCAAACCTTCGTTGGCCAGCAGTGGCTCGCCAACGAAGGCATTACCTGCACATACAGGGAGTATGACGGGGGATCCATGCTCTTTGACGCGCTCGCAAACGACGAAGTCGATGCCGTCATCATGAACGACACCATTTCGTCGCCCGATGCCTCCCCCATGTTCTACGTTGGCTCGAGTGACTACTATTTTGCCGTCCCCAAAAGCCGCCCCGACCTGATGGACGACATCAATGCCGCCATGTCGGCAATCGCCCGCGTCAACCCACGCTATATCGACGAAGTCAAATCTAACTACTCGGCCCAAAACAGCGGTTCATCATCGCTCAACGGCCCCGAACGTTCCTGGCTCAAAGCAAATGACAACACCATCACGTTTGGCTACATTACGGGCAAACTCCCCTACTGCAACGAAGACGAAGACGGCAAAATGGAAGGCTCGCTCGCATCGCTTGCGACGACGTTGCACGATAAATTTGGCATTACGGTCAAAACCGTCGCCTTTGATAGCTACAAGATGATGTCAAAGGCCCTGTCAAAGGGAAGCATCGACGCTGCGCTGCCGGTATACCGAGATTACTGGTTTGCCGAGCAATCTGGCGTTGTGCAGTCGGTATCGTTGGGAACCGTGTCCCTCACCGCCATCCACACCGGCGGCAACCTGAACAAAGACCTTCAGAACATCGCCTGCACCAAATCATCGTTTATCAACCGAAATGTACTCGAAAGTCTGTTCCCCACAGCGACCGTGACCGAATACCAATCCGCCGACGAAGCGTTCGACGCCCTCAGGAAGGGAACGGCACACTGCATCGTCGCTCCCAGTTCACGTGTAAAAACCATCGGCGACCGTTATGATCTCGAAGGCTACGAGACGACCGAGCTCCCTGACACCTGTGAGCTCTCGTGCTGGATTTCGCGCGGAAAACCCGAGCTGTTGGGAATCATCAACAAGGTCATCATCAATGCCGGAGAATCGCTCTCCGCAAGCAATTACTCCTCCACGTCGTACACGGCCCAGGAATCCAACACGCTTCAATTCCTTTATCGCAACCGTGCCGCCGTTGCAGCTGCCCTCATCGGTATGTTGTCGGTCGGCATCGTCCTGCTCATCTGGGCACTCGTGCGCGCTCGAACCGAGCGCAAAAAAGCCGATGCCGCCAACGCCGCTAAGACGGCATTCCTCACGCGCATGAGCCACGACATCCGTACACCGCTCAACGGTATCCTGGGCCTTATCGAGATCGAGGAATTGAAGGAAGGCGATATCCAGGTCGCCCGCGAAAGCCGTGCCAAGGCGCGCGTTGCCGCCAATCACCTGCTCTCGCTGATCAACGACATCCTCGAGATGGGCAAAATCGAAGACCGCAAGCTAACACTGGAGCATACGCCTTTTAACCTCAAAGAGCTCTGTGACGATACACTGGTGCTGTGCAAGCTCCGCGCGTCCAGTAACGGCATCACAATGCAGGACAATAGTCTGCCGTACGCCACGGGGCCATACATGATCGGCAGTCCCACCCATATCCGACAGATCATGATCAACCTGTTAGACAACAGCATTAAGTACAACAAGCACGGCGGCTCCGTCACCTTTAGCTCAAAGACCAAGCCACTCGATAACGGGCGCGCTCTCTTTTGCTTTAGCGTTTCGGACACCGGCATTGGTATGACTCCCAAGTTTTTAAAGCATATCTATGAGCCGTTTGCCCAAGAAGGTGACGATGCGCGCAGCAAGTTCCAAGGAACCGGCATGGGCATGCCAATCGTCAAGTCGCTTATTGAACTGATGGGCGGCACGATTGAGATTTCGAGTGAGGTTGGCGTGGGGAGTACGTTCAACGTCCAGATTCCGCTCGATATCGACAAAGACCCTCAGGCAAGAGAACGCGCGGACGAGCAAGCAGACAGCTGCTCGCTTGCCGGCATGAACGTTCTTTTGGCAGAAGATAACGAGCTCAATGCCGAGATTGCCCAGGCGCTGCTCGAAAGCGAAGGCATTGTCGTAACTCGCGCCGCCGATGGCAACGAAGCGGTCGACCTATACGTTGGCCGTCCCGCCGGCAGCTTCGATGCCATTCTGATGGACATTATGATGCCGGACATGGACGGCTATGAGGCAACCCGCGCGATTCGCCTGAGCGAGAAGGTCGATGCAGCCGACATTCCCATCATCGCGCTCACCGCCAATGCCTTTGCCGAGGACGCCAAGGCGGCACACGACGCCGGCATGAACGCCCATCTGTCCAAACCGCTGGATTTTAACAAGCTCAAAAACATACTCGCCCGCATCAAGAAAAACGGATCCGTTTCGCTATAGTTTGTGCTCAACAACCATACGCAGCAGAAAGGACGCCAACGATGTTTAGGCCCTTACGTCGAAAGAAACGCGCCATCACCGACGAGGAAGCGCGCGAACTGCTCGCCACCTGCAAGCGCGGCGTCTTTGCCGTCAACGGCGACGATGGCTACCCGTACGCCATTCCCGTCAACTACTTCTTCGACGCCGAGCACGACAAGATTTATTTCCATGGCGCCAAGGCCGGCCACAAGGTCGACGCACTCAAGCGCGATGACAAGGTCTGCTTTACCGTTTACGGCAACGAGTGGTACAAGGACGGTGACTGGGCTCCCTACGTTATGAGTACCGTGGTCTTTGGCCGCTGTCGCCTGGCGAATGACACCCCCGCGTTTATCGAGGACAAAGTCCGCCAGCTCACCCTTAAGTACTACCCTTCCGCCGAGGAAGTCGAAGAGGAAATCGCCAAGGACATTAAGGGCGTCCAGCTCTACGAGATTACGATTGAGCATCTTTGCGGCAAGCAGATTCAAGAAAAGTAAGCCTCAAAAGCAAAACTCACAAATAGCAATATGGCCCGGTTCCAACCCACCTTGGAACCGGGCCATATGCTTATGAAGCGTCGGCAGCTATGTGCGCAAGCGCCTCAACGAGCTCCTGCGAGCTCACGGGTTTACTCAGGTGCGCGTCCATGCCCGCCTCGCGCGAAAGTCTGCGGTCGTCGGCAAAGGCGTTGGCACTCACAGCGATAATCGGCGTGGTCGCGGCATCCTCGCGATCGAGTGCTCGAATCCGACGCGTGGCCTCAAGGCCATCGATGCCAGGCATCATGATGTCCATCAACACCACGTCGTACTCGTGCGGTGCGCTCGCGGCAAACGCCTCAACGGCAGACTCGCCATCCTTAGCATGCGTCACGACGGCACCGGCACGGCTGAGCGTAAACTGCGCGATCTCGGCATTCAGATCGTTATCCTCTACGAGCAAAACGTGCAAGCCCTGGAGCGCATCGCCATCGCCCGCATCCGCGCGAACTGCCTGAGGAATCTCGGAGCGCTTGCATTTCTCAAACGGCAGGCGGATGGTAAACGTCGTCCCCTGCCCCAAGACGCTCGTAAAGCTCATGGTTCCGCCCATAAGCTCGACCAACTGTTTTGCGATAGGCGCGCCCAGGCCAGTTCCCGATGAAGCGCCTTCCACCTGTTGCTCCTCGCGGCAAAACGGCTCGTAGAGGTGCTGTTGGAACTCCTCGCTCATGCCAATACCGTTGTCGGCGATCGTGTATTCATAGACGGGGACGCCATCCGCTGGCTCCACCTCGCGGCACACCAGGCGAACATAGCCGCCCTGGCGGTTGTACTTGACGGCATTGCCGGCAATATTGAGCAACAAGCGCTTGAGGTGCGTCACGCTCACCCGAGCATAGGGATGATTAAGGGTCTGCTGGTCGCAGATAATTGTCACCAGACGCTCCTCGGCCTGGCGCTCCAGAATATCGCGCACCTCGTGGTTGAGGGTCGCCAAGTTTGTGGAAACAAGCTCCAGGTCGACCTGCCCGCTCTCCAGGCGACTCATATCCAGGGCCTCGTTGGCAAGGTCGAGCAGCAGTCCCGATGCTGTCCAGATTTTTGAGCGGCACTCGGTCTGCTTTTGCAGATCGTCCGCATTGGCATCGCCGACCTCGACCATGCCGCGAATGCCGTTGATGGGCGTGCGCAGATCGTGGCTCATGCGACGCAGAAACTCCGTCTTTGCCGAGTTGGCAGACGAGGCCTCACGCGCCGCCTTTGCCAGCTTGTCGCCATAGTCGCGCTCCTGCTGCAGCAAGTCCGTCAAACGTCGACGATCAGCGCGGCGACGCACCGTCACAACAACGGCTATAACACCGCCGTAGAGCACCAGCACGCCGGCGGCAACAGCCGCGGCGACCTCAAAGTAGCGCTGCGCCGAGGCATAGGTGTACACATAGAATTTGTGCGCTTTTCCAAATGTGCCCAAATACCACTCGCCGTCGGCGTTAACCAATCTGACCTTACCAGCCAGGCATCGATCCTTAATACCGTCGACAATGAAGACATCCGTCGCAGGCAGATCGAACACGCCCAATACGGTGGGTTCAACGGCATTGGTCGCAACGACCTTGCCGTCGCTTTCGATCACGATATTGCCGCTATCGATGGTTTCATAGCCATCAAGCAAGCTCTGCAGTTTGAGCGTATTGCTTGCAACTGCCTTCGCGCTCTGATGCCTTACTGCGACAACGATGCCCTCGTCATCCTGCCGGATTACGCAGCCAATGTCTGCGACCGAATCATCCGAAAGCGTAATGCGGGCGGTATAGGACTTAAGCGGATGGGCTGCCACCTCCAGCACGGGTGCTTCCTTGAGATACGTAGCGAGCGACTCGTAGCCCACGCCATCCGTCGAGGACTCGGACACCAAATTGCCCGATGCGTCCGTCACGATCAGTGCACTCACGTTGAACTGGTCAGCATATTGCTCCAACATGGCGTTATCCACCGAACCGTCGCGCTCCATATCGCGCGCTGCCTCTCCGGCAATCTCCATAACGCGTATCAGGTTTTTGGTCGTATAGGCGCTATTGAATGCATCGTAGGAAAGGCTCTGCGTCGCCACGTAATCGACAACGTCGGCAAAGCGCTGCTCGGCTTGGGCCGTCATGTAACCGTAGCTCATCATGCCGGCAGCAACCGAGAGCACTATCCCCAGCAGAGCGACAAGGAGCCATGCCCCTGCCGAACGATTGCCCCGCTCCTCTACGGCGTGGTCAGGCGCATCGATCATGACAGACCCTCCACATTCAAAAATGGCGAAGGGTCATCGAAGTACTTTGACACCAGGCGTTCCATGGTGCCATCGGCAAGCATTTCTTGGTAGGCATGAGTGAGCTTGACGTCGATGCCGCGCATATCGTTGATATCGAAAGCGGTGCCCAAACCAACCTCTAGCAGCGGCTCATCCAAAATGCGATACGTTACGCCATAGTCTTTTTCGTAGGTGAGCAGCAAGGACTCATGCGCGGCGATGGCGTGGACCAGGCCTTCGACGAGCGCCGGGTTCAGGCATGAACGGTCCGAAAAGCAGTAGAGTTCCTTGATCTGCGGAACGCTTTCATTTGTGCGATTGAGCAAAATGCCCTCGGGCTTGGTGGTGGACTGAACCGCCACGATCTTATCCTCAAGATCGGCAAGCGTGTAGATATCGCTCTGGGGATCGACCGCGACCACCTGGCGGCTCGCAAGGTACGGGCCGGCCCAACGATACTCGTTTTCGCGACCCGTCATGCTAAAGCTACCCATAACACAATCGAGCTCGCCGCTCGCCAGCAGTTCGTTCTTCTTTTCCCAGTCGATCAGCTGGTATTTTGGCTTGTAACCAATGCGGGCCAACGCCTCGGTCAATATCTCGACATCCAGGCCAACAATATCGCCGTACTCGTCGGTATACACAAACGGTGGGTAGAGGTCGCTTCCGACGTTGAGCGTCTTAAGGTCGTCGTCTTTGGCCTGCGAGGCATCCAGACCTTCTAATGCAGACGTCGAGGCTCCGTCATTCGACCCGGAACAGCCGGCTATCGCTACGGCAAAGGCGCACGCCACCGCAAGCGCGACAAACAACGAAATGGCAACCGAGCGACGGGGTCTTTTCATCGAGCTCCAGACGATCCTGTTTACATGTTTACAGACTGAAATGGTTAAAGATAATAGCAAACGAAACCACTCGAGTGCCCAATGGTTACAGACGTTCTACCATGCGGGGCCTTCTAGCCGACTTGGCAGAAGGCCCCGCATGCAGCGCACACTTACCGTGCATTAAAAACGTAGCGGTCCAGGCGGTCGCACGCTTCCCTCACGCGCGAAAGCGGCAGCGCCAGATTCACGCGAATGTGGCAGGGTCCATGGAACGGGCGGCCGTCCTGATACCCCACGCCCACGCGCGCCCCCTCGTCGAGCAGCCACTGAATATCGCGGCCATGCTCGCGGCACCACTCGGTGCAGTCAATAAACACCATGTACGTGCCCTGCGGACGTGAAAACGCGACGCCCTTCCAGTGTTTTTCTGCATACGTGCAGAAGTACTCGATATTGCCGGCAAGCACCTGGTTGAGCTCGTCCACCCACTCGTAGCCCTGCGGCTGGTAGGCACCGATAAGCGCATGCATGGAGAGGACATTCATTTCGTTGTAGTGGGTCTTGTTGGACACGGTGCACATGCGGTCGCGCAGCGTCTCGTTGTAGACAATGTGGTAGCTGCCGACCAGACCCGCCAGGTTGAACGTCTTGCTCGGCGCATAGAGGGCAACCGTGCGCATGCGGGCATCCTCGCTCACCGACTGCGTCGGGATGTGCTTGTGCCCCGGCAGGATGATATCGGACCAAATCTCGTCCGAGATCACCACGCAATCGTGCTGGCGATAGATGTCCATGGCGCGCTCAATCTCGTCGCGCTCCCATACGCGGCCGCAGGGATTGTGCGGCGAGCAGAACACCGCGGCATGGATGTGGTTTTGGGCGAGCTTGTGCTCCATGTCCTCAAAGTCCATACGCCACACGCCCTGGTCGTCGAACTTAAGCGGGCTGTGGACAATGCGATAGCCCGCGGCCTCAATGGACTTGGTAAAGCCGATGTAGGTAGGGCTGTGGACCAGCACCGCATCGCCTGGTTGGACATACGCGCGCAGCGTCGACACGACACCGCCCAGCACGCCGTTTTCGTAGCCGATATGCTCAGGTGCCAAGCCCTCAACGCCGTTGCGGCGGCTCTGCCATTCGATGATGCGGTCGAAATACTCGGGGCGCGGATTGAAATAGCCAAACATGGGGTGCTGGGCACGCTGAATGATGTGCTCCTGGACCGTGGGCACCGTGGCAAAATTCATATCGGCCACCCACATGGGGATGCGGTCGAAGCCCTCGTCGGGTGCGTTCGGGGCCATACCGGGGATCTCACCCCAAGAGTCAACAGCGATAGAGTCCATGCCGTGGCGGTCGATAAGCGAGCTAAAGTCGTATTTCATGCTGAGCTCCCGTACAAAGTGATTGTTTTGGTAGGCGTTATTGTCCACCAGCGTGGGCGGTTTTGGCGCGGGGTTTGGCGCTTAATTTGACGGGTGCGGACGAATGGCTGGTTAGTCTTGCGCGTCGTTGACGGCGACCACGGTTAGCTGGGTTTTATCGACCGTAAAAGATATGTCGAGCCCGGCAAAGGCCAGGTGATAGACGCGGTTTGGCTCGTACTTGCTGCCTGCGCGGCGCGGGTCTTGGCGAAGGACCTCGACCAAGCCGGGGAGCTTTGCGGGCGAGACCATATCCTGCAGCGCCTGCGGAAACTCAACATCGAGCTCTTGCCACGGAGCATCCTCAATCCAGCCGCCCGTTGCATCCGGGTGGCAGTCCGCAAACGGAATGTAGGGCTTAATGTCGTAGATGGGCGTGCCGTCGCGCAGATCGGCCCCCAGCACATGGATGATGGGGCCGTCGTCGGTAAGCTCGACGCGATCGAGCTTGACGCAGGTAAGCCCAATGGGATTAGGGCGAAACGGACTGCGCGTGGCAAACACGCCCACACGTTCGGCTCCACCCAGACGCGGCGGACGCACGGTTTTCGACCATTTTGCGTTGGCGCCGGACCTGTCCTGCGTTTTGGCATCGGCGGCTATGTCCTTAGCCGTGCCGCCGGGCGTACCGTTTTCGAAGCGCCACAGCAGCCATAGGTGAGAGAAGGAGTCCAGACCCTCAACCGCTGCATTGGAGGCAAATTCCGGCTCAAAAACGATGCGTCCCTGCAGATGAGGCGCCAAAAAGCTGTTGCGCGGAATGCCGAACTTCTGCGGCAGGTCGGTATGTATGCGTGCGATAGGTTCCATGCCGGTCATTGTACGGCATGGAGGCGTGGGGCGTTGCGCGCAATTCTTCGCCGCGGTCCCCCGTCGTGCAACCAACGGTTGCTTGGAAGGGCGCCTGCCGCCGCGTATGCTTAAGCCATCAACCAGCAGAAAGGAGCCGCTATGGCCTTTGCAGAAAAGCTCATTGCTGTCCGTCGCGCCCATCACCTTACCCAAGAGCAGCTTGCCGCTAAGCTCTTCGTCACACGCCAGGCCATCAGCCGGTGGGAGCGCGGCGAGGTCACACCGGGCATCGACATGATGAAGCTCATCGCCGCCGTAACCGGAGAACCGCTGTCCCACCTGCTCGAAATGCCTGAGCACTATTGCCAGAGCTGCGGCATGATACTCACGCCCGACGACTGCGGCACCGATGCCACGGGCACCGCGACCGATCATTACTGCAAGTGGTGCTACGACCACGGCAAGTACACCTATGACACCACCATGGAGGCAATGATTGAGGATTGTGCCCCGCGCCTGGCACAAAACACCGGCATGTCGCTCGACGAAGCCGTCTCGCTCATGGGCGCCGTCCTGCCGCAACTGGAGCGCTGGCGCACCGTGCAGGAAAACGAGGCGCGCTACGGTGCCGAGGCGCGGGCGCGCTACGGCGATGAGGCTATCGATGCAGCAAACGAAGCGTTGCTGGACATGGACCCCGAGACATGGAACGACATGAAGGAACTTGAACGCGCTATTCTGGGCCAGCTCTCGATTGCCATGGGCATTGGCGACCCAGAGAGCAACGAGGCTCGTAAGCTTGTCGCGATGCATCGTCGCTGGATTGCTCTCAACTGGGGATGCGAGCCCCAAGACGAAGCATACCTGGGCCTCGCCCACGGCTATCTTGCCGACCAGCGCTTTGTTGACTACTACGACAAGCCCTGCGGCACCGGAGCCACGGCGTTTCTGGTACAGGCCATTGAGTCGTCGTTGACGCGTGCATAGACCGCGGCGGCTTTGGGTATTTCAATCGAAACCTCAACCGATTGGAGACCCATGGCTACTGATCATGAGCTCGTGCTCTACGTTATGACCGGCTGCCCGTATTGCATAAAGGTCAAGCGCTTTTTGGCCGATAGCAGCGTGACCATTCCCGAACGCAATATCTCGACCGATACCGAAGCCGAGCAGACACTCATCGCCGTCGGCGGAAAACGCCAGGTTCCCTGCTTGTTCATCGACGGCAAGCCGCTCTACGAGTCAAGCGACATCATCGCATGGGTGCAGGAAAACCTGCTCTAGTGCAACATAGTCATTGGGGACGTTCATAAATGACTAGTCGTTAAAGAACGCCCCCGATGACTAGTTAGCCGTGGAAGCGAGCTGTGGGTGCAAGCGGCTGTTCACGAAAGACGCGCTCGACGGCAGCGCGGTATTCGTCGACCTTTTTGGTCTTGCGTACGATCTTGTGGACGGTAGCGGGATCAGCGAAAGCGCACTTGGCGTAGAACCACCACTCCTTCATGCGGAAGACCGCATTGCCGCCAATCTCTTCTGCATATGCCGCAAACAGCGTGTCGTGGAAGCGCTGCAGCTCAGCAGCCGTTGCAGCAGGGCCGCCCTTGACCATGCGAGCCAGAGCGGGGTTCGCGAGCAGGCCACGCCCCAACATCACATGGCGCGTGCCGGGATAGGCCTCCACCAGCGCGTCCATATCCTCAAGATCAAAAATGTCACCGTTATAGGCCACGGGGAACGGCGCACGCTCCAGCGTCTCGCCATAAAACTCTTTGCGCGGCGAGCCCGTATAGCGGTCCTTCTGTACGCGCGGGTGCACAATCAGCTCTGCCAACGGCATGCGGCAATACAGATCGAGCACACGTTCATACTCGTCATCGCGTTCCAACCCCAGCCTGGTCTTTACCGATACCGGCAACGGCGACCGCTCGCACACATCGCTTAAGAACGCCTCGAGCTCGTCGAGATTGCGCAAGAAACCCGAGCCCTTGCCCTTGGCGACAACCGTTCCCGAAGGGCAACCCAAGTTGAGATTGACCTCGCGGTAGCCCATGTCGGCGAGCACCTGTGCCGCCCACACAAACTCGTCCGCGTTCTTGGACATCAGCTGAGGCACCACGTTGAGCCCCTGGTTATTGGCAGGATCAATCTCCTTAAACGCCTTGCCGCCAAAGCGGTTTCCCACCCGCGGCGGCGGCAAAAACGGCGTGTAATAGCAATCGAGCGCGCCGAAGCACTCCGCATGCACGCGACGGAACACATGCCCGGTAATCCCCTCCATAGGGGCCAACGATAGAATCATCTACTCTTCTCTCATATCAACGAACGTGGCAAAGGGACTGCCCCTTTGTCACATTATTCGGAGCGCAGGGCCTCCACGGGATCCTTCCTGGACGCGCTACGGGCCGGCAGCAGGCCAGCAACGACCGTCAGCAGCACCGAAATTGCAATGAGCACCAGCGCATCCTGCACGGGCAGACTCATTAGGTTGGGGACCTGTTTGGCCGCAAGCGCCCAAGCATTGACCGGGAAGCTCACGGCCACCACGACGACAACAGCAAAGACGCCGGCAATGAGGCCCTCGATAAAGGTCTCGGCGTTGAACACGTTTGCCACGTTACGCTTCGACGCGCCAATCGCACGCAGAATGCCAATCTCCTTTTTGCGCTCCAGCACGCTGATGTACGTGATGATGCCGATCATGATGGAGCTCACCACCAGGCTGATACTCACGAATGCGATGAGCACCAAGCTGATGGTGTTCACGATGTCGGTCACCGAGCCCATGATGATGCCCATGTAGTCGGTGTATGAGATTGCCTGTTCATCGTGGCCAGAGGCTTTGACCTGCTTGTTGTACGCGTCGATGTGATCGAGCACGCGCTCCTTGGCCTCAAAGTCGCGCGGGAAAATCTTGACCGAGATGGGGTCTGCCTCGTCCGCATAGCCCAACGTGGTCAGATTGTTGTCGTAGGTGAGCTTCGACGCCTTGGCATAGCTCATCATGAGCGAGCTCAGGTCCTCGGCGTCCATGTTGAAATGGATAGCACGAGCAAAGGCACTCGCATCCACGCGCATGGCGCTCGCCAGGTTAGCAAAACTCGAAGACATCTGCGTCGCCATCTGGTCCATAAGCCCTGCCGCGCCCGCCTTGAGCTGGGATGATACCGTCGACGCTATCTGCTCGCTGATTGCCTTCATCACCTGATCCATAGCCTGCTGCAGATACGGAGCCAGCTGCTTTTGCACATAGTCGCTCATCGCCCGCTGCAGACGCTCGACCAGGGCATCGCCACCGAGTGCCTTGAGCTGAGCCAGGTATTGCTGGGCTGCGGCATCATTCTCAAGATACGTCGAGAATGCGGCGGCGAGCTTTGACGCGTCCTTAAGATCATCGGGCGTCAACGCCTTAAACTGATCAGACTGCAAAAATCCCTCAAACAGCTGGTTGGCAAGCGTTCCCACCTGCTGCATTTGCTCGGGCGTGAGTTCCAGACCGTCAAAGATACCCGAGAGATCTGGGGTTGGCGCTTTTGCCATGATGTCGCTGAAGTCGATGTCCTTCCCAACACCCGAAAGGTCGATATCCAACCCGGACAAGTCAAGACCCGACAGGTCCATACCGCCGCCTGCACCCGAGAGTGCAGACGTATCGAACGAGAATGCGCTCTTGAGCGCCGCCTCGTCCACACTGAACATACTGCCCAGATCCACGCCCTGTTTTGCCTCGCCCTGCAGTTCATCGAAAGATTTGCCCGTAAAGACATCCGTCTCGGGGTGGGCAAGCTGCTCCTGCACAATCTGCGAATCGGCGGCGCGCTCCATAAGCTGGCGAGTCAGTGCATGCGTATAGGCAATGCCCGGGGTCAATGCGCTCGCGTTGGCCGTCTCGTTAGGTCGCACCACGCCCACAATGCGCACGTCAATACCGTCGGCAACCTTGGCCGTCATAAAGTCGGCATCGTCAGACATGTCAGTCCACATGCCGGTCTCTTCGTTTTTGCGATACGCATCGGCCGGCGACAGCACCTTAAACGTGGTAGACAGCGCATCGTCGTAGGTAAAGTCGGTGCCGGTCTCGGGCGTTTCGACCCCACCGTCAGCCGTCATAGCGCTGTTTACCAGATCGTTAAGCTCATTGATATCCAGCGCACCGATGCTGTAGAGCGTGTAGTCGCCCACCGTGCCGCGGCTCGAAAGCACCATTACGGCTTCGTTGGCGGACGTGGGCCAATGACCGGCGACGACATCGTACTGGCTGTCGAGCAGGCTCTGGTCGTCGATCATCTCGTTAAAGACCGAGGTTCCCATGGATTCCATGCTCACCGTTGCCGCCGAGCTCGCGCCTCCGCTCATGGCCTCGGTCATGGCGTTGGGAACAAGCCGAACGGGTTTCTCGTCACCCTTACCCGCACGATAGACAACCGGCGTCACACCGTAGCCGTACTGGATGGCGTTGACCTCTTTGTCGATGCCGTCGCCGCCGTCGTCAAGCCATGCCTTAAAGCTCGTCATGTCGTTGGACTTAACGCTCGCAAACATATCCTTTACGGCCGTGACCACAGGAATCTTATCGGTTCCCTGAGCCTTGCCGCCGGCACTGTCGTCGGACGAATCCACGTTTTCAGACGAGCCATCATCCGCAGTTCCCTGCCCGCCCATCATGGACGACAGGTCGTAATCCTGCTTGGAAATGGTGAGCGGGTAGCTCGAGAGCGTATCCTCCTCGACCTTTTTGATGTAGCCGTTTACGCCGTTGGACAGCGCCAGAATCGCCGCGATACCGATAATGCCAATCGAGCCCGCAAAGGCAGTCATGGCCGTGCGGCCCTTCTTGGTCATGAGGTTTCGGGCAGAAAGCCCCAGCGCCGTCACAAAGCTCATCGAGGTTTTGCGCGTAGGCTTTGCCTCGCGACGCGTGGCCTTGGCAGCATCGAAGGGATCGGAATCGTCGGTGATCTTGCCGTCCGTCAGATTGACGATGCGCGTGGCATATTGGTACGCCAACTCGGGATTGTGCGTGACCATGATGACCAGGCGGTCGCGCGCCACGTCCTTGAGCAGGTCCATGACCTGTACGGATGTCGTTGAATCCAAAGCGCCGGTCGGCTCGTCTGCCAGCACAATCTCGGGATCGTTGATCAGGGCGCGGGCAATGGCCACGCGCTGCATCTGTCCGCCCGAAAGCTGGCTCGGGCGCTTGTTCACGTGCTCGCCCAGGCCAACTTTCTCCAACGCCTCGCGCGCACGCTGGCGGCGCTCGGCATGCCCCACGCCCGTAAGCGTGAGCGCCAGCTCCACGTTTTCCAAAATGGTCTGATGCGGAATGAGATTATAGCTCTGGAACACAAAGCCGATGCGGTTGTTGCGATAGGCATCCCAATCGCGATCGTGAAAATCCTTGGTCGAAATACCGTCGATCAGCAGGTCGCCGGAATCGAAATGATCGAGCCCACCGATAACGTTGAGCATCGTGGTTTTACCCGACCCCGAAGGTCCCAGAATGGCCACGAACTCGTTATCGCGAAAAGACAGGCTTACGCTGTCGAGCGCCACCTGCGTAAACGACTGCGTAACGTACCTTTTGCAAATACCTTTGAGCTCCAACATGGACGGCAACCTCTCCCACGCGGGCGCACTTGCCCGCTCTCCCCCGTCGTTCGTATTCGACGCGTTTGTCCTACTCTATCCCCATTTTTTGCCGGAGCCAGTGAGGAATGTAACGAAGCGTGCCAAAAAACGAACGGGACGGCGCCCAAAAGAAGAGGTCCCGAGCGGGACCTCTATATGGTGGAGTTTATCTTGAAAGGTAGCGGACTACTTCGCGCAGCGGCGCACGATCTTCGCCATGCTTTACGCGTTTTCTACTGCTCGCTATTCGCAATCGCCTGGTCGATAAGCTTGTCGAGTGCTGCGCGCTGCTCGGCGGAGCTGATGGCTCCCACGATTGGATCCCCTACGATGTTGCCATTCTGATCGATGACATACGTTGTCGGGAACGAGAACAAATTTGACGTAAACTTACCGGCCTCGCTATCCGACTTGAACCAGATGTTCTTATATGTCACGCCCTTCTTGCTCAGCACGTCCTTGGCATCTGCAATCTCGCCCTTGTTGCCATCGAGCGTAAAGGAATTGACGCCCACGACCTGGCCGCCCTTCTCGGCAAGCTCCTGATTCAGTTTCTCAAGATCGCCCAACTCACCCACGCACGGCTTGCAAGTGGTGAACCAGAAGTTCATGACGGTAACCTTGTTCTTAGAGAACAGCTCGTCGCTGCTCACGTCGTTGCCGTCCAGGTCCTTGCCCGTAAAGCTGGGGAACTTCGTCGCCTCGCTCGAAGCATTGGCACCAGCCGTCATGCCAGCGGTCGAAGCGTCGACGCTCTCGCCTGCGCTCGGCGTGCTTCCACAGCCGGGGAACTCCTTCTCCAAGCTCTCGAGCTTGTCCTCGATTTCCTTGATCTGCTGCGCACCGGCCTTGAGCGTCTTAAGCTCATCCGCCGTAAACTCATCCTTGGCGCCGTCGATGGTCTTGAGCAAGAAATCGCCGTAATTGCTGCCGTCCTCAATCATTGTCGAGTCTTTATTTGCCGCATTGAATACCTTTTCCCACAGCGCGTTATCACTCGAAAAGATCTCGTTCTCCTTCTGCATGAGCTTCGCATACAGCTCGGCGGCCTCGTCGGCATTGGCCGGCTTCTGCGCAGTGAGTTCTGCGATCTTAGGATCGGAGCTCGCAGATTCGCTCACATTGCCACCGGGCGCCGAACATGCCACAAGGCACAAGGCCAATACCGGCACCATAAACAGGGCCGCAATCTTAGAAAGCTTCATAGTCATTCCTCCGTTTTGTCGAAGCTTGTTTACTTTTTATCGGCGGTCAAGGGAAGCTTTTCCGCCGACACATCCAGGCCATAGCGATAGCTGATGGCATCGACAGGACAGGCCCCGATGCACTTTCCGCACCGGATACATTCGGCATGATTGGGCGCGCGGACCACATCAACGTCCATCTGACAAACCCTTGAACACTTGCCGCACGAGACACATTTGCATGCGTCAACCCGAATCCCCAGTAGGGACACCCTATTCATGAGCGCATAGAATGCGCCAAGTGGACAAATCCATTTGCAGAAGGGGCGATAGAACAAAACGCTCAGCACTACCACGGCAATGAGAACGGCAAGTTTCCAGGTAAAGAGCTGCCCCAGCGCAGATCGAATGCCGGCGTCGGCAATGGCCAGCGGAATGGCGCCCTCGAGCACACCCTGTGGACAGATGTACTTACAAAAGAACGGGTCGCCCATGCCCACGTCGTTAACCACCAAGACGGGCAGCAGCACCACGGCAAACAGCAGCACGACGTACTTGATGTACGTGAGCGGCTTGAGCTTTTTCGTGGAGAACTTTTTGCCGGGAATCTTATGAAGCAGCTCCTGCAGCCAGCCAAACGGGCACAGAAAGCCGCATACAAAGCGTCCCAGCAGCACGCCGAGCAAAATGAGCGTACCGGTAACATAGTAAGAAAAGTTGAACTTGGATGAACCTACCACCGACTGGAACGACCCGATGGGGCACGCACCCGATGCCGCGGGGCACGAATAGCAATTAAGTCCAGGTACGCAGACTGTTTTTCCCGCGCCCTGATAGATGCCGCCTTTGGCAAAGTTTGGCAGGTGAATGTTGGTGACCAGCGTCGCCGCCGCCTGAATGAATCCGCGAAATCGGGCCAAAACATGCGACGCAGTGTTTTCTCTTTTATCCAATTCCGATACACTCCAAGCACAGCCTAATCGCTTTGGCCAGCACGGCATCCGCCTCGCCACGCATAACACCAAAGCACACCATGGCAATTCCGACGATCAACAAAGCGACCTGTACCACGGGCTTTACCGCTTTGAACAACCTGACCACTCCTTTCGTTACGCGACCATTGGACCATATCGGCTATAAAATCCGTGTTAAGCGCGATTTGGAATGTGCAAGGAGACTGTTATGCGTATTTTGACCGTCGAAGACGAGCGAGCACTGTGCGATGCAATCGCGCGCAGCTTGCGAAACTTGGCGTACAGCGTCGACTGCTGTCACGATGGACGGGAGGCGCTCGACCTGCTGGGCATCGAAGTCTTTGACCTCGTGGTACTCGACCTCAATCTTCCCCATGTCGACGGCATGACCGTGCTCAGGGAACTTAGGAAAACCGATTGCGAGACCAAGGTACTGATTCTGTCCGCGCGTGGCGAAGTATCCGATAAAGTCGACGGACTCGATGCCGGCGCCAACGATTACCTCACCAAGCCGTTTCATCTGGACGAACTTGCAGCAAGGATCCGCAGCCTTACCCTCAGGCGCTTCGCACAAAGCGACATAGTATTAACCTGCGGAAAACTCAGCTTTGACACCAAGGCGCGCATCGCTTCCGTGGGCAGCGAGGCCTTATCTCTTACACGCAAGGAAACGGGAATCTTGGAATACCTGATGCTTAATCAGGGGCGACCGGTAAGCCAAGAGGAGCTTATCGAGCACGTTTGGGATAGCACCGTGAACAGCTTTAGCAACGCAACCCGCGTTCACATCTCGTCGCTCCGCAAAAAGCTACGCAGCGCTTTGGGATACGACCCGATTCGCAATCGGATTGGAGAGGGCTACGTTATGGAGGATGGCGAATGAAAGGGCTTTCGCTGCAATGGCGCATAACGATCATGACGGCACTACTGACGTGTGCGGCGTGCGTGCTGACGAACTGTCTGGTCGGCTATACGGGCATGCGCTACATGGATGCCATCGGCAGCGACATCTCGGCCTTTAACGCAACCGGCGAAGATTCGCTCTGGGCGTTCGACCCAACGAAAGCGGCCCTCGATGACAAGGTCACGATCGTCGTAAACGACGCGCAAGAGTCTTTTGGCACGACAGCCTGGTACATCACGGCTGGAGTCACACTCCTTGGCGGCGCGCTGGCATACTTTGTGAGCGGCCGTGCACTCAAACCGCTACGGGCTTTTGCAGCCCAGGTTGAGCGTGTGCAGCCTGACAACCTAAGCGAAATCAGACTCAGTGAAGATGTGCCCACCGAGCTACAACGATGCAGCGCCTCTTTCAACGACATGATCGCCCGTCTTGGCGAAGGGTTCTCTGCACAGCGTCAGTTTACCGGCAACGCCGCACACGAGCTGCGCACCCCGCTCGCCCTTATGCAAGCACAGATTGAACTATTCATCTCCGAGCACCCCGGTTTGCAACCCGAAACGGCCGAACTGCTCGGCCTGTTACAAGAACAAACCGAGCGCATGTCTCGAATGGCCAAGGTATTGCTCGAGATGAGTGAGCTCCGCAGCGTTCCTTGCGAGGACGATGTGGAACTTGGCCCCTTGTCCGAAGAGGTCCTCACCGACCTTGCGCCACTTGCCGAAAATAAGGGCATAGCCCTCAATTGTGCTGGAGACGCTTTAGTAATCGGGAACGATGCGCTCCTCTATCGGCTGGTGTTTAACCTGGTCGAAAATGCCATCCGTTACAGCCACTCCGGCTCGACTGCCAACGTCTCCATCAGCGACAGCGACAGCCACGTGCTCCTACGAGTCAAAGATGAGGGCCCGGGAATACCCAAGCAGTACCGTGAGAGCATCTTCCAACCGTTCTTTCGCCTGGATAAATCCCGCAGTAGGGTATACGGCGGCGCAGGACTCGGACTAGCGCTCGTTTGGGAGATTGCAGCGCTTCACGGTGGCACGGTAGAGGTCGAAGCAAGTTCCGAGAACGGGACCACCATGCTCGTAAGCCTTCCAAAACGATCCGCAGCGTCAACCGAACAGTAAAACGAAAGGAGTCCCGAGCAACAGGAGTACAATTGCTGCATTGTTGCCAGCTGTTGGGAGATGGAAGATGGACTGCGATGGCCACCCATGCGTTCCCATGCCGTTGATGTGCACCGCCTTTGTGCCGGGGCAGATTGACGCTGCGGTTGCAGGCATTTCCGACCCCGATTCGCGCGCCATCGCCACGGCAGAAGCGCTGTACTTTCGCGGACAGGCCGCCCTCGCCGCCAAGACGGCGCGCCCCTATCTTGACGCCACCGATCCCGCACTGCGCTATTCCGCATGCTTTATCTGCGGATACGCCAGCCTGTCGCTCAACCGTATCGCCGACACCCGCCGGTGCCTTGCGGGCATCCTCGATACGCCAACTGACGAGGAGTCGCCCTCCGTCCACGCCACACATATCCTGTTCGCCTCGGCCGCGAGCGTCCTGCTGCACTTGCGTTCCCCGTATTCCGCCGAAGAGTTTTATCCACTTGCGGCGCATCTGCCCGAAGGCCTGCGCCTGTTTGCCAGCTACGTGATGGCGCACGCCTTGTATCTGCGCGGCGAATACGGCCGCAGCCTAGGCATGGCGGAAAACGCCCTGATTATGAAACAGGGAAGCTATCCGATCTCGGAACTATTCCTGCACCTGGCAGCTTCCATGGCATGCATGAGCCTCAAGGACATCGACGCCGCAAAAACGCACTTCGGAGCTGCTTGGGACATTGCGCGCCCCGACGGCCTTATCGAGCTCATTGGCGAGCACCACGGCCTTTTGCAGGGGCTCATCGAGGCATGTCTAAAATCGCAATACCCTAACGATTTCGCACGCATCATCGAGATTACGTATCGATTCAGCTACGGCTGGCGGCGCATCCACAACCCCGATTCGGGCGAGGACGTGGCTGACGACCTGACGACCACAGAGTTCACCATGGCCATGCTCGCCTGCCGCGGATGGACCAACGCCGAAATCGCTCGCCATATGGAAGTATCGCCGGGTACTGTCAAAAACCGCCTATCAGGAGTGTATGCCAAGCTTGGTATCGGAACTCGCGCCGAGCTGGTCGCGCATATGTTGCGTTAGCGACCGGGCTGCCAAGCGCATCGAACGCGTTCCGGAACCCGGCGCTTCGCTCGATTAATTTGGACATTTTGACCCTTGAACGGCACTACCGCCACGTGACGCCTTCTCGCAAAATTGGATTATTTCCACCGATGCCTGCGGGATGGGAGCCAAAGATGCTTGATCGCCGTTCGTTACTTGTTGCCGGAGCGTCCTCGCTGGCGAGCATTATGTTGCCGCGCGTGCCGGGAAGCGCAAACGCCTTCATATTGCCGTTCGCGCCCACCGAAGCCTATGCCGACGAAAAAGACCCTTTCAGGGTGCTCGTTCTCTCGCGCACCATGTTTGGTGTGGTCGTGGTCGACGTCGCCAACAAGAATACGCCCATCGCAGGCGCCAAGGTCACGCTCACGTCGCGCTACGCCGCAGGCAAGCAGCTCACCGCCACGACCGATGACGAAGGCACGGCCATCTTTGAGGTCGCCCCTCTTTCAGAAGGCTACGTGGACGAGGCAACGCTTCTCGACGCGTACGACTTTAACGGCGGCATCTCCATTAGCATGGCAGGCTACCGCGATGTCGAGATTCCCCTCGCGCGTATCCAGGGTGGCACCGCCATAACCGCGCCCACGCGTCCGCTTTCCGACGGCGAGCCGTACTTTCGCCAGCTCACATTCGACGATTGGGACATCCAGTACGCCGACGCCACATTCATGGCAATGCCGAAGGACGACACTGCAAACGAGCAGCCTGACACGCACGCTTTCACTGTGCAGGCTCATCTGCCACAGGGTGGACAGGCAACGCTGCACATCAACAAGGTAATACCTGCCGCGGGCAACTCACCCGAAACCGTCACGCAGATTGGCCAAGTCAAGGCCAGCGCATCGGGCGCGGATAATCTGGCAACGTTCACACTCGAAGACAAGTTCCTCGATGCGGCATCGGGCCTTCTGGAAGAAGGGTGCAAGCTGCGCTTTGTCCTCGACTATCAGGGCAAAACCTACACGCTCTCCTCCCCCATGGCCGTTGTCACCGCGCCGGCCGCAAAGGCGGAATCAGGCTCGACCACCATCATTCCCACCACCATGGACCAAGAGATCACTCCGTTTGATTTTCCGGCGGCGTTTCCCGGCATCGGCGGCAATAAGTTCACGTGCTGGATGCCCTCGTTCCCCATTTTGTTCGATTTCTCGTTTGCCGGGTACGTACTGTTTGGCGGAGGATACAAACCAGCCAGCTATATGAACGATTCGGGCAACCCTGATCCGGAATACTGGAAGAAATCGCCGCGCGAGTCGGGCGCCAAGCAGGCAAACCGCTACCTCGACGAGATGGAGGGGAAGTGGAATCAGTACAAGAGTATGAGTGCCGGATCGGGCACCGATCCAAGAAACACCAAGCTCCTTCGCCACCATTGCACGCCGCTGTTCACGATGGATATCGCCACACAGCTGTACGGCTCGCTCGCCTACGATTGGGTGGGCAAAACCTGGGGTAACAACAACGACCCCGCATACGGCAATATTAAGGCCCTCTTCCAGGTAAGAACCGACCTCAATTGGACCGAGCAGTTTACCCTAGGACCGGTGCCATTTTTCCTAAACGTCAATCCCTGGGTGCTGGCAAAACTGGCGCTCGCCGTGGGTGCCCACACGCACGGCAGCGGCGCGGCGTTTTTTAAAAACATTTCGCTCGACTATTCCAACACGTCGGGCTCGTTCACCATCCAGATCGGGCTTGCCGTCACCTTTGGCGCCGGCGTTGCAGGCGTCGCTTCGTCTGCCGTGCGCGGCGCCGCATCCCTCACGCTGTTCATTGGGTACGAGAAGGCAGATGGACACCAGCTTCCGCGACTGCGCGTAGGTGCAGACGTCGATGTCGACGTGATACTCCAGTTCGTAATGTTCAAGTGGACCACCAAGGCTTGGTCGGGGTCGTGGCCCACACTCATCGATTCGTGGAATATGTCGATGAACAATGGCGACCAGTATGTGCTCCAGCGCTCTGAGCTCGCATTGGGTGGAGATACGCCTTATACGCTGGATGTCTGCTTCGGCTCGGCCGGCAACATTGAGGCGGGCGGCGTGCCGCAATTTATCGCATCGGCCACCATCGTCACCAACGCCGAACTGCTCGCACGCGCCGAGGTTAAGGCCACTGCCGTAAACGCCGCGCCTGTCGTGCGCGATTGGGAGCGGGCGGTCACGCGCATTGAGCTCGAGGCGGATGCAGAAAGCGACGACACGGGACAGATTGAGCATTTCGTCCACGTGCTGATGGAGAACGACGAAAACGCCGCGCCGATGTATGAGTACACCTACATCGGTCAGGCAACGAACACCGTTGCCGACCCGAACGCCAATTCTGCCGGCGTGTCGGAGGACGAGCGTGGCGGCGTAAAACCCTCGAGCGACAACGTGCTGTTTGCTGGCGTGCTCAGCGAAGCCCACATGAAGCTGGCAATGATTGCCGGCGTGGAATGCCTGTTCCGTATCGCCTCGGTGCGATACGGCGACAATGGTCGCTCGCGCCTGGTGGTACACACAAAGGCAAACGGAACGTGGTCCGCTCCCACGCCTGTGGACTTTCCCCTTGGGTTTGGCGAGGGCGACGTGGAGTGCGACGGCATATACGATTACGACTTCGACGTGGTGGAATATACGGACGGAAGAGGAAACCAGGACGCCTACGTGCTGCTGGTCTCGGGCGAGCGCCCCGCCGGTGACAACACCCTTTTCGATACGGCGAGCACATCCGGCATACTGTCCGTTGTGCGCCTGCGCATAAGCAACGACGGAGTTCGCGTGATATCGCACACGTCGTGGCGCAGCATCTCGCGCGGCCGCCTTCAGGAGGATGGCTACCATTGCCTGCAGTGCCCACGTATCACGGTGGGCAAGACACTTGTCGACGGGCGCCTGTCGGGCGCCTACCTCCACCGCCGCGGAACCACCGCAGAAAAGGCGCTCGGCAGCGAGGCCGAGGTTGCGCTGGAGTGCTTTACCCTGTGGTCGGACGTTTCGGGCGACAGTCTCACGTTCCGTCAGGTCCTCCGCTTTCCACAGGCACCGTCGAGCATCGAGCTCGGCGCGCCCGAGAATATCAACGGCAAAATGGTGGTGCCCGTTGCATACGAGACCGCAGGCGGTTGTGGCTGTGCATCGTACGCCGTGATCGGCCAGTCCATTGCGGGCTGGGGCGTTATGTCGCCAGATGCCACAGTACCCCACGCGGTGCCGTGGCCGCAGCACACGGGCTTTTTGTCTACCGTCAACGAGCAACTGCAGCATATTACTTGGACGCGAGGCGCATCGGCATTTGCAACGCAGCCCGTGGGTGCCGCAGGCTGTGGCCCGGCATCGTTTAGCGTAAGCAACAACGGCAGGTGCGTGCTCTATGTAGAGAACACCGATGGCAAGGTGGGGCAAACCTACGACGAAGAAGGCAACCCGGTAGCAGTGATGGGCAAGCACTTCCGCATCTTCGCCAGCACCTTGTCAGGCGATCTGTTTACGGAGCCGTTCGTGATGTGCGAGCTGGACCATCCCGTCGATCAGATAACGACATTTTTGACGTCGGGGAGCATGCTCTCCGCGCTCGCCACGCACATTGTGAGCGCGGAGAAGAGCGAGGCAGAACTACACGGCATCGAAGTGCCCTTGGTGGCGTGTGCCACTCCGACGGGCGCGGTCGCTACCTCGGGCGCGGTGGTGCCCGGAGCAGCAGGCGAATCCTTCATGGTCACGGTGCGAAACGACGGCAACACCTTGCTGACCGCCGGCACGATCGATCTGTACCGAGAGGGCTCCAGCCAGCCGTTCTCCAGCGCATCCATCGGGTTCGGAGCGAACGCACGCATGGCATCGATCTACGATCCGGAGCTTGCCGAGGATGCTTCGGCCAACGACATGGCACACGTGAAGTACGCGCTCGAGACGCTGGGCGCACGTTTTGCAACGCACCCGCTGGTAGCCGACAACGGCAACGCCGTGCTGGCACCGGGTTGCACGGCACAGTTCCGCATGAGCTTCGCCATTCCCGAGAGTTGGAGCGACGAAGTTGGCAAACGCGTAACGCTGTATGCGAAGGCGCGTAATCTGGTGGCGCTCGATCCCGTAACGCTCGAGGAAATTCGACCGGGGGCAAACTCGGCGCTGGGTGCCGTACTGCACGAGCTTCATGTGCCCGACGCGGCATGCGAACGCTCAGAAGTTCAGGTCGGCGTATGCGACAACGCGGATACGACGGGGCTTCACGATGCACCGATGACGGCGGACGGCGGTGGCAGCTCGAGTGGCGGCGGTACTGACAAGGGCGGCGACTCCGGCGGAAGCAGCTCCAGCAGTGGCAAGGACCACGGCACTAACAAGCGCTCCGGAAAAGCGGGCGCGCTTGCGGGCACGGGCGATGCCAACGCTCCCCTGACGGCAGCCGCTGCAGCACTCGCCGCGGCAGGCGCCGGCCTCATCGCCTACAGCGCCCGCCGCACGGCCCTCGAAAACGACACCGCCGATGAGGTCAATTCTGATAAGCCTCGCTAGCTCCTAGTTACTTTTGTGAGAGACGCCAACTCGGCTCGTCGAACATCAAATGGGCTGGTTCTGGATACCCAGAGCCAGCCCATTGCGCATTAGTTATCGTCAGTGGAGTCGAGTTCTGCCTCGAGCTTGGCACGGCGTCTTTTCGCCGTGAAAAACGTTGCGCACAGGCCAGCAAACGTGGCCGCGAAAATCGTCGCACCGCAGAACACGCCCGTGGCCAGGTTCGCCAACCAAAAGACGCTTTCGAGCGGTACGATCTGCGCCTCAGCGATACAGCGCATTGCGGCAATAACAAGCGCGAACGAGGCGCCGCTAAGACCGCTGAGAAGCAGGAAATATCCAACAGGAAGATGCTCGGTTTGCCCAAAACGATTGGTATCGACATAGCCCTTCCGCGTTTGCAGTCCTGCGCAAATCAACATCACGAGAACGAGCCACAAATACATGGCTGCCTCGAACGGCGTTGCAAAGCAATGCGGCATTTCACTGGCGTCGCTGTGAACCCACGCAACCTGTCGAGCTATAAACTGGTAGAAAAATATCATCAACATGCCAAACGAAAGCAGCACGAAACCAATCTTGTAGATCTTCGCGCTCTCAGCCTCCAGGCGCTCATCCTTTGGGCCGGCATATTCACGCCACTTTTGCACGAGTTTTAAATCTTCAAATTTCATAGCAAACTCCTAAAGAGCGTCAGGGTCGACGTCGCTCTCGTCTTCCCAAAACAAGTCGTTCAACGTAACGCGTAGCGCTTTACAGATTGCCACGCACAAATTGAGCGTGGGGTTGTAGCCGCCCGCCTCGATCAGGCCGATGGTCTGGCGCGTAACGCCCACGGCCTCGGCCAAGTCAGCTTGCGAAAGGCCAACCGCCGCGCGCGCCGCCTTCATGCGGAGGTTCTTTTTGCCCGGCATGGAGTTCCTTTCGTAGTAATGGACAGATATCCGTTGCAACATGACAGAAATATATTGCATATATCAGACAATGTCAACTATATCTGTCATTATGAAAACCATATTCGTCATCGCCATGCGGACATTACAACTTCGGTTCACTATTCAAACTTACTCGGACAGAACCGACTCGGTTTTGTCCGAGTAATCTCGAGCATAATCTGATTCATGCGATATAATTAACTCGGATAAAACCGAGTCGGAAGGAACCGAGTAAGTGGAATTTATTGGCAGGGAGCGTGAGCTCGCCCGTATTAAGAAAACGCTCAAAGCACCCGAGCAGCGCAATGTTCTCATTTACGGCAGGCGTCGCGTCGGAAAAAGTGAGCTCATCAAGCAGGCGCTAACCGATTTGTCGGACGTCGCAACGGTCTATTACGAGTGCCGCCAAACCTCCGAGGCAGACAACCTCGAGAGTCTGTCCGTCCTTGTTGCTGAAGCGCTGAGCTTTCCTCCGCTCGCCTTCACAGGCATCCGCGAGCTCATCGAATTTCTGTTTGCCCAAGCTAAAGACAAGAACATTACCCTCGTTCTCGACGAATACCCCTACTTGAGAGATGCGGTTAAAGGCTTAGACAGCATTCTTCAGACCTCAATCGACGCCCACAGGGAAGACTCACGTTTAAACATTGTCCTGTGCGGCTCCTACGTTGAGATTATGAAATCCCTCATCGAGCATGAAAGCCCCCTCTACGGGCGAATTGATCTCGCGCTTGAGCTTAAGCCCATGGATTACTTTGACGCTGCGAAGTTCTATCCCGCGTTCTCGCCCGAGGACAAGGTGCGGCTCTATAGCGTTTTTGGCGGTATCCCCTTTTACAATCGCCTCATCGATCAATCCCAAAGCGTACGCGACAACATCATCGAACTCGTCACGGAACCTGGCGCCCGCTTAGAAAGCGAGGTGCCGTCCTATCTCAACGCCGAGATCTCGAAGATGACCAACGCCAACGAAGTTTTCGGGGCTCTCGCACAAGGCTACTCCCGTTGGGGGGACGTGCTGGCACAGTCGCACGTCTCGAGCGGTCCGGCCATGGCAGACGTGCTCGACAAGCTCATGTCACTCGAAATCGTCCAAAAGCGTGCACCCATCAACGACCCTACGAACAAGCGCAAGTCTGGCTACTTTGTAGTGGATCCGCTTTCGCTCTTTTACTATCGCTATGTTTTCCGCAATGCCTCAGCGCGTCAGCTGCTCGACCCAGAAGTCTTCTATGATCGTCACGTCTCCCAAGACTTCGAGGAAAACTACGTTCCTCATATGTTCGAGGAGATCTGCCGTCAATACCTCGTGCGGCAGAACAGGACCGGCAAGATCGAACCGGCTTTCGACGCCATAGGCAAGTACTGGTACGACGACCCCGCAAACAAAACGAACGGCGAATTCGATGTGGTAACGCAAGACCCCGAGGGCTACGCATTCTACGAAGCAAAGTTCCGCAAATCCCCCATCACGCAAAAAATGGTCGACGAGGAAATCGCCCAAGTCGAGGCAACGGGACTCAAGTGCCATCGCTATGGATTCTTCTCCCGTTCGGGCTTCGAAGCTGGCGAAAGCGATCGAACCGTCTTCATCGACCTGCCGCAGATGTTTGGATAGGACAGGACAGGTCCCTCCCGCATTCCAAGCATTCATTATCTAATCGAACGATTGTTCGATGGATTTCGTGTTGGTTGGAATCGCCTATGGGCTGGGCTATGCTACCTTGACTATCTATATGACTTAAACGCAGCAAAGGAGCACCGAGAGAGCGAGTATGGCAAAAAACACCGCAAACTATGGTAACGACAGTATCCGCCAGCTCAAGGACGAGGAGCGCGTACGTCTACGCCCCGCCGTCATCTTCGGCTCGGACGGACTCGATGGCTGTGCACACGCCGCCTTCGAGATCCTGTCCAACGCCGTTGACGAAGCGCGCCAGGGCTACGGCAAGCTCATCACCCTTACCGCCTTTCGCGATGGCTCCATTCAGGTAGAGGACAACGGCCGCGGCTGCCCGCTCGACTGGAACCCCTCCGAGAAACGCTTTAACTGGGAACTTGTCTTTTGCGAGCTCTATGCCGGCGGCAAGTATAACAACAACCAGGGCGGCGACTACGATTTCTCGCTCGGCACCAACGGCCTGGGCTCGTGCGCGACCCAGTACGCTTCCGAGTACATGGACGTCACCGTCTGGCGTGACGGCAACAAATACTCCTTACACTTTAAGAAGGGCAAGGTCGTCGGCGCCAAAAAGAAGGCACTCGAGATTGAGCCTAGCGACGAGAACCGCACCGGCACCACTATCAAGTGGCGCCCCGATCTTGAGGTCTTTACCTCGATTAGCATTCCCCACGATTGGTATCGCGAGACCATGCGCCGTCAGGCCGTAGTCAACGCCAACGTGACCTTCCGCCTGCGCATCGAGGGCGACGATGGCGAGTTTTCCGAAGAGGACTTTTGCTATCCCAAGGGCATCGAGGACTACGTGCTCGAGAAGGTCGGTACCGACTACCTTACCGAGCCCTTCTTTATCGAGGCCGACCGCCGCGGTCGCGACCGCGAGGACCTGCCCGACTACAATGTAAAGATCACCGCGTGCATGTGCTTCTCGCGCACCTTCACGATGCAGGAGTACTACCACAACTCCTCCTGGCTCGAGAACGGCGGCTCGCCCGAGAAGGCTGCCCGCAGCGCCCTCACTAGCGCCATCGATGCTTACATTAAGCAACAGGGCAAGTACAACAAAAACGAGAGCGGCATTAAGTGGCAGGACGTCCAAGACTGCCTGGTGCTGGTGACCAACTGCTTCTCTACCCAGACGTCTTACGAAAACCAGACCAAGAAGGCCATCAATAACCGCTTTATCCAGCAGGCCATGACGGCATTCTTTAAGGAACGCCTCTCGACCTACTTGATCGAGAACAAAGACGCCGCCAACAAGATCATGGAGCAGGTGCTCATCAACAAGCGCTCGCGCGAGAACGCCGAGAAGACGCGTCAGAGCATCAAGACCAACCTGCAGCAGAAGACCGACATGGCCAACCGCGTGCAGAAGTTCATCGACTGCCGCTCCAAGGACAAGAGCCGCCGCGAGATCTACATCGTAGAGGGCGACTCGGCAGCAGGCGCCATTCGCACCTCGCGCGATGCCGAGTTCCAGGGCGTTATGCCCGTCCGCGGTAAGATCCTCAACTGCCTAAAGGAGGACTACCCGCGCATCTTTAAGTCCGACATCATCATGGACCTTATGCGTGTGCTGGGCTGCGGTGTGGAAATCAAAGACAAACGCATTAAGAACCTCGGTGCCTTTGACCTGGACAACCTCAACTGGAACAAGGTCATCATTTGTACGGATGCCGACGTCGATGGCTACCACATCCGCACGCTCGTACTCACCATGCTCTACCGCCTGGTGCCCACGCTTATCGACGAGGGCTACGTGTATATCGCCGAGTCGCCGCTCTACGAGATCAACTGCAAAGAGAAGACCTACTTTGCCTACACCGAGCTCGAGAAGAACGGCATCCTCAAGGAGATCGGCGACCAGAAGTGTTCCATCAACCGCTCCAAGGGTCTTGGTGAGAACGATCCGGACATGATGTGGCTCACTACCATGAACCCCGAGACGCGTCGTCTGATCAAGGTAGAGCCCGAGGACGTCACCAGGATGGAAACTATGTTCAACCTGTTGCTGGGCAACGACGAGGCAGGCCGCAAGCGCCATATCTCCGAGCACGGCAAGGAATACCTGGACCAGCTGGACCTGCAGTAGCAGCAAATCGATAACGACGGCCCATAAGAAGTTCAAGAGGATATCGTGGCAAAGAAGAAGACGAAGAACCAGCCAAAGAAAAAGCAGGTTAACGCCGAGAACGTCATCGGCCTGCACTCCGAGGTCACCGACCAGCCGATCACGCAGACGCTCGAGGTCAACTACATGCCCTACGCCATGAGCGTCAACGTCTCGCGCGCGTTCCCCGAGATCGACGGCTTTAAGCCCTCGCACCGCAAGCTGCTCTACACCATGTACAAGATGGGTCTGCTCAAGGGCGAGCGCCAGAAGAGCGCCAACATTGTGGGCCAGACCATGAAGCTCAACCCGCACGGCGATGCCGCGATCTACGAGACGATGGTGCGTCTGGCAACCGGCAACGAGGCGTTGCTCGCGCCGTTCGTTGAGTCGAAGGGCAACTTTGGCAAGTATTATTCGGGCGATCTGAGCTACGCCGCCTCGCGTTATACCGAGGCCAAGCTCTCCCCCATCAGCGCCGAGATCTTCAAGGACATCGACAAGGACCCGGTCGACTTCGTCGACAGCTACGACGGCGCCATGAAGGAGCCGCGCCTGCTGCCCACCACGTTCCCCAATATCCTCGTCTCGGCCAACAAGGGCATCGGCGTCGCCATGGCGTCCGACATCTGCGGCTTCAACCTCAACGAGGTCTGCACCGCTACGATGCACTACCTGCAGAATCCCGACTGCGACCTGCTCGAGTACATGCCCATGCCCGACTTCTCGACCGGCGGTGAAATTATCTACCGCCGCGAGGAGATGGAAAAGATTATCGAGACCGGCCTTGGCAGCTTCCAGATCCGCTCCCGCTGGCGCTGGATTCCCGAAGAGCGCATCATCGAGGTGTACGAGATCCCCTACACCACCAAGACCGATGTCATCATCGAGCGCATCGTCAAGCTCTCCAAAGAGGGCAAGGTCAAGGAGATCGCTGACATCCGCGACGAAACCGACCTCTCGGGCTTGCGCATCGCCATCGACCTTAAGCGCGGCGTCGACCCCGACAAGCTCATGGCCAAGCTCTATCGCTCGACCACGCTGCAGGATTCGTTCTCGTGCAACTTCAACGTGTTGGTCGATGGTTACCCTCGCGTTATGGGCGTGCGTCAGATCCTGCACGAGTGGGTCAAGTGGCGTATTGAGTCCACGCGTCGCCGCATTAACTTTGACCTGGGCAAAAAGTCCGAGCGTCTCCACCTGCTGCACGGCCTTGAGGCGATCTTGCTCGACATCGACAAGGCCATCGCCATCATCCGCGGCACCAAGCTCGAAGCCGAGGTCGTGCCCAACCTTATGAAGGGTTTCGACATCGACGAGACCCAGGCCGAGTTTGTTGCCGAGCTCAAGCTCCGCAACATCAACGAGGAGTACATCCTCAACCGCACCAAGGACATTGCCAAGCTTGAGGGCGAGATTGCCGAGCTTGAGGAGATCCTTTCCAGCGAGGAGAACATCAAGAAGGTCATCAGCAACGAGCTGGCCGCGGTCAACAAGAATTACGTGATGCCGCGCCGCACGGGCAGGATCGAGCCCCACGAGGTCGTCGAGGTGAGCCTGGAGCCCGAGGTCGAGGAGTACCCGGTGACCATCATGCTCTCACGCGATGGCTACCTTAAGAAGATGACGGACCGCGTGCTCAAGAAGGCCACCACGCTCAAGTACAAGGACGGCGACAAACCCTTTATCGAGTTCCCGTCCTCCAACACCCACGAGCTGCTGGTCTTTACCAACAAGAGCCAGGTGTACAAGTGCAAGGTTGCGGCGTTTGAGGACACCAAGTCGGCCCAGCTGGGCTCGTACCTGCCGACCGATCTTGAGATGGAACCCGACGAGAGCGTCATCTGGGTCATCGACCCCGAGGACTACAAGGCCGACGTGCTGTTCGTCTTTGAGAACGGCCGCGTGGTGCGCATCGCGCTTTCTGGATACGTCACCAAGACCAACCGCAAGCGCCTCAAGAACGCCATCTACGGTGGCAGCAAGCTACTGTATGCCCAGGTGCTCAAGGAAGATCGCGACATCGCGCTGGTCTCGAGCGACTACCGCCTGATGAACTTCAACACGTCGCTGCTCAAGACCAAGACGACCACCAACACGCAGGGCGTCCAGGCTTTCACGGCCAAGAAGGGCCGCTCGGTCACCACCGTCGGCACGACCGAGGAAATCCTTGGCGCCGGCGTCTCGGCCGAGAAGTTCACCGCGCAGAGCCTCCCCTCCGCCGGTGCCCTCATGAAGGAAAACGACATGCCGAGCCTGTTTGACTAGGTACCACGGCAACGAGACCGTTAGATACTTCGCAAAGCGACGAGGCCCGGAGCGCAACGGCATTGCGCCCGGGACTCGTCGTTTTTCTTCTCAACTATTTCTTAACGCAGATTAATTGATTTCTGCTTATTTTTCTGCGTTAAAAAATGTCAGCGTCACTGCTTCGATGCCCTTTGGTCGGTCGTTAGCAAAACTTGCAAAAATTAGCAAAACTTGCAAAAATTAGCAAAACTTGCAAAGGAGACACCATGGAGTACAGCAAGAACCCCTTTACCCCGACGTTCGGAAGTATCCCTCCCTTTCTAGCGGGTCGCGAGCATATTCTGCGTGACATCAACCGTGGTTTTATCAACGGCCCGGGAGATCCAAACCTGTCGACTATTTTTACGGGCGCAAGGGGAACGGGCAAGACGGCGCTTCTCTCGCTCCTTTCAGAAACGGCGCTTGAACACGGTTGGATCGCAGCAAATGTCTCCGCCATGCCAGGCATGCTCGAAGATATTATCGAGCGAACCAAAGAAGCCGCAGATAGCTACCTCTCACAGCCTCATGCGCGCATAAACGGCGTTCAAATTGGTCCAGTGGGCATCGATTGGACATATGCTCAAGAGGTCCAGGGCAACTGGCGCACACGCATGAATGGCATCTTTAAGCAACTCGAAAAACATGACATCGGACTTCTCATTACCATCGATGAAGTCACCGTCGATCTCGAAGAAATGCTTCAATTTGCCTCTGTTTACCAGCACTTTGTACGCGAAGGTAAAAAAGTTGCCCTACTCATGGCAGGACTGCCCTACAAAGTATCGGCGTTGCTGCGTAACGATTCCGTCTCGTTCCTCAGGCGTTCCCAATATCATCAGTTAGGACGAATCACTGACGTTGAAATTGCAAACGCGTTTCGCAAAACCGTTGAGGCCGGAGGACGTTCAATCACACCAGAAGCGCTCGAGAATGCTGTGAAGGCCGTCGACGGATTCCCCTACATGATGCAGCTCGTCGGATATCGCACTTGGGATGTTTCGGAGAACTCGCCCCAAATCAGTGCATCCGATGTCCAGCAGGGTTCCCTACTCGCACGCATGGAGCTGCGTGATCGCATTCTCGAAACGACCTATCGAGAGCTTTCCGATAAAGACATTGAGTTTTTACTCGCGATGCTGCCCGATTCTGGCCCCAGCAGGGTCTCGGAGATAGCCAAACGCATGGGCGTCGTCAGCAACTACGCAAGCCAATACAAACGCCGCCTTCTCGAGGACGGCGTCATCGGGGAACGTGGGCGTGGTCTCGTTGGCTTTGACATCCCCGCATTCAGGGAGTTCCTGAGCGAGAAAGTCTCCTAGCACGCGGAGATTGTCCATAAGGACATCAACGCATGGCAATCAGTAATCCTCTTGGTAAGGGAAGTAGGCTTTCCGCCAACGCTGATTGCCATGCGTTCTTCTTGTCCTTAGGCGAGCTTGCGAGCGAGCTCTCGCACCTCTTTCAACTTGGGCGACGATGCCATGCTGTCGCGCTCGGTCATACCGCTGATGGCGACAATGCCCTGGTCCTCCCACTTGCAGTACGCACAGGTCGACTTGTACATAGCGATCGCCGCATCATAGACGCCCTCGCTGTGGCTATCGAGTAAAAGGGCCGTCTTGGTGAACGGGAAGCCCGTAGCACCGAAGGCGTATAGGCGATCGATGGCGGCCTTCTCCTGCGCAGTGATATCAAACCAGTAGATAGGCGAAGCGAAGACAGCCATGTCGACGTCTTTCAGCGACTCGATCACGTTGGCCATGTCATCCTTCTGCACGCAAGTGCCCTCGTGGGCGAAGCAATACTGACACCCCAGACAACCAGCGATTTTCTTACTGGCAACGCGGATGACCTCGACCGTATGGCCACCCTCACGCGCGGTCTCAGCAAACGCCTCGACCATGGTGTCGGTATTGGCGCCCTTGCGCGGGCTACCGCTCAATACAACGATATTCATAAGAATCTCCCTTCTTCATGCCGCAGGCGCGCGGCATACATTTCGTTGTAACCAAAACGGATGGAGCTATTCAGTCGTCTGTAGATCGCATCTCTCGTTCGTGTTCTCTAGACACAATCTCATTGCTTGATAACTCCTCGGCCACCTTGATTCTCTCTCCGAGAATTGAACAGCAAATCGTTGCTCGCAAAGTATCGACTGTGAGAAAATTAGCTTGAGCTTTCTCCCTGCTCGCATAAGCGTTCGCGTGAAAGAGCCTAGCCGCATCGGCCAGGCGCAATATAGATCCGCGGAAACCGGCCTACGAACAAGGAGCGTCTTATGTATGGACAGCATGTTGCACCGCAGACCCATAACAAACGGACTGGCCTGTCTATCCGCGACGTCAAGCATCATGCAGACGCCAGAATCGCCGCCTTCGGAGTAAGCATTCTTGTGGCAGGACTGCTTTTGCTACCCTGCGCAGCACTGGCGACCGAAATGCCCGAAACCGATGTCGCAGCACCCATTACCTGCGACGAAGCCAACGCGGAAGGCAGCCTCACAGCTACCACCGTTGTCGACCATAACTATGACCTGGAGCTCCCTCCCGCCTTCATGTTGGTCCAGAATGAGGCGTTTGTATACGATTTCCCCGACAAACCCGAGGACTTCATCTACGGGCTTAACGACACCGTCCATCTCTTCAAGATCGACACCGATACCGAAGGCCTTATAAAAACCGAGAACCCCGAAGAGGCCAGCGTCTCTATTGCCCTGACCATGATCGACAATCACGTTAGAGCAACCGCTGTCTTTACAGGCGGCTACGCCGACGACCAAATCCCTTACAGACTGAACCTCACCAGCTCAACCCGCCTCGGCACACACGTTGACCGCGACTTCGACAGCGGGCAGGGGATTACGCACGAGACGCGGCACGATTACTACATCCGCTACGTCTTCGACAGCGACGTGCACTTGATTGCAACCGATGCGAGCGGTTCCAAACCCGATCCAAGTGTTAAACCGAGCCCAGAGGTCAAACCAGAACCAGAAACCAAGCCCGAGCCCACACCGCAGCCCAAGGCAGAAAAGCCCGCGGCAAATCCCGTTTCCACTAAGGCAGTAGCGGCGGTTAAACCAGCCAGGACCACCCTACCCGCGACGGGCGACAACGGTGCGATGGCTGTCGCCCTGAGTGTTGCCGGTGGCGCAGTTGCAGCAGTTGGTATTTCCGCAACAAGGCGTCGCAACCGCTAGCTAAAACAAATACGCCATTCACACAGGCAAACAACCAAGGTCCAACGAAAACAGTCCAGTCATCCGACTGTACCGCACTCCAGTAGTTCGCAGAGGATATCAAGGAGGTGGCCCAAGCTTCCCTTGTCGCCCTCGAGCTGTGCGACAGGCAGATCAGGTTTGGGAAGTAGAACGGCCCTTGCGCGAGGCGTGGATCGGGCAAGTTTGACTTTTATTCCCAGGGCCAAGCAGGGCCGGAGGTTTTATTGGCGGCTCTTGCGGGCGGCGCGAGTTTTGGCGAGGACGTAGGCATCGGGGTCGTCTTTGAACCAGGGGCAACGGCGCACGCCGGAGACCATATGGCAGTGGGGGCAGCCGCCCATGCACATGGGCAGAATGTGGTGCGCGGATGATTGGGCGTCCGCAGGCTGAGTGAAGCCATAACAACACTTCGTGCATCGATCAGTTTGAGCCAGCGTGCGCATGTCGGCGCCATACCGGGAAAGGAGGGCCTTCTTGTAGGGCGGACGACCCCATTGCAGTCTCCTTCCGCTCTATAACTACGGAATCGACGGCAGCCGCAGGAGAATCGCTATCGTACTCGTAGCGGTTCTCCGCCCCCTAAGCAGCGTGTCCGCTACGAAACGACCGTCTTGTAATAAGCGCCGAAGTCTGCGAGCGAGTCCATGATGGGCATCATCTGGCGGCCGAGCTCGGTAAGGCCATACTCAACGCGGGGAGGATTCTCGCCATAGTCATGGCGAAAGACCAGCCCATCGTCCTCCATCTGCCGCAGGCTGTCGGTAAGCACCTTCTGAGAGATCCCCTCAAGGTTGCGGCGCAACTCGTTGAAACGCCAAGGGCGTACGCGCAAGTTACGGATAATGAGCAGCTTCCACTTGCCGCCAATGAGCGCTACCGCCGTTGCGACCGAACACTCCGGAAGCTCCTCTTTCGCCATCACGGGAGACCCAACCTCCTCGACCATACCGGTTTCACAAAAAGGTATGCAGTTACAAATATGTGCGTACTCGTATTTGCATGCGCCTTCGCGTTGAATATAACTCGCGCAGGAGATGCCTGCAAAGTAAATCAACCCAAAGAGAGGAACCATTATGGCTAATTATGCAAAGACCCACATCGGAAATGAGAGCCGTGTCGAGCTGCACGAGGTGCTCGGGCTTACCGGGGCAGAGGTGAGTGTCAGCAATCTTCCCGCCGGCGCTGGCGTTCCGTTCGTCCATGCACACAAGGAAAAAGAGGAGATTTATGGCGTGCTCGAGGGCGCGGGCTCGGTCACGATCGACGGTGAGGAAATCGAGCTTGCAGCCGGCGACTGGCTGCGCATTTCCCCCGCCGCACACCGCCAGTTCCGCGCCGCGTCCGACTCGGGCATCACATACGTCTGCATCCAGGTCAAGCAGGGGTCCCTTAATGCCTTCACGGCCGACGACGCTATCATGTTCTAATTCGCAATCGATGCGCAAGGGGCCAATGAAGCCCCGCCCGTTGGCCCCTTACGCTAATCTGTTGACGCAAAGCTACCCCACATCCCAGCCGTCTTCACGCAAAAGAGGCGGAGGCACGCTTTGTCGGTTCCGGGAATAAAAGCCAAGACAGTTACAATAAAATCACTTCAAACTCGGGGCGTTGAGCTTTCGTTTTGCCCCAAACCCTTGCCAGCTCTGTGGCGGATGCCGAAAGCTGCAGATCGATTATCTGCGGATTGTATTAATCCATGCCTGAATATCTTTCTCAGAAGTACGGAGCATGGATTCATCGAACTGCACATCGAGGCCCGGCTTCACGATTGCGCCTTTGCAGGCTTCCTCAAAGTCCTTCAGCGCGTGTCCCAGCCAGCCGCCATTGGTGACAAACGGATACACGATCTTCCCGGTCAGGTCAGCCCGCTCCAGGAAACTGCGCATGGCGGGCGCAAAGGTGTACCACCAGACAGGAGAACCCAGGATGATGGTGTCGTAATCTCTCCAGCCAATGTGCAGCGGCTTCAGTTCCGGGCAATAACCCTCGGCAATCTCACGCTGCCCCTGATTGACGACTGCATCATAATCGCCATCGTAGGGAACAACCGTATCCATACGAGCAATATCCCCGCCGATTTCCCTCTGGATCATCTCGGCGATGCGCTTCGTGTTGCCTCCGTAGGAGTAGTACAGAATCAAGGTTTTCATTTCACGCTTTCTCCTCATGCAAGAGGTTTTCCGCTGAACACGGGAAATGCGCTGAATTCACCATAGTTGGCGATGCGCTCCATGTTCTTGAGAGTTTCCATGTCTTCCTCGGAGATTGCGAAATCCACGCCCGCGTTGCTTTCCATGTGGGCGGGATCTGCCGTCTTGGGAAGCGCGACGGCTCCAAGCTGAAGGACATAGCGGATGCAGAGCTGGGCGGCAGATACGCCGTACTTCTCTGCCATCTTAACGATCGCCGGATTCTTCAGCGCCTCGCCGTGGGCGATGGGAGAGTATGCCTCCACTTGAATGCCCTGCGCCTTGCAGAAGTCCACCAATGCCGAATCGGTGTTGGTGATGTGCAGGATGATCTGATTGACCATGGGCATCACGCGGCAAGAGCTCAGGAGGTTCTCAAGGTCATCTTGCAGGAAGTTGGACACGCCGATTACCTTGACCTTGCCCGCCGCCCGCGCATCCTCCAACGCACGCCAGACCTCCTTGTTCTCCTCGAAATAGCGCTTCTCCACACGGAACTCGCTCCACGGCTGGGGAGAGTGGATGATCATCTGGTCGAGGTAGCCAAGCCCCATCCTCTCCAGCGTCTCATCGATGGACTTCGCCGCATCCTCGTAGGTCTTCAGCTCTGCCGCGATCTTGCTGGCGACGAAAAGCTCTTCCCGGCGAACGCCGCAGGTGCGCACGCCCTCGCCGACGCCGCGTTCGTTTCCGTAGGCCTGCGCGGTGTCGATCAGGCGATAGCCCAGCTTTACCGCCTCGCGAACGGCTTCCGCCGCCTCGGCATCGTCGATGAACCAGGTGCCCAGTCCCAGCTTGGGAACCTGAACTCCGTTTGCCAACGAGTAGGTTTCATTCAAGATCATCGTTCTACTCCTCGCCCCAGATATCCTTTGCCATGCGGAAAACCGCCCACGCCTTGGGCCAGCCGCAGTAGAAGGCTGCATGGGTCACGACCTCCGCGATTTCTTCTTTTGTAATACCGTTCTTCTTTGCCGTCGTCAGGTGATAGCGGAAGCTCTCATCGGTAAGCCCCTGAGCCATCAGCGCGACGACGGTCACGAGGGAGCGGTCGCGGAGGCTGAGCTGCTCCTCTCGGCTCCAGACCTCTCCGAAGAGCACGTCATCGTTCAGTTCCGCGAATTTCGGAGCGAATTCGCCCAGGGCATCTCTGCCTGCCGTCTGCTTGACTGCCATGTTTCGTTCCTCCCTACAGCCTTGCGTACTCTTCATGGGATACCGGCTCGCACCACTCGTTCTCGCAATTCTCGCCGGGAACCTCCACGGCGATATGGCTGAACCAGCTGTCCTTCTTCGCTCCGTGCCAGTGCTTGACGTTGGCGGGGATCATCACGACGCAGCCCTCGTGCAGGCTGACGGCGGCCTTGCCTTCCTCCTGGTACCAGCCCTCGCCAGCCGTGCAGAGCAGGAGCTGACCGCCTCCTTTGTCCGCGTGGTGGATATGCCAGTTGTTGCGGCATCCCGGCTCGAAGGTCACGTTGGCGGCGAACAGGCCGCCTTCCGGATCGGTCAGCGGATTCAGGAACGAATCGCCGGTGAAGTACGGGGCATAGGCAGTGTTCGCCGTTCCCGTGCCGAATGCGTTGACCTTCTCGAACTGCTCTTTTTGTTCATACCTCATAATCTAAACCTCCTGCTAAGGATTATCGATTCACGCCATAGCGCAGCCAGACCGCCCCGCCGTCCATGGCCTTCGCCTCTTTCAGCGTGAAGCCAAGGGCCTTGCTCTCCGAAATGCCTTCTGCGGCTCGGAAAACCGGAGGCGTATCCGGGCTCCCGTCTGCTGCCGCCGCCAACACGATGCTGATCTCATCGCACATCCCCGCTTGCAGGAACGACCAGTTCAGCACGCCGCCACCGCCCAGC
This sequence comes from Collinsella sp. CLA-AP-H1, assembly GCF_040092945.1. Classification (NCBI taxonomy): domain Bacteria; kingdom Bacillati; phylum Actinomycetota; class Coriobacteriia; order Coriobacteriales; family Coriobacteriaceae; genus Collinsella; species Collinsella sp. CLA-AP-H1. The sequence continues at coordinate 60,173 of NZ_JBBNKO010000005.1, read as the reverse complement.
ATCAGGGTCTCGATGCTGAATTCTTCTTTCAGCTTGGAAAGGGCCAGACCGTGATCCAGCTCCGCTTCTCCCGCGATGATGTACGAGATTCCCAGCTTTCTCAAAAATGCCCTGTAGGCGTTGCCGACCTGCTCTGTCAGCACCTCGACGACATGGGCGGTGGTGTCCACATAGCGCAGGGTGCTGCTTTCCCACCCCAGCTTGCCGTGGGGGTCCACGGAGACATAGAACATTCCGAAGTCCGGCTGTGCGATGAAATCACCCGCCGGAACGGCCGGCGCATCTTCGTCCAGGTCCGGCTTCCTGTAGAAGGTGAAGTTGTCGTCCGTCGTCACCCTGCCGGACAGCCAGCCCTGGTGATGGTAAAAGGGCTCTTTCCCGAAGGCGATGTCATAGAACGCATCGCCCGCCACTCTGCCCTGCGGCGTTCCCATGTAACCGCCCATGATCTTTCCGTCCAAAGCGCACATCATGTGGCAGAAAACATACGGCCTGTTCACGTTCGATTCCCCTCCTTATGATTGACAAACATTCTGTTTGGAAGCATGCTTCCTTTGAACTTCATGTGCATCCTAGAACTTAAAGTTAACTTTAAGTCAAGGGGATTCTGGAATAATTCGGAGGGGTTTTCAGATGGTCTATACGGTGGGAGAGATGGCGAAGCTGCTGGGGGTTGCGGCGTCCACCTTGCGCTACTACGACAAGGAGGGGCTGCTGCCCTTCGTGGAGCGCTCCTCCGGTGGCATTCGCATGTTCCGGGAATCGGATATCGAATGGCTGCAGGTGATCGGCTGCATGAAGAAAGCCGGGATGTCCATCAAGGACATCCGGCAGTACATCGAGATGGCGCTGCAAGGAGACGACACCATCGATCTGCGCCTTGCCATGTTCCGGCGCCAACAAGAAGTTCTGAAACAACAGATGGAGGAATTGCAGCACACCATGGAGATGGTGGATTACAAGTGCTGGTATTACGAAACGGCGAAGGAAGCGGGTACGGTCGATGCCCCGCAGAAGATGGAGCTTGCCGAAGTCCCGGAACGCTTTCGGAAGATTCGGCAGGAGCTGCGCACTGCGCCGGGGACTGCGGCAACGATATGATAAAACTGCTTAGGCAACGGCAGTCAACCGCTTGATTATCACGGTAACTTTATCGTTCAAAAAGCACTACTAACAAACGACCACCCCGGCTGTCCGCTGTTCGCGGAAGAGCAGGGGAGCTCTTGTCACCGGAGTGGAACCTTTTCAACTCGCAGGATAGCAGAATCGCCTCGCAAGCCAGAATCAGCACGGGACGGCAGCGGGCAGAACCGCCACCGCTAAATTACCCTCACGCTGTCACTGGCAGCCCTGATTAAATATGCTAGGTATCTCGGGATAATGCTATCGGTCGCATACGCGCAAGAGTGTCCGCTGATTGCAGCCGGTTGTTCCCCTTCCTACGCCAATGGTGTGCAGACATCTTCGATATTCTTGCTCGTTCTGGCGAAAATCGCGTCTCCAGGGTTTGCCTTTTTCGATTTAGCGTATTGCTCTTCAGATCATCGTGGTGTGCTCGTAGCCGCGCTCCACGAGGAGCCGCTCGGCAACGTCGAGAATCTTCTCGACCGTCTCCTCCAGGTACTTATTGCGTGCCACGGGCACCTCCATCCTTGTTATCGCGTAAACATACCATGAGTGGCGTACGGGTCGAGAAGGGCTGGCGTCAAAAGAGCCCAACGGCCGTTACGGCTTCGTTAGAAACGCGTCCCACCATGGATGGTGAACCCGAAAGGTAAGGCGCGCGGGCACGGCGACTCGGCCCGCGCGCCCGGAAGAGAAAGGACGAACCCATGGGTTACATGCTCGAGACGCGCGGGCTCACCAAGCGCTTCGGCCGCGGCGACCAGGCGCAGGATGCCGTGGCCGACGTGAGCCTTCATATCCGCGAGGGCGAGGTGTACGGGCTGCTCGGCCCCAACGGCGCCGGCAAGTCGACAACGCTCAAGATGATCTGCGGGATGCTGCGGCCGACGGCCGGGGAGATCCTCTTTGCCGGGCACGCCTGGCGCCGCGAGGACCTCTACGCAATCGGCAGCCTCATCGAGGAGGCGCCGCTCTACCCCAACCTCACCGCGCGCGAGAACCTGCGCGTGCGCACCACGCTGCTGGGCCTTCCCGAGAGCCGCGTAGATGAGGTGCTCGCCGCCGTGGACCTCGCGGACACCGGGAAGAAGCGCGCCGGACGCTTCTCGATGGGCATGCGGCAGCGCCTGGGGCTCGCGCTGGCGCTGATCGCCCGGCCACGCCTGCTCGTGCTCGACGAGCCCACCAACGGCCTCGACCCCATCGGCATCGAGGAGCTGCGCGACCAGATCCGCGGCTTCGCGACGGCGGGCACGACGGTGATCGTCTCGAGCCACATCCTCTCCGAGGTGCAGCAGATGGCGGACACCATCGGCATCATCTGCGGAGGGCGCCTCGCCTACGAGGATGCGCTTCGGCCCGGGCAGGACCTCGAGGAACTCTTCATGAGCTTCTGCCGGGAAGGGCGACGAGCACGCGGGGAGGTGGCGGCATGACGGGCGAGAAAGGCGGCCTGCTCGCGGGCCTGCGCGCCGAGGCCCTGAAGTCGCGCCACGCGGCACCGGTTCGCCTGGCCGTGCTCATGGCGCTGCCGATGCCGCTGCTCGGCGCGATGCCCTACCGGGGCGTGCAGATCTTCAGCGCGTGGAACTACTGGTACGCGCTCTTCCTGCCCGTGTCTCTCTCACTCGTGGTGGCGTGCGTCGCGCGGGCGGACGCTCGTACGCGGATGCGGGGGCTTCTGGGCCTGGGCTTCCCGCTCGGGCGCGCCTGGTGGGCCAAGGCGCTCTGGTGCCTCGCACTCTGCATGCTCTCGAACCTCGTGGTCTTCGGCATCTACCTCGCGGGATCGGCGTTCTCCTCGCAGGGCCTCACGGCCGCGGGCACGCTCACGATGCTCCTCTGCGCGCTCACCAACACGGTGACCGCGGCGTGGATGATCCCCGCAGGGCTCTTCCTCACGGCGCGGCTCGGCATGCTCGCGGGCATCTTCTGCCCGCTCGCCGCACAGCTCGTGGGTGGGTTCGCCTGGTCGCTGATGCCGCTGCCGCAGCTCTTTCCGCCGTCGGCGAGCATGGTCATCCCCACGAGCTTCATCCCCGTGCTGCCGAGCGGCGAGCCACTCGCGGCGGACATGGCGCTCGGCGGGGCGCTCACGGCGGACGGCATGCTCACACTGGCGGGCCTTGCGGTCTGCGCGCTCGCGTTCGCCGCGCTCACGGCGGCGGGCGCGGCCTGGTTCGCACGCTCCGAGGAGAGGTGATGGCCATGACACGACTCTCCGACCCGACGCCGCGCATGACTCTCCCGCGGGCCCTGCTCTCCGAGGCCCTGCGCCTGGTGCGCTCCCCGCTCACGGCAGTGCACCTCGTCTGCGGCCTGGCAGCCGGTCTTGCCTGCGGCGAGTACTTCTCCATAGCCCGATGGGACCCGGCGCTGGGCGCAGACGCCTACGCCCAGTTCCTCGGCGCCCTCATGCCGCTCATGTCCGCCATCGTCTGCGGGCTCGCCGTGGACGAGGAGCGCGCTGCCGGGCGCCTCGCCAACCTCACGGCGGTCCCCTCGCGCGGGCGCGCCGTCGCGGCGAAGCTGCTCGCCCTTGCGGCGCTCGGTGCGGGCGCGCTGGCCGTGGCGCTCGGCGTGTTCGGGGTCGTGCTCGCCGTTGCCGGGCGCCTGCCGCTCGGGCCCGCTCCACTTGCGGCCACTTGGGCGGGCATCGTGCTGGGCAGCCTGCCCCTCTACGCGCTGGGGCTCGGCGTGGCTCTGCGCTTCGGCCGCAACGCCACCATCGGCGCCGGCGCGGCGGGGGTGCTCCTCGCGTTCTTCTCAGTGGGCGGACTTGCACACGGCCTCATGACCGGCGAGCTCACCGGTGCCCTGGCGACGCCCCTGAGCTGGGTGCCGCTCGCCTGGCCCGCGCGCCTGGGGTCGCTCGGGGTAGAGGCCTTCATCGACGCCGCACGCGCGGCGGGCCCTCTCCTCACGACTGCGCTCGCTGGCCTCGTGCTCACCCTGGCAACCGCCGCCGTCCTTATCGCCTGGTTCTGCCGCTTCGAGGACGGGAGGGCAGATGCGTAGGAAGCCGCTCGCCGCCGTGCTCGCCCTCCTCTCCGCAGCGCTCGTCCTGGGCAGGAATGCCCTGCTCGTCGCCGGCTGGGGGTCGGCGCTGCGCTCGATCGCCGACCGCGTGCTGCCCAACCCTGAGATCGCCATGTGGGCGCCCGCGCCCGCGGCTGCGCGCGGGGCTCTGGACCGCTGAGCGCGGCGCAAGTACAATGCCGACGGGAGTTTCAGGAGGTCGAACATGGCGAGGATACTGGCAGTGGATGATGAACGGGCGATCCTCGACGCGCTCGCGCGCATCCTCGGCCGCGACGGCCATGAGGTCGTCAAGGCAGCGGACCCGACGGCGGTCCTGGAGATGGACCTCTCGCGCTTCGACCTCGTGCTCTGCGACGTCATGATGCCGGGGCTCGACGGCTTCGAGCTCGTGCGGCAGATCCGCCCGGACTTCGACGGGCCCATCATCTTCCTGACCGCGCGCGTGGCCGAGGAGGACGCCGTGGCCGGCTACGGCCTGGGCGCCGACGACTACGTCCGCAAGCCCTTCGGGGCCGCGGAGCTGCGCGCCAAGGTCGCGGCCCATCTACGCCGTGAGCGCCGGCCGCGCTCGCACGCCCTCTCCTTCGGGGAGGTGCGGATCGACCTCGGGGCGCGCGGCCTCGCCGTGGGCGACGAGGCCGTGCCGCTCACGCCCACCGAGTACGCCATCTGCGAGTACCTCGCCCGCCACCCCGGGCAGGTCATGAGCCGCGCACAGATACGCGAGGCGGTGCTCGGCTGGGAGAGCGACGCCGACGACGCGGCCATATCCATGCAGGTCAGCCGCGCCCGGAGGAAACTCTCCGAGGCCGGCGCCGATCCGATCGCGACCGTCTGGGGGATGGGGTACAAGTGGCAGCTCTGAGGACCGGGGCGCGAGGTCGCGGGGGCATGCCGCTCTCCTTCGTCATCGCGCGCTACTTCGCCTACGCGTTCGCGGCGGTCGCCACGGCGTGGCTCGCCGCGTTCATGGCGCTCTCCGCGGCGATCAACGCGGGCTTCGTCTACGAGGCAAGCTGGGGGCCGGCCAATGCGCGCGAGGTCGCGGAGGGCCTGGCACGCGACGGCGTCTGCGGGCAGCAGGACGTGCCGACGGCGTACCGCTACCTCATCCTGAATAAGGACGGATACGTGCTGATGACAGACCTCGAGGGCACGCGGCTCGAGGACGCGACGGAAATGGCCCGTGCGGCACTCGCCGCGGATCCGGGCACAGTGGAGATCGAGGGCGGAGGCTCGGGCCTCACCTACGCCGCGTTCCCGCTCAAGGGCGGCGGGGCCTGCGCACTCGTCAGCGAGTACCTGCCGCAGTGGGTCTCGCGCGACCTCGCCGGCCTGCTTCCCAACCCGCAGAACCTCATGCTCGTCGGCGCCGCTGCGGGAAGCGCGCTCGCGCTCGCGCTCGTGGCGCGCCGTGCGAGCCGCGTGATCTCGCGCAAGATGGCGCCGCTCGCGGAGGCAGCGGGGCGCGTCGGCGCGGGGGATCTCGACTTCGCGGTCGGCAGCACTAACGTGCGCGAGGTGAACGACGTCCTCGCCGCGATGGACGCCATGCGGACCTCCCTCGCCGAGTCGCTCGAGGCCCGCTGGGCCGCGGAGCGGGGGCAGCGCGAGCAGGTGGCGTCGCTCGCCCACGACCTCAAGACGCCGCTCACCGTGCTGCGCGCCAACGCCGACTTCGTGGCGGAGGAGCTGGAAGACGAGAAAGACGCCGACCTCGCGGCCGCCGCGCGCGACATAGCCGGCAGTGTCGAAAGGCTCGACGGCTACGTGCGCCTGCTCATCGAGGCCTCGCGCGGGTCCGGCGGGGCGGAGAGGACCCCCATGCGGCCGGCCGAGCTCTGCGAGCAGGTCCTCGCCGAGGCCGCCCAGATCACCCGGGCGCGAGGCGTGACGCTCGACGCGACCACGGGCCCTGCTGTCGCGGGCGCGCCCGAGGCCCCGCTCGACCGAACCGCCCTGGCGCGAGCCGCCGCGAACCTCGTGGCCAACGCCGCCGAGCACGCGCGCTCGCGCGTGGCGGTCTCCTGCGACGTCGAGGGCGGCCACCTCGTCATCGAGGTGGCCGACGACGGACCGGGCTTCTCTCCCGCCGCCCTCGAACGCGGCTGCGAGCGCCTCTTCACAGACGACTCCTCCCGCTCCTCGCGCGACGGAGGCCGCCACTACGGGCTCGGCCTCCACGCCGCCTCCGAGGCCGCGAGCGCCCACGGGGGCTCCGTCTCGCTCGCCAACAGCCCCTCGGGCGGCGCGGTGGCCACCATCGCGGTCCCCCTGTGCGGGGCCTGACGACTCAGGCCCTCACAGCGGCGTGGCTCGCAACCAAACGCTTCCATCTTGAAACACGGGGAGTAAATCGCGAAATCGCAGGTGAAAGAGAGTAAAAAGGCAAAGAAAAAGCCTCCGTTCCAACATGGGAACGGAGGCTCGATAATCGAGTTTACTCACCAATGTCGCTGGTGGTTTTGCCGTAACTCTCGTACGAAACGAAACTCAGGAGCACAGTGCGGCACTCAAAAGTGCAGGTCAGAACCCTGTCAGCCTACTCCCATTCGATCGTCGCGGGCGGCTTAGACGTGATGTCATAGCACACGCGGTTGGCGCCGGGAACCTCGGCCACGATGCGGCCGGAGATGCGGGCCAGTACGTCGTAGGGCAGCTTGGCCCAGTCGGCGGTCATGGCATCGCTGGACTCGACGGCACGCAGGATGATCGGGCGCTGATAGGTGCGCTCGTCGCCCATGACGCCCACGGACTTAATGTCAGGCAGGACCGCGAAATACTGCCAGCAGCTGTGCTCGGAGTTGCGCTCGCCGGTCTGCTCAAACAGACGCTGGTTGTAAGCGTCGAGCTCCTCGCGCACGATAGCGTCGGCATTCTTGAGGATTTCGAGCTTCTCCTTATCGACCGCACCGATGATGCGGATGGCCAGACCCGGGCCCGGGAAGGGCTGGCGGAACACGATGTGACCCGGCAGGCCGAGCGCCAGACCAAGCGCGCGGACCTCGTCCTTAAAGAAATGATCGAGCGGCTCAATGAGGTCGAAGTGCACGCCCTTGGGGAACGGGATCAGGTTGTGGTGGCTCTTGATGGTGGCCGTCTTGCCGCCCGTCTTGCGAGCGCCGGACTCGATGATGTCGGGATAGATGGTGCCCTGAGCCAGGTACTTGACCGGCTTGCCATCGGTCTCGAGCTGCTGCGCCACGGCAAAGAACTCTTTCCAGAACTGCGTACCGATGATGCGGCGCTTCTCCTCGGGCTCGGTCACACCGGCCAGAAGCTCGGCATAACGGTCCTCGGCGTGGACGTGGATAAAGTCGACGTCAAACTGCTTGGTGAAGACCTCCTCCACCTGCTCGGGCTCGCCCTTGCGCAGCAGGCCGTGGTTGATGAACACGCAGGTCATCTGCTTGCCCACGGCGCGGGCGCCCAGCGCAGCCACGACGGAGGAGTCGACGCCACCGGACAGGGCCAGAATCACGCGGTCGTCGCCGACCTTCTCGCGAAACTCGGCCGTCATGGTCTCGACCAGGTTGTCCATGCTCCAGTTGGGCTCCAGGCCACAGATCTCAAACAGGAAGTTGCTCAGCAGCTGCTGACCGTACTCGGAGTGCTTGACCTCGGGGTGGAACTGCGTGGTGAAGATCTTGCGCTCGACGCACTCCATGGCGGCAACCGGGCACACGTCGGTGCTGGCGGTAACGGTAAAGCCCTCGGGCACCTCGGACACGGCGTCGCGGTGGCTCATCCACACGGTCTGCTCCATAGGCGTGGAGTTAAAGAGCTTGGCGCCGGCCGTGCGCGTGATGGTGGCGCGGCCGTACTCGCCCACCTCGGAGTGGCCGACCTTGCCGCCGAGCGTCACGGCCGTGATCTGATGGCCGTAGCAGAAGCCCAGGATGGGAAGGCCCAGGTCAAAGATGGCGGGATCGATAGACGGAGCGTCCTCGGCATACACGGAAGCCGGACCGCCGGAAAGGATGAGCGCAGAGGCGTTCATCTCGCGAATCTCATCGGCCGAGATGTCGCAGGGGACAATCTCGGAATACACGTTGAGGTCGCGGACGCGACGGGCAATGAGCTGACCGTACTGCGCACCAAAGTCGAGTACGAGGACCTTTGCGGAAGCCTTTTGATCCATGGTTTCCCCCTCTTGTTGGCGGGGAGCCGGTGCCCACCCGCATGAATGAACGAAAATAACTTCCATAGTGTACACGTTATATGGGGTTTCTCGCCCCTCGCAGCCATCAGCGCACGGCAAACGCACGACCTGGGCCCCTATTTGACGGCAATTGAAGTGTTTTCAAACGTTACAGATGATGTAATACGTTTGAACATTGGACGCCCTGTGCCACAATACTGCCGAACGACTCCGCCCTTGCGGCGGCAAATACGATAGGAATACCAGCATGAAGCGCATCCTTCTCATCGCCACGGGCGGCACCATCGCATCGACCGAGGACGGCAACGGCCTCTCCCCCGCCCTGACCGGTGAGGAGCTCGCCCAGAGCGTCCCCGAGATCTCGGACCTCTGCGAGCTCGACGTGGTACAGCCCATGAACATCGACAGTACCAATATGCGCCCGAGCGACTGGATGCGTATCCGCGACGTCATCGTCGAGGGTTATGCCGACCACGACGGCTTCGTGATTCTACACGGCACCGACACCATGAGCTACACCGCGGCGGCGCTTTCCTACCTGATTCAGGACAGCCCCAAGCCCATCGTGCTCACCGGCTCGCAAAAGCCCATGGGCAACCCCTTTACCGATGCCAAGCTCAACCTGTATCAGAGCCTGCTCTACGCGCTCGACGAGCATTCGCACGATGTGTCAATTGTGTTTGGCGGCGTCGCCATTGCCGGCACGCGCGCCCGCAAGCAGCGCACCATGAGCTTTAACGCATTCATTAGCGTCAACTATCCGCCCATCGCCTATATCCGCAACGACCGCATTGTGCGCAACGGGCTTCACGGCACGCATCAGGGCGAAAACCCGGTGCGTTTCTACGACAGCATCGACCCGCGCGTATTTGTACTCAAGCTTACGCCCGGCGTGAACCCGGGCATCCTCGACGCCCTTGCCGACAGCTACGACGCCGTGATTCTGGAGACCTTTGGCATTGGCGGTATCCCCGAGTTTGGCGAGTCGGGCGAGTCGTTCCAAGAGGCAATTTTCCGCTGGGTCGATTCGGGTCGCACCGTCGTTATGACCACACAGGTCCCCGAAGAGGGCCTCGATCTGGGCGTTTATGAGGTCGGCCGTGCTTACGCCGATCATCCGGGCATTCTGCGCGGCGACGACATGACCACCGAGACGCTCGTGGCCAAAACCATGTGGGCACTCGGCCAGTCACGTGATGCGGCCGAGATTCAGCGCCTGTTCTACAGCCAAGTCAACCACGACCGCATCCCGATGGCGTAATTCAGTTGTCGACGGGTATCCCCTATTCGATGCCCTCGAGAAGCTCTGACACCGTCATGCCGAGTGCGGGTGCGATCTTAAATAGAACCTTGAGCGTGAAATTTGCCGTCCCATCTTCGATTCGGTCGAGGTAGGGTCGGCTGATTCCTGTCGCCACACAAAAATCAACCTTGGAGATACCAAGGTCCCTGCGCGTCTCTTCGACCCGCCTGCCAAGAATCTGTTTCGCACGTTCGTCCATGCAGCCGAGTTTGAAATGGAGCCGAACATAAACGTAAACTATAGTTTACGTTTTGCCGAATACACAGGAGTTTTCTATGTCGGGTTCTTCGGTCCGCATGTACCGAGCCACGCCTCGCACAAACAGCGCGCCGCCCAAGCTCGTCGTCGTTGAAGCAGAATGCCTTTCGCCCGATGAGCGCACAGCATTTGCATTGCTATCAAGTCGCGTCGCCGCTGTTCTGGTCCCTTGCCCGGCGCAAGGTGAACTTGCCATCCAATGCCAAGCGCACAGCTGCTCGCTCAATCAGGCTGCCGTAATCGCAACCAGCCAACGCGGTCTGCCCCTTCTCCTGGAAGCCGGCATCGCACTCGCCCTTCGCGGTGCCGGATACGAAAACGAGGCCGCCGCCGATGTAGTCTTTCAACCACGATCGAGCGGCGGCCTCGCAGCAGCCATTGAATATATGTGCAGGCTCGTTGCTTAAAAGGACAAGCTAGAAACCAAGGCCAAAGCCCGTTCCGGTAATCGCCGAGTACATAAAGTAAACGTTGACCACGTTGAGGAACACACCCGTAATGCAACCGTTGCGCAGGTAGCGTTCGCACACGATGCGCGCCATAGCGGCGGAGTCATCATTGTTTTTAGCCTGGCGTCCTGCCGTAAAGTACGTCGCCACGCTCAGCAGCAGGTTGAGCACCGGCAGTGCCAGCAACTCGTAACTCTTGCCCCAGCGTGTCGCCTCGCCGGCGGCATTAAACTTTGTTGCCACCTCGGGACCAATGTTGGGGATAACACACGCTGCGACCACCAGCGGAATCACCGCAAGCACGAGCAGCGCAATACCCATATAGCCGGCTTTTTTACCATATTTAAACATGCACGTCGTCCTTACACGTTAAAGCGGAAGTGCACGACGTCGCCATCGGCCATGACATAGTCCTTGCCCTCAATACGCAGCTTGCCGGCGGCCTTGGCGCCCTGCTCACCGCCGAGCTCGATGTAGTCGTCATAGCCAATGACCTCGGCCTTAATAAAGCCGCGCTCAAAGTCGGTGTGGATGACGCCGGCGGCCTGCGGAGCGGTCGCGCCCTGACGAACCGTCCAGGCCTTGACCTCCATCTCGCCGGCCGTAAAGAACGACTGCAGGCCGAGCAGCTTGTAGGCAGCCTGAGCGAGCACGTCCAGACCGGGCTGCTCCAGGCCCAGGCTCTCCAGGTAGTCGGCAGCGTCCTCGGGATCGAGCTCGGAAAGCTCGGCCTCGATCTTGGCGCAGATGGGCAGCGGCTTAACACCATCGATGGGCGCCAGATCGTCGTTGAGCATATCCTCGTCCACGTTGGCCACATACAGGATGGGCTTCATGGTGAGCAGGAACAGGCCCTTGGCGGCGGCACGCTCCTCATCGGTCATCTCCATGGATGCGGCGCGCTTGCCCTCGTTGAGCCAGGCAAGCAGGCGCTTAGCGACCTCGAACTTGGGCATGAGCTCCTTGTCGCGCTTGGCCTCCTTCTCGAGCTTGGGCAGCTGCTTCTCGAGCGTGCCCATGTCGGCCAGGATGAGCTCGGTCATGATGGTGTCGGCATCGCCGGCGGGATCGACGAACTCGCCCGTGCGGCCCACCTCACGCATGACGTTGGGGTCCTTAAAGTAGCGCACGACCTCGCAGATGGCATCGGTCTCGCGGATGTTTGCCAAGAACTGGTTGCCCAGGCCCTCGCCCTCGTTAGCGCCCTTCACCAGACCTGCAATGTCGACAAACTCGACCGTCGCCGGCACAATGCGACCGGGGTTGACGATGTCGGCAAGCTTTTGCAGGCGGCTATCGGGCACATCGACGATACCCACGTTGGGGTCGATCGTGGCAAACGGGTAGTTGGCGGCAAGGCCGGTCTTTTTGGTAAGCGCGGTGAACAGCGTCGACTTGCCCACGTTGGGCAGGCCCACGATACCGATGGAAAGGGACACGACAGCTCCTTTTGGTACAGGTACTTCAAACTTCATAAGTATAGCGCCGCCGCAGCATCCGGGCGAATCCGGACACCGCGGCGGCGCAAATGAAGCAGAGATGCGTAAGAGTTCGAGACAGTAGTCCTTACTTAAGCTCGGGCCAGAAATCCTTGTTGGCCTCGATGAGCTCGTCCAGGATCTGCTTAGCAACACTTGCCGAAGGAATGGTCTTGGAGAGCGTGAGTGCCTGCCAGAGCTTCTGGTAGCTGCCCTCGACCCAAGCCTGGACAACGAGCTTCTCGACGGAAACCTGCTGCTCCATCAGGCCCTTTTGGAACTGCGGAATCGGGCCCTGGCAGATCTTCTCAAAGCCGTTGGAGCCGACGATGCAAGGCACCTCGACCATGGCCGTCGGGTCGAAGTTGGGCACAGCGCCATCGTTGGGGACGATCAGCAGGAAGCGCTCGAGCGTATTCTCGGCCAGTGCGCAGGCAAGGTCGACGATGTAGTTGGCATGTACATCCGGCTCAAAGCCGCCGTCCTTGGCCGTACCCTTGGCGATGATGTCGCGGCAAGCGCCAAAGACCTTCTTCTCGCGGCCGTCCATAACCTCATTGGCGCGAGTGTAGTTGGGGTCAGACGTCTCGACGACATAGTCCGGGTACAGGTAATACTTGAGGTAGGTATTGGGAATCGTCTCGGGATCGACAGCATAGACATCCTTGGCCTTGCCGAAGGTGTGAATCCAGCTCTCCTCGACATGCTGCTCCTTACCGGCCTCGTGCTCGATGCCGTCCAGGTAGCCGTTCTTAGCCATGTGCTCCTTAATCTGCGGCATGAGGTCGTTGCCGTCCTTGTCGTAGATTTTGCTCCACCAACCAAAGTGGTTGAGGCCGTAGTAGCTATACTGCAGCTCGCGACGATCCTTGATGCCGCACATACGGCTCATCTTATCCATAAGGTCGATAGGCATGTCGCAGATGTTGATGATGCGGCTGTTGGGGCGCAGCACGCGGCAGGCCTCGGCGACGATGGCCGCGGGGTTGGAGTAGTTGAGCATCCAGGCGTTGGGGCTGTACTTCTCCATGTAGTCGAGGATCTCGATGACACCACCGATGGAGCGCATGCCGTAGGCGATACCGCCGGCACCGCAGGTCTCTTGGCCAACGCAGCCGTACTTGAGAGGAATCTTCTCGTCGAGCTCACGCATGGCGTACAGGCCGACGCGGATGTGAGCAAGCACGAAGTCGGTCCCGGTGAATGCGGTCTCGGGGTCGGTGGTGTAGCTAAACTCAACCTCGGGGGCGTTCTCGTGGAAATAGATCTCGCAGGCCTTTGCCACGATCTCCTGGCGCTCGGCGTTGTTGTCGTAGAAGGTCACCTTGTTGACCGGGAAGCGGTCACGCTCCTCAAGCAGCATCAGAGCGATGCCCGGGGTGAAGGTAGAGCCACCGCCGGCAATGGTCACGGCATAGTTTTTCTTGGACATGATGTCCTCCTCATTCTGGCCGCTTGCTCAATCCATCCCCGTACGCGGCCTGCACGGTTTGGAATTGTTACCTAGAAGTGGAGTTTTTTATCTCTAGAATCGGCCTTGCGGTGCATACCGGCTCTGCAAGGCCGATTGTTTCGATGGACGATGGTTTACAGAAGACTCTCGAACTTCAGAAGACTCTCGAACTTCTCGCGAACCTGCGGGACGCTAAGGCCGACGATGACCTGGATTGACTGACCTTGGACCACCAAGCCATGCGTACCGATCGCCTTGAAGGAAGCCTCGGGTGCAACGACGCTCTTGTCCTTGACGTTAACGCGCAGACGGGTAGCGCAGTTAGTTACATCGATGATGTTATCCGTGCCACCGAGCAGATCGAGGATGTTCTCGGCAAGCACCAAGCGCTCATCATCTTTACTCTGGGCGACCGATTTGCCAGCAGCAGCACCGCTCTGCTTTTGCTTGTAGTCGGCCTTGGACTTGAGCTCGACCTCAACATCGTCATCCTCGCGACCGGGGGTCTTAAAGTCGAACTTGACGATCAGGAAACGGAAGACCACAACCCAAAGAGCGGTAAAGCACAGACCGACAAGGATGGAGATGGCGTACTGCAGACCGTGTGCGGCCCAAAGGGGCAGCCAGTCCCACGAGAGCATCGAGATGATGCCGCCGTCGAAGATACCCACGACGCCAAGGAGGTTTTGAGCCATGCAGCCAAGCGCTCCGAGCACGCAGTGGACGACGAACAGGCCGGGCGCGATGAACAGGAAGGTGAAGTCAAGCGGCTCGGTGATACCGCAAAGCATAGCGGTAAGGGTGACCGGGATCAGCAGAGCCTTGACGCGCTGCTTGCGCTCGGGTTTGGCGGTCATATAAAACGCAATGGCGACGCCAAGCGAGCCGAAGACCTTAGTCCAACCAGGGCAGGTATAGGCAGCCCAGGGTGCGGCATCCTTAAGAGCAATGCTCGGATCGGCAGCCAGTTGGGGCAGGATGTTGGCCCAAGCAGCAAAGATGCCGCCGTTGACCGCCGCGTTGTCGTAATAGAACGGCGTATTGATAAAGTGGTGCAGGCCTGTAGGGATCAGCACGCGCTCGAAGAAAGCAAAGACACCCACGCCAAACGTACCGGCGGAAAGGATGAATCCCTGGAAGGCGGAGATAGCAGCCTGAACATGCGGCCACACCAGGCAGGCGATAAGAGCGACCGGAACCATAACGAAGAAACCGATCATATAGATGAACACGGAGCCCGAGAACACGCCCAGCCACTCAGGAAGTTCGGTGTCGAAGAACTTGTTATGCAGCATCGTGGCGATACCAGAGATAATGAGCGCGCCCATGATGCCCATATCAAGCGTTTTGATGCTTGCGATAGTGGCAAGACCAGTACCGCTGCCCGCCTCGACAGAGTAGTCGACCCCAAAGACAGGGCCCCACTGCCCCAAGATTGTGCTAACAAAGTAGTTGAAGGTAAGGTAGATGGCCAAAGCCTCCATGCAGCAGCGAGCGTTCTGCTTGTTCGCGAGCGAGATTGGCAACGCTACGCAAAACAGCAACGGCATCTGGTTAAAGAGCGTCCAACCACCCTGGAGCAGCACATTCCAGCAATCAAACCAAAGATGGCCCGCAGTGGCCATCTCGCCAAAGATCGCCTCGGTGGTAAACAACGTACCCAGGCCGACGACGATTCCGGAAAATGCGAAAAGAATTGCAGGCGTGTACATTGCACCGCCGAAACGTTGTATCTTTTGCATCATGACGGGGAATCCCCCTCTCTTCATTCGGAGCGACTGCGGTTTTGGCTTCACTCGAGACCGCAGACGCGCCGTTTGCGTGTACCTCGTGCAATAGGACGGGTGGGCCCGCTTCCCTGACTTCTTGCGCTTCTATTTTTATCATATCACTTATCTAGACAAGTTAGCATAAATACAACGGTCGGTAAACGGTTGATTATTGGCCGTAAACGGTATATGTCCAGTATTTCGCCTGTTAAATCTGACATAGTTGATGGCTGCATTTCATTTTTCTTTTCTACTTGTCTAGATGTGCTTGTCTATATCTATAGACATGCCTATACTTCATTACAACATTCACCGCTACGTTAAGGAGTCACCATGAAAAGCGCGGTCTTCTATGGAAAGCACGACCTCAGAGTCGAGGAATCGGCAAAGCCGGCCGTGGGCAGGCGCGACGTTCTGATCAACGTCAAAGCTTGCGGCGTCTGCGGCACCGACGTGCATATCTATGAAGGCGACAAGGGTGCGGCCGACGTTACCCCGCCCACGATCCTTGGTCATGAGTTTGCGGGCGTTGTCGAGGCCGTGGGCAGCGATGTCACCGGCTTTAAACCGGGCGATCGCGTGTGCATCGACCCAAACCATCCCTGCGGCTGCTGCGAACCCTGCCGCGACGGAATCAACCACTACTGCGAGCATATGACCGGTTACGGCACCACCGTTAACGGCGGCTTTGCCGAGTACTGCTCCGTCGATATGCAGCAAGTCTACAAGTTGGGCGATCACACCAGCTTCGAGCAGGGCGCCATGACCGAGCCCGTCGCCTGCTGCCTGCACGGCATCGATATGTGCAACATCAAGCCCGGCAGCACAGTTGTCGTTATCGGCGGTGGCATGATCGGTCTGCTCATGATGCAGCTTGCTAAAAACGCCGGCGCCACCAAGGTTGTCTTGCTCGAGCCTGTCGAAGGCAAGCGCGAGGTTGCGCTCAAACTCGGCGCCGACCTGGCAATTGATTCCATCCACGAGGACGTCCCGGCCCGCCTGAAGCAGGAGGGCGTCGGCAACGTCGATGTCGTTATCGAGTGTGTTGGCAAGCCCGTCACCATCGAGCAGGCCATCCAGATCGCCGGCCACAAGGCTACGGTCATGATGTTCGGCCTCACCAAGCCCGATGAGACAATCACCGTCAAGCCCTTCGAGGTCTTCCAGAAGGAGCTCGTGCTCACCTCGTCCTACATCAACCCTTATACACAGCGTCGCGCGCTCGAACTCATCGACTCCGGCAGGCTCGACGTATCCTCGATGGTCGCAAAGGTAGCCTCCCTCGACGAACTCGGCGCTATCCTGTCAGACCCGGCCCTGCGTGCCATGGGCAAATATATAATCGACCCCAGCAAGTAAATCGATTGACACCTGCGCGGGCGGCCCTCATCCGTCGTTCACGCGCCCAGCTCTAGGAGACCGTCATGGCGCGAGCCATCTTCCAAACTATTTATGACAACGTGAAGCAGTCGATTGACGACGGCACATACGCCTATCAGAGTTATCTGCCTTCGGAGACTGAGCTCACGCAGCTGTTTGACTGTTCGCGCATGACGGTCCGTCGCGCCATCTCGATGCTTGCGGCAGATGGTTACGTGCCCCCCCAGCAAGGCAAAGGCATGCGCGTCATTCGCAACATCAGTGACGAAACGAGTCGTGGCGGCGGCGGACTCGAGACCTTTAAGGAAATCGCGGTCAACCGAGGCTTTGAGCTCAAGACTGTCACCACCGTCTTTGAGCTCCTCATCTGCAGCAAGGCGCTCTCCAAGATTACCGGGTTTCCCGAAGGCTGTGAGCTCACACGCGCCAAACGCATCCGTTATGCAGACGGACAAGCCGTGTGCTCCGACGACTCCTATTACCTAAGTTCACAAGTACCGGGGCTGACACCCGAGATTGTCAACGACTCGATCTATCGTTACCTCGAAGAAGATCTTGGCATTAAGATTGCCACGGGCAAACGCGATGTAACGATCGAGCATCCTACGCCCGAGGATACGCGCGTGCTCGATCTCGACGACTTTAACGCACTCGCCGTTATACGCGGGCAGACCTACAACGCCGACGGCATCCTTATGGAATACACCGAGACCAAACAGGTCCCCGGGTTCTTTTTGCTCCACGAAACCGTGACGCGCAACGGTACCGGTCGAACCGGCCACCAAAGCAGCATGAACTAACCATCTATTAGTTGCGGTGGGATAGTTCCTAGAATTGCCAGCTTAAGGGCAAAACAGGAACTATCCCACCGCAACTTTTTTGGCCGGCGGGGCAGTACCTGCCCCGCCGGCCATCATTTACGCTCTTTTAACTAGTCCGCGAGCTTTTCCACCTGGTCGAGCATCTTGTCCAGCTTGGCCTTTGCCTCGGCCTTGACCTTCTCAGCTTCTTCGTGAGCCTTCGCCTTCTGGGCGGCCTTTTCCTCGGCTTCGGGATCGACGACGACCAGATTGGACGCGTCGTGCTCAACAAGCTTGAGCGCATGCTCGGGACAAACCTTGACACAGGCGCCGCAGCCTAAACAATACGTGGACTCCAACGCAAAGCGGCCGCTTCCCACCAGATCGCAGGCAAACGTGGGGCACACGTTGACGCACTCGCCGCACGACGTACACTTGTCAAAATCGCACTCCGGCGTGCTCACCTGCATGTTCTGGGCAAGCTCGGGGTGGTTTTGCAACGTCGAGAGCACCAGTTGGCGCCCGTGCGTGAGCGAACGGCGACGCTTGGTCGTCGTGGTGCCGCACATGGTGTTGAGCGTGCGCTCCAGCTGGGTAATCTGATGGCGATGGGCCTTGAGCTTTTGCGTCACCGAGGCCAGCGCCGCCGTCGCCGGATTGAGCTTGGTCACCGTCAGGCCCGTGGTGCGGGCGATCTTTTCCATGTACTCCTTGCGCTCGTACTCGCGGCGCTTATGGCACTTGAGGCTCTTGGGGTCGACCTCCAGGCCCATACCCGTGCCGGACCACTCCTCGGCCTTCGCAATCGCCTCGCCCAGAATATCCTCACCGCCGGTGTTGCGGCATTTATCGCACACGCCCAACGGCAGGTACACACTCACGTTGGGATAGTCGGCCAGTACCGAAAACCAGGTCTCGGCCGTAATGTCGCCCACACAGGCAACGACGACCTCGTTTTCGCGCGGCATGCGCTTGAGGGCGCGCGTGCAGGTGACGTAGGCGGTCTCGTGGCTCGTAGCAGCAGAGACGATATCGTCATACAGGTTTTTGGGCGCCAGACGCGGCGAGATGATCGCCTCGGTCGGACAGGCAGCGGCGCACAGGCCGCACTTGCGGCAGGAGTCGAGGATCTCGATGGCGTCTTCCTCGACCTCGATAGCGTTGACCGGGCATACGTCCATGCACGCGGTGCAGCCGCTCTTTTCGTTTTTGCAGGTCAGGCACGGAATGGTGTTACCGCGCGGACGCTCCTTGTAGTCGGCAGGATTCCACTGCGGCGCCGACGGATCGAGTGCATCGGTCACACCGCCAAGCGGGTTTTTAAGAAAGTCGAAACCCTTGCTGATCTCGATAATGTCATCAAACAGATCGTGTTCCTGCGCCATGCGCGGCCCCTCCCTGAGCAGTGCAAACAAGCAAGAGATAATGATACGCTATCGGCCCACGCCTTGGGCAAATTACATGCGGCGCATCTTTGCGGCAAATAGCCTATGGCCTATCGCCGCCTCGATTGCACAAGATCAATCAAGCGCCAAGCTATGCCTCGCGCATGAGCTGCACGAGCTTTTGTTTGGTCACCTTGGCCTGCTCGTTGGCCATATTGCGCCCGTTTCTAAAGACCGCATTTGCAACACCCTGCAAATCGGCATCGGAAATCTCGCTGCACGGACCGTCCATCGAAGCCGCCGTGGGGCATACGCACAACGGCAACTCGGCATAAAACGCAACGGCCTTGGCGATATCGAGCATCTTGCCGCCGCCAATACCCACTACCATGTCGCAATACTCGGCCTGGGCTTCCTTAGCCATTTCGACAACGGCCTCGTCCGTACACGGACCGTCATAAATCTTAAAGAACGGCTCGCTTAGATCTTCGTCCAGAAATCCATCGACGATCTGCCTGCACAGCCGATCCTCGGTGCCCTGGTCAAACAAGACATAGGCAGCGCAGCCCAACCATGACAAATACCTGCCTTGACGCGACAGTTCGCCCGGCCCCTGAACATACCGGCCGGGACCGCCGTAAACCATAGGAAGCGCCATACGAGAATCCGCCCTTCATCAAACAACGATTGGTGCAAAGTAACCTTGCCCCTTTGCACCATAGCAAAAAGGGGCAAAGCCATCTGTCGGCTTTGCCCCTTCCTTAGCTTGATTTACTCATCCATGAGATAGTAGTGGCCCAGCGCGTCGGCGCCCAGGATGGCGTTTGCGACCATCTCGGGCGTCACCTCAAACGGCATGTTGCACATGGTGTCATCGGGCGCGCAGGCGGCCTCGGCAACAATCATGGCTTGCTCGCGCGTAAGCTCGGCAACGCCAAGTTCCTTCATCGTGACCGGCAGGCCAAGCTCAATGCAGAAGCCCAAGACTTCCTCGAGTTTCTCAGTCGGGGCATCCTCGAGTACCAGCTGGACGATAGTGCCAAAGGCGACCTTCTCGCCGTGATACATGCCGTGGCACTCGGGCAGCATCGTCAGGCCATTGTGGATGGCATGAGCAGCAGCAAGGCCCGAGCTCTCAAAGCCAATGCCCGAAAGCAGCGTATTGGCCTCGATGATATGCTCGACGGCAGGCGTGAGCGCACCCTTCTCCAGCGCGACCTTGGCCTTGACGCCATCGGCCATGAGCGTCTCATAGCAGAGCTTGGCGAGCGCCAGGCCGGCCATGCCGCCCTTGCCGCCAGCGCAGGTGCCGCCGTCGGCATCGTGCGTCGCCTGGGCCTCGAAATAGGTTGCGAGCGCATCGCCCATACCGGAAACCGTCAGGCGCACCGGGCTCGCCGCGATAACCGTCGTATCCATAAGGACGATATTGGGGTTTGCCTTAAGGAAGAGATACTTGTCGAACTGGCCGTCATCGGTATAAAGCACCGAAAGCGCCGAGCACGGGGCATCGGTCGAAGCAATGGTGGGGCAAATGATGACCGGGGACTCCAGGTAGTAGGCGACGGCCTTCGCGGTGTCGAGGATCTTGCCGCCACCGACGCCGACGATGATGTCGCAACCGTTGTCGCGAGCGAGCGCAACCAGGCGATCGACCTCGCCCTTAGAGCACTCGCCGTTAAAGTCCTCAAACAGCAGCTCGGCCTTAGCCTCGGCAAAGCCGCCCTCGATCTTGGCACCGACGCGCTTCTTGCCCGAAGGCGTCACGATGACGAGGGCCTTAGCGCCGAGCGGCTCGACATAGGAGCCGAGCTTGGCGAGCTCGTCCGGACCCTGGATGTACTTGCTGGGGCTATTGAAAATTGCAGCCATAACTATCCCATTCTCTAAAAAAGAAAGGGGCTCCGTACAGATACGTGCG
Organism: Collinsella sp. CLA-AP-H1; assembly: GCF_040092945.1. Taxonomy (NCBI): domain Bacteria; kingdom Bacillati; phylum Actinomycetota; class Coriobacteriia; order Coriobacteriales; family Coriobacteriaceae; genus Collinsella; species Collinsella sp. CLA-AP-H1. The sequence goes on along the minus strand of NZ_JBBNKO010000005.1, from coordinate 39,648 downwards.
GAGCCCCTCGTTACGATAACAAGAGTCGATTAGAAATCGATGTCGGTGTCGTAGTAGCAGGCCTTGAGGATCTTCTCGAAGTCGGCAGCCTTGGTCTCACGCGGGTTCTCGGGCGTGCAGGCGTCCTGCTCGGCGTTCGCGGCGATCTCGGGCAGCTTGGCGAGGAACTCCTCCTCGGAAACCATCTGCGGGTTCTCGGCGTCGACCTTCACGCCACCATTCGCGTAATCCTTGATGGACTGCGGAATGTTGAGCTGGTCGTTGAGGTCGCGAATCTTCTGGACGAGCGCGGCGATGAGCTCCTCGTTGGTCTCGCCGGGAAGGTGCAGGATCTCCTTGGCCACGTAAGCGTAACGCTCGGCAGCACGGGGATCCTTGGAGTTCCACTGGATGACCTTGCCCAGGTACATGGCGTTAGCGGCACCGTGGATGATGTGGCCGTTCTCGAAGGCAGCACCGGTCTTGTGAGCCATGGAGTGAACGATGCCGAGCAGGCCCGAGGAGAAGGCGATACCGGCGATGCACTGAGCCTCGTGCATGTGCTGACGGGCCTCATGGTCGCCAGCATAGGACTTGGGCAGCCACTCGACGATCTCGCGGATGCCGTGCAGAGCGTTGGCGTCGGTGAACATAGAGGCGCAGGTGGAAACGTAGGCCTCCATGCAGTGGGTCAGAGCATCCATGCCGGTGTGAGCGCACAGCTTGGCGGGCATGGTGTAGGTGAGCTCGGGGTCGACGATGGCGACATCAGGGGTAATGTTGAAGTCGGCCAGCGGATACTTGATGCCCTTAGCGTAGTCGGTAATGACGGAGAACGCGGTGACCTCGGTAGCGGTGCCGGAGGTAGAGGAGATGGCGCAGAAATGAGCCTTCTGACGCAGCTCGGGGAAGCTGAACGGCTGGATGATGTTATCGAAGGACTCCTCGGGATACTCGTAGAAGACCCACATGGCCTTAGCGGCATCGATGGGCGAGCCGCCGCCGATGGCGATAATCCAGTCGGGCTCGAACTCGCGCATGGCCTCGGCGCCCTTCATGACCGTCTCGATGGACGGGTCGGACTCGACGCCCTCGAACAGCTTGACCTCGAAGCCGCCTTCCTTAAGGTCGTTCTCGACGTCCTGCAGGAACCCGCCGCGGCGCATAGAGCTGCCGCCAGAAACGATGATGGCCTTCTTGCCCTTGAGGTTCTTCACCTCGTGGCGAGCGCCCTCACCAAAGTACAGATCGCGAGGATTGGTAAAACGTCCCATACTGTGCCTCCTAAACAAGCCCCTCTTAGACTTGCGTATATAACGGAGCACCCAATTGGCTCCGTTAGGACCGGTTTGCGCGTTGCCGGCGATGACAATGCGCGATGTCTAAACGTCTCAACGCTCAGACAAACACTATTTTACCGTTCTGGTTGGTCAGTTATTCACCTAAAGCCGCCAATGATGAAACGTTTTTTCTATCCCTGAAGACCCTTGTGCGGCATTCATACTCCCAAGCTGGGCAAACGTTTTATCAAGGTTGACTACATATCCCGGGCAGGACTGTGCCCCTCCAAAATATGCACCGTTCGCCGCCAAAAATCGACCGTTTGCGGCACCGTGATACCACTCGGCCGTCCATGGTGCCGACATTTGTGCGACATCCGACTTCGTGGTGCAAAGGTGCAAGTCCAAGTGCGGCACCCCCGGTGTGCCACATGCGGGTAAACTAGAACTTTATATAGAAACATCTGAACCCTAACCGCAGCAAAGGAGGCCCCATGGCATTCGATCCCATTCAAGAGGATTGCCATCGCCTCGTTCTTGAGGCCTTGCGCCGCGACAATATCCCGCTCACCGACGGTGCCGCCGTAGAGCGTCTGATGGAGCAATTCACCCGCAACCCCGCACCGCTCATCGTGCACGACCGCGACCGCGCCGGGCATCTGATTGCCAAGGTAGTCGAGGCCGTCGACTACCGCATTCCCTTTATCCCTGACGATGCCCAGGCAGAGCAGGAAGAGGCAGCTGCCGAGAACATGCTCCGCGAGGCGGCCGCACTCGATCCGGCCAACTGGGATGCCCAGCGCATGCTGACGGCACTCACCGCCGAATCCAACGAGGAATACGTACAGTACCTGGTGTCCAAGTGCGATGAGGTCGAGCACGACCTGGCGCTCAAGATCGCCTCGGCCCAGGACTCCTACGAGCGCGAGGCCGCTGGCGACCTTATGCGCCGCCCCTACCTGCGCTGGCTTGCCGCCTTGGCATCGCGCGCCCTCATTAGCGGCCGCTATCGCATGTCGCTCGAAGCCGCAAACCGCAGCCTCGACTTTGTCCCCAACGACCCCGCTGGTGTCCGCCACACCGCGATGCTCGCCATGGCAAAGCTCGAATACCCCGCCGAGGAGCTCAAGCGCTTTCGTTCCGCTCACTCCGTGCCGTACCTCGCGAATACCCCGCTGCGCCGCCGCCCCAAGGACGCGGAGCGTGACTTGGACCCGTGGACGCTCATCGCGCTGATGAGCGCTGCCTGGCGCGAGCTGGACTACGAGGGCGCCGAACACTATTTGCGCATCCTCGCACGCTCGTGCCCGCACGCGGCCGAGGCGCTCTACTTCCAAACCGAGTTTCCCGATGGCGTCTATGCCCGCGTCAACGTGGGTGCGGGCTCCACCGACGAGCTTGTCCTTGCGCTATCCGAGGCGACGCCGGTACTGCAGGAGGGCCTGGGCGCCCCCGACAACGCCAGCTTTGCCGCCTGGGTCGCCACCAACGATATCGTGCGTTCCCAAATCGATGAGCGCATACTGCGGGCGGCCGAGCAGGGTTTGCCGTTTAAGGGAGGAGACCTCTAATGGATCCGAGCGTCTACATCCCCGCCTACCTGGAGCGCGCCTACGTTGCGTCGCACCCCGAGCTCACCGATGCAGCACGCGAGCTTGTCCATAACGACGTGAACGTCAACCCTCATAAGTATGCGCAGTCCGAGCATGCCCAGGCGCTGCTGTCCTACGCCGGTGTTCATCGCCACCTGCTCGACGAGCTCCATCGCATCGAGGACATGGGCAGCGACGAGGAGTTTGAGCAGACGCGCAACCGCCTGTTCGACGACATGCGCGATGAGCTGCTCAAGATCGTCCGCATCGATGCGTATGTCCTCGATGCCCAGCTGCTCGCCATCATTTTGGCGGACACGCCCGTCGACGCCTGCCTGGGCGACCTGATGAAGCTCGAGGCGACCACGGCCGATTACCTGCAGCAAAGCGTGCCCGGGTTCGACATGGAAGCCCCACACTACTGGGCCAATAATGTTTTGGCCGACGGTGTCACCGCAGCAGAACTTACCGTGAGCGAGCCGGCTCTTATCGGGTGGCTTCACACACTCGAGGCCATCTCGCAGCTGTGCATGGCGAGCGCTCGCTACCGTGCTGCCGCCAACTACGCCCGCCGCGTCCTTAAGGCGGAAGGCTACCCCACCCGAGCCGCAGGCACCGTGCTACTCGCCCTCGCTCGCTTGGAAGACGAGGACGGCTTTTTTGCCCTGGCCCACCAGCTCGAGGAGCAGATGGGGGCCGATACCCTCGAGAACTCCCCCTGGTACCTGCTCGCCCGCACGATCTTGCTGTTCAAAACGAACAAGATGCGCCCGGCGACACGCGCGCTGCGTGAGTTTGCCAACCGCTGCGAGGGCGGCGCGTTCTTCTTGCTGAACCCCATGTACCAGACGCCGTACCTTCCCTGCCGACCCGAGCCGCGCGACCCCTGGGACCTCTCGCACCAGGCGGTTTGGGAAGCCGACGGCATCATCTCGGATACCCCCGACTTTGCCCCCTGGGCCAACGCTTGCGAAGACGTATCGCAACTTGCCCAGGAATTTGCGCGCCGTTATGGCTTTTAACGACACAATCGCCACGACCATGTCATTCACGTTAGGAACGACTTCATGAACTTCCGCTCATCTCTCGCCTGCACCTCGAGCGATATCGCCCGCTGGGGGCTGCGCTCCGTCCTTAAGCGCCAGGGCGGCGTACTCCCCGGCCGCATCGCCATGAAGATCAACCCCGAGCTGCTACGCGACCTCGCGGGTCTTGTCGACCGCAGCGTGGTAATCACCGGCACCAACGGCAAGACCACCACCTCCAACCTCATCGCCGACGCCGTTGCCGCCAGCGGCGCCACCGTGGTATGCAACCGTGCCGGAAACAACATGGAGCCGGGCGTGGTGGGCGCGTTGCTCGAGGCCCGCAGCGGCCTCAAGCGAACCGGCGGCGGCGAGCGCGTGGGCGTCTTTGAGTGCGACGAGCTCTACACGGTGCGCGTCCTGCCCAAGCTCAAGCCGACCTACTTTGTGCTGCTCAACCTGTTCCGCGACCAGCTGGACCGCTACGGCGAGATCGACCACACCCAGGACGTCATCGCCCACGCGCTGGAGCTTTCGCCGGCAACGACACTCATCTATAACGCCGACGATCCGCTGTGCGCCTCGATTGCCGCGCGCGTCCCTAACACGAGCATCGCTTTTGGCATCGACGGCGCCACGGGCACCGAGTCCGATCGCATTAGCGACTCGCGTTTTTGCTCGCAGTGCAACGCGCCGTTGGAGTACGACTATGTGCAGTATGGTCAACTCGGCGCCTACCATTGCCCCTCGTGCGGTTGGGCACGCCCCGCACTGGTCCGCCGTGTGACGGGCGTGGAGCTCGGCTGCGACGGCTACGGCTTTGACCTGGTCTTTGGATCTGCGTCCGACGCAGCTGCCGTACACATCGCCACGCGCTACAACGGCCTGTACATGGTCTACAACGTTGCCGCTGCATTCTTTGCCGCACATGAGTTAGGCGTGGATACGGCGCACCTGCAGCCCACGCTCGATGCCTACGTCCCCGCCGGCGGACGCATGGGCCGCTGGGATATCGCCGGCCGCACCGTCGAGGCCAACCTGGCTAAGAATCCCGTAGGCTTCGATCGACAAATCCAGTCCATCAAGACGGCAGGCGGCAGACTCTGCGCTTTCTTCCTCAACGATAACGATGCCGACGGCCACGATGTATCGTGGATCTACGACGTCGACTTTGAGCGCATCGCCGACACGCCGGGTCTTGTCGCCTTTGCCGGAGGCACGCGCGCGCACGACATGCAGGTGCGCCTCAAGTACGCCGGCATCGATGCCGCGATTATCTCGGACGTCGCGCAGGCAATTGGCGCCGTGGCAGACGAGGCCGCCGATGACACCTTCTACGCCGTCGCCAACTACACGGCCTTCCCGCCGCTGGTCAAGGAGCTCGACGGGCTGAAAGGCGCCACCGCCGACGCTGTTGCTGGGCGCGCCGTAGCCCGTGCCGACGGCAGCGCTCTTCCTGTCGGTATCGCGCCAGTCGAGCTTTCGCGCCCGCTGCGCATCGTCTACCTGTATCCCGATGCCCTTAACCTCTACGGCGACGGCGGCAACGTCATCGCCCTCGAGCGCCGCTGCGCCTGGCGTGGCATTCCCGTGCGCGTGGACGAGGTCCGTATGGGCGAGTCACTCGATCTCACCGATGCCGATATCGTCATGATGGGTGGCGGCTCCGACCGCGACCAGCTGGCGGTCGCACATGAACTGCTCGCCCAAAAAGACAAGGTCGCATCCTATGTTGAGGACGGCGGCTCGCTGCTCGCCATCTGTGGCAGCTATCAGCTGCTCGGCCGTTCGTACTATATGGGCGAGGATCGCATTGAGGGTCTGGGGGTCATTGCCGCCGAAACCGTACGCGGCTCCGACCGCCTGATCGGCAACGTAGCCGTCAAAACCGATCTGGCACCCGAGCCCTTTGTGGGATTTGAGAACCATGGCGGCCGCACGCTTTTGGACGCCGATGCCACGCCGCTCGGAACGTCCGTCGTCACGGGCACCGGCAACAACGGCGATGATGGTCTTGAGGGCCTCATCTACAAGGGCGTCATCGGCACGTACCTGCACGGACCGGCACTGCCCAAGAACCCCGAACTCGCCGACTGGCTCATTACCCACGCCCTCGAGCGCCGTGGCGACGCGCAGGCCACAGCCCTGCTGCCGCTCAAGCCCCTCGACGACACCTACGAGCGCGCCGCCCACGACGCAGCCATGAAGCTCCTCCCCTAGCACCCCACCACCACAAAGGGGACAGGCACCTTTGTGGTGGTTTTCCAGTTTGCCAACGATATACGCGCCGACAAAAAAGTCTGCTATACTCTTTCCCGCTGTCCCCATCGTCTAGCGGCCAAGGACGCCACCCTTTCAAGGTGGATATCGCGGGTTCGAATCCCGCTGGGGGCACCATTTGAATTGAAGAGCCCGTTACCCTCGCGGTAGCGGGCTTTTTGCTACCCATGCGCCGGGATTCGAACCCCGAGGGCATTAAATCACACTGTCGTCCAAGGGCCTGTGGGCAAAAAATAGCAAATATGAGTACTGTTACCAATTTAGTAACAGCGATTTCATGCCATCAGAAGGCGATTTAGACGCCAGGGGTCCTACGGCGGAAGAATTGCAGGCGTTTATCAGCTATGTACTTGGACATATGTTGCGTAACAACCCATATTTTGTAAATAGATAATGCTACAGGACTTGTGACAGTACTCATATTTGACGTTTTTTGTCCACAACCCTTTATACCTAGGCAAGTCGGCGGCAAAACGGGCTTCAAAGCGTCCTTCGCAAACAAAAACCGGGGCCCGCACGATGCGGACCCCGGCTCAATACCGTGACGATATGTCAGTTACGCTCTACACGTAGAACAGGATGTCGTCGTAGGTCGGGACCGGCCAGTAGTCGGCAGCCACGATCTCCTCCATGGCATCCACGGCGGCGCGCAGCGTATCCATAGCGGGAACGACCTCGTGCGCGTACACGTTGGCCTGCTCCTGACCATCGAGGCCCTCGGCCTTCTGATGCACGGCGTCGAGCGCCTTGATGGAGTCGTTGATGGTGGTGATGCCGTTGCAGAGCTTGTTGAGCGTGTTCTGCTCACACTGCATGGCGGCCTCGGCGCCGGCGGCACGAATAGTCTCAAGGCCCTTAGCGACCTTGGTGGCATAGGCGGTAATGACCGGGCGATAGGTACGACGCGCCTCGCGAACCATCGTGGTAGCCTCGATGTTCATGAGCTTGTTGTACTTCTCGAGCTTGCAGTCGTAGCGGCACTGAGCCTCGGCCTTGGTCAGGACACCCGTCTCCTCAAAGAGCGCGATAGCCTTATCGGAAACAAAGGCGGGCAGGGCATCGGCCGTGGTCTTGTTGTTGGCAAGGCCGCGCTTCTTGGCCTCGACGGGCCACTCATCGGAGTAGCCGTCACCGGAGAACAGGATGCGCTGGTGATCGGTCAGCACCTTCTTGCAGTATTCGAGCGCAGCGTCCTGGAACTTATCCTCGGGCGTACCCTCAAGCGCATCGGCGAAGGACTTGAGCGACTTGGCCACGGCGGCATCGAGCACCAGGTTGGAGTCGGAGACGTTCTGCTCGGAGCCGCAGGCACGGAACTCGAACTTGTTGCCGGTGAAGGCGAACGGGGAGGTACGGTTGCGGTCGGTGTTGTCCTGCATCAGTTTGGGCAGAGTATCGGCGCCCAGGTCGAGCACGCCGCGCGTGGCATGGACAGAAGCCTTGCCATCGATGATCTTCTCGACGACCTCGGTAAGCTGGTCGCCCAGGAAGATGGACATAATCGCCGGAGGAGCCTCATTGGCGCCCAGACGATGATCGTTGCCGGCCGAGGCAACAGAGGCACGCAGGAGCTCCTGATAGTTATCGACGGCCTCGATCACCGCGGTGAGGAAGACGATGAACTGCAGGTTGTCGAGCGGGGTGTCGCCCGGATCGAGCAGGTTCTCGGACTCGGTGCCAAGCGACCAGTTGTTGTGCTTGCCCGAACCATTGATGCCCTCAAAGGGCTTCTCGTGCAGCAGGCAGACCAAGTCGTGGCGGGAGGCGATGAGCTTCATCTTCTCCATCATGACCAGATTCTGGTCGATGGCCTCGTTGACCTCGCCATAGACAGGGGCGAGCTCATGCTGGCAGGGAGCAACCTCGTTGTGCTTGGTCTTGGCGGGAATGCCAAGCGCCCACAGTTCATCGTCCAGGTCCTTCATATAGGCCGAGACGGTGGGGCGGATAGCGCCAAAGTAGTGCTCCTCGAGCTCCTGGCCCTTGCATGGAGCAGCACCAAAGAGGGTGCGGCCGGTGATGACCAGGTCCTTGCGCTTGCGGTAAGCGTCCTTCTTGATCAGGAAGTACTCCTGCTCGTCGCCCACGGAAGGAACGACCTTCTTGGGGGTCTTACCGAACAGCGCCAAAACGCGCTTAGACTCACGCGAGAGCGCGGTCATGGAGCGCAGCAGCGGGGTCTTCTTGTCCAGGGCCTCGCCCGTGTAGGAGCAGAAAGCCGTGGGGATGCACAGGACATCGTCCTTGATAAAGGCGGGGCTAGTGGGGTCCCAAGCGGTGTAGCCACGGGCCTCGAAGGTGGCGCGCAGGCCGCCGTTGGGGAAGCTGGAAGCATCGGGCTCGCCCTGGATGAGGTTCTTGCCCGTAAACTTGGTAATGGCGGTGCCGTCGTGGTTGGGCTCCAGGAAGCTGTCGTGCTTCTCGGAAGTAATGCCCGAAAGCGGCTGGAACCAGTGCGCGTAGTGCGTCGCGCCCTTGGAGATGGCCCAGACCTTCATGGCATGGGCGACGGCGTTGGCCACGTCCAGGTCGAGCGGCTCACCGCCCTCGAGGGTTGCAGCAAGGCGCTTCCAAATGTCCTTGGGGAGGTAGTCCTTCATGACTTCCTCAGAGAACACCATGGTCCCGAAGCGGTCAGTAAGTTCGGCCATACGGAACTCCCTTCGTATCGGCACCGCGTGAGAAGCGGTGTTGATTACTAACGAACGAGTCATAGCTTAGACTCGCCGTGTTTCCGCGACATTACCGTTATGTTGCCGTCGCGAAACCAATCATTGAGGTTACCCTATCGAGGCGGCGTTGCCACCCTCAACAGCCAATCAACTGCATAAATTGCAGACCTCTCCCCATGGTTTAAGGGTAGTCAATTTGGGACGGGGCTTTATTAACTGGTATTTCGCATCAGATACCAGTCTTTATAGTCCGTGCCTAGATTAGCCGCTCTGTTATAGAGAAAGCCGATAGCAAGGCATCTTTGATTGGTATCCTCAAATAGCGAGTGAAACTCCACCGTGGCACAGTGGTGCTGTAGAATCCTTACAACACATCACACTATTACGTATCTAGAGGAGCACGATATGCGCGTCGACGAGGTTTTTAAGCAGGCAGCATCCCAGGGCACCGCGCCCATTTCGTTTGAGATGTTCCCGCCCAAGGGCGAGCTGACCCTCGACACGGCTCGCGAAGTGGCAGGCAATCTGTGCAAGCTTTCGCCGAGCTTTGTCTCGGTCACCTGCTCGGCCGGCGGCTCGGGCAACGGTGCCGCCACCGCCCCCATCGCGCATATGATTACGAGCGAATTCGACACGCCCTCGGTGGCACACCTTACCTGCGTGGGCCGGTCGCACGCCGATATCGCCGCCAAGATCGACGAGTATCGCACCGCCGGCGTTGAAAACATCCTGGCCCTGCGTGGTGATCTTCCCGCTGGCGCGACTGAGGACGACAAGCCCGCCTCGGACTACGCCTACGCCCGCGACCTCATCCCCGAGCTCGTCGACGCCGGCTTTTGTGTGGGTGCCGCAGCCTACCCCGAGGGCCACATTGCCTGCGAGGACCTCAACGTCTCGGTCGAACACCTCAAGCAAAAACAGGACGCCGGCGCGAGCTTCTTTGTGACGCAGCTCTTCTTTGATAACGAGTGCTTCTACCGTTTTCGCGAGCTTGCCGACAAGGCCGGCATCACCGTGCCCATTACCGCGGGCATCATGCCGTTTATGGGCAAGTCGCAGATCAGCCGCATGGTCTTTATGTGCGGCGCGTCGCTGCCCTCCCCCGTCATCAAGATCCTCGCCAAGTACGAGAACGACCCCGAGAGCCTGCAAGCGGCCGGTGTAGATTATGCTGCTCGTCAGCTTTGCGACCTTAAGGAGCACGGCGCCGACGGTCTGCACCTGTACACTATGAACCGTCCTGCAATCGCCGCGACCATTATGGAGCGCCTGGGGTAATGGAAAAACCGCACGCCGATATAACCGTTGCTGAAGTGCCGGCCGACCTTGCGTCGCCGGCGCTTTACCGTATCGATGATGCCCACCATCCCCGCGTCGATCGTGCCGAGATGTTGCGATACCTGGGCTACGGCGGCCAGCAGATTGAACCCGAGCTGTCGCAGCGTATTGAGCTTGTCGTTGAGCGCCTGGAGTTAGACATTGAGCCCCGTGGCGTGCGCCGCGTATTTGCCATCGATGCCACGGGCGTCGACGAACAGGGCGAGCCTTGCATCCGCCTGGTCGGCACCAACGTTGAGCTGCGCGGTCGCGATATCTATCGTCATCTTAAGGACGCCCGCTTTGCCGCACTCATGGCATGCACCCTCGGCATGGACGCCGAGCGTCGCCTGCGCACCACGGGAGCCCAACATCCCCTGGAGGGCGCCGTGCTCGACGCCGCGTGCTCCGCTTACGTGGAAGCCGCCGTTGAGCAAATGGACCAGCAGGTCAAGACGGACGCCGCCGTTCATGGACTCGCCGGCAACTGGCGCTTTAGTCCCGGCTACGGCGACTGCCCACTCTCGGCCCAGCGCTCGATCGTCAATGCGCTCAACGCCACGCGGCTCATCGGGCTTACCGTCACGCCCACCAGCCTGCTCATGCCCACCAAAAGCGTGACCGCGGTGATCGGTCTGTTCGAAGGCGAAGTCCACGACGCCCAGAGCCGCCCTACCTGCAATATCTGCCGCATGCGCGAGCACTGCCGCTTCCGCGCCGCCCACACCACCTGCTATTCCAGCCATTAGGAGCCCTCGATGTTTACTCCGCTTATCACTCATGATCTGGACGGCGCCGCGCTGGCGGCGCCTGTTGACGCCGCACGCCGCAATGGCGCTGCATACAAGACGCGCACGATCGACGATCTGCGCATTAAGGACGATCGCCTGCGCGCCGCCATCGAGGGCACGGGGCACCTGCTGTTCGACGGCGGCATGGGTACCATGCTGCAGGCGGCCGGCATGAAGGCCGGCGCCCTGCCCGAGCTGCTCAACTTTGAGGAGCCTCAGGTCATCACCGATATCCAGCGTCAGTACGTCGAGGCTGGCTGTGACGTGATTACCGCCAACACCTTTGGCGCCAATGCCCACAAGCTCGACGGTGCCGCCACCGTGGCAGACGTCTTTGCCGCGGCCGTCACCTGCGCCCGCGAGGCCGGCGCCCGCTACGTCGCCGGTGACATCGGCCCCATCGGCGCGCTGCTTCGCCCCTTGGGTACCCTCAGCTTCGACGAGGCCTACAACCTCTTTGCCGAGGAAGTGCGTGCCGGCGTCGATGCGGGCGTGGACCTCTTTATTATCGAGACCATGACTGACCTTGCCGAGATCAAGGCGGCGGTCCTCGCCTGCCGCGAGAACTCCGACCTGCCCGTCTTTGCCACCATGACCTTCGAGGAAGACGGCCGCACCTTCCTGGGAACGAGTCCCGAGGTCGCCGCCATCACGCTCGATGCCATCGGCGCCGACGTTTTGGGCATCAACTGCAGCCAAGGACCGGCCGAGCTACGAGGGCTCGCCGCGCGCATGCTCACCGTAACGGACAAGCCCGTTATGGTGCAGGCCAATGCGGGACTCCCCCACGTGGACGACGACGGCAACACCGTCTTTGACATCCAGGCCCCCGAATACGCCGAGGCCGTCGCCGGCATGATCGCCGACGGCGTGAGCGTCGTGGGCGGTTGCTGCGGCACCACGCCGGCGCACATGGCGGCCTTGCGCACGCTTATCGACAACCACACGCCCAGCCCGCGCCGCCGCAAGCCCAGCATGTCGGTCACGAGCGCCCAAACGGTCGTGGACCTTCCTTGCGACGGCCACAAGATCGCTGTCATCGGCGAGCGCATCAATCCCACCGGCAAAAAGCGCCTGCAACAGGCCTTGCGCGACGGCGACCTGGACTACGTCGTGAGCCAGGGCATCAGCCAGCAGGAACAGGGCGCCGACATCCTGGACGTCAACGTGGGCCTACCCGAGATCGACGAGGTCAAGATCATCCAACAGGCGACCGAGCAGCTCCAGGGCTCCACGCTGCTGCCGCTGCAGATCGACTCCACCGACCCCGCAGCCATCGAGGCCGCCGTGCGCCGCTACGCCGGCAAGCCCATCATCAACTCGGTCAATGGCAAGCAGCAGATCATGGATGAGATCTTTCCGCTGGTCGCCCACTACGGCACCAACGTTGTCGGACTTACGCTCGATGAAGGCGGCATCCCCGATACCGCCGAGGCCCGCTTTGCCATCGCCGAACGCATCGTGGCCGAGGCTGCCCGTTACGGCATCGGACCGGACCGCATCCTCATCGACTGTCTGGTCATGACCGCCTCGACCAATCAACGCCAGGCCGAGCAGATCCTACGCGCCATGTCCCTGTGCAAGGAGCGTCTGGGCGTCAAATGCGCGCTCGGCGTGTCGAACATCAGCTTTGGCCTGCCTGCCCGCCCGCTGCTGGGTTCGGTCTTTTTGGCCGCCGCCTTCGGCGCGGGCCTGGACGCCCCCATCATGAACCCGGGCTCCAAGCGCTTTATGGATACCGTCTACAGCTATCGCGTCCTGAGCGTTGAGGACGAGGGCTCGACCGGATACATCGAGCGCTACGCCGGCTGGACCGATCCGTATAAGATCGCCGCAAACCCGGCAGCAGCTCAGGCCGCATCGACCGACACCGTGCCCGCCGCTGGCACCGCCGGCACCGACGGCAACGACGACCCGATTCGTCGCATGGTCGTCTCGGGCCGCAAAGGCGAGATCGCTGCCGAGACCGAGCGTCTACTGGCAGACCACGACGCCATGGACCTCATCAACAATCACTTTATCCCCGCCCTCGACGAGGTAGGCGTCCTCTTTGACCAGGGCAAGTTCTTCTTGCCGCAGCTTATGGCCTCGGCCGAGGCGGCACGCGTGGGCTTCGACACCATCAAGCGCCTGATGCCCGCCGGCGAGATTGCCGACAAGGGCAAGATCTGCGTGGCCACCGTCAAGGGCGACATCCACGATATTGGCAAGAACATCGTCAAAATGCTGCTCGACAACTACGGCTACACCGTCTTTGACCTGGGCCGCGACGTCGATCCGCAGGAGGTACTCAAGACCGTCAAGGAGCGCGACATCAAACTCGTCGGCCTCTCGGCGCTTATGACTACCACGGTCGTCGCCATGGAAGAGACCATCAAGCTGCTTCATGCCGAGGTGCCGGGCGTCAAGATCATCGTAGGCGGCGCCGTACTCACCCCCGAATACGCCAAGCAGATCGGTGCGGACTACTACGCCAAGGACGCCGCCGAAAGCGCTCGTATCGCCGAAGAGGTCTTTGGGCAGTAACACAACGGAAACAACCGAGCACCAAAACGTGCCGCATGCGCCACTTGGCACGTGCGGCACGTTAAAATAGATAAGACTATGCTCGTTTTGGCAGATAGGAGCGCAAGGATGGCGATCACGCCCGCAGAAATCGCGGAAACCCGCGGCATGGTTGAGGAGCAGAACCTCGACATCAGAACCATCACCATGGGCGTTTCGCTCATGGGTTGCGGTGACGAGAACCTCGACCGCATGTGCACGAAGATCTACGACCACGTGACGCACACGGCTGAGCACCTGGTCGAGACCGCCGAGAACCTCGAGCGCGAGTACGGTATCCCTATCGTCAACAAGCGCGTTTCCGTCACCCCGGTGGCGCAGATCGCCGCATGCTGCAAGGATGAGGACCTCACCCCCATCGCGCATGCCCTCGACCGCGCGGCCGAAACGCTCGGCATCGACTACCTGGGCGGCTTCTCCGCACTCGTCCAGAAGGGCATCGGCGACGCCGACCGCCGCGTCATCCAGTCCATCCCCCAGGCGCTCGCCACCACGAGCCGCGTCTGCTCCAGCGTCAACGTCGCCAGCCTGCGCGCCGGTATCAACATGGATGCCGTGCTCATGGCCGCCCAGACCATCATCGATGCCGCCAAGCTCACGGCCGACCAGGATTCCGTTGGCGCCTCCAAGTTTGTCTGCTTTGCCAACATGGTCGAGGACTCCCCGTTTATGGCGGGCGCCGTCCACGGCGGTGGCGAGGCCGACGCCGTCATCAACGTTGGCGTCTCGGGCCCCGGCGTTATGGCTGCTGCCTTGGAGACGCTCCCCGACTCCGCCTCGATGATGGAGGTTGCCGAGAAAATCAAGCAGACCGCCTTTAAGATCACCCGCGCCGGCGAGCTCATGAGCCGTGAGGCAGCCCGCCGTCTGGGTGTCGAGAAAGGCATTGTCGACCTGTCACTGGCTCCCACGCCTGCCATCGGCGACTCCGTTGCCCGCATCCTCGAGATCATCGGCGTGGGCACCTGCGGTGGCCCCGGCACGACCTGCGCGCTCGCCATGCTCAACGATGCCGTCAAGAAGGGCGGCGTCATGGCCAGCTCCAGCGTGGGCGGTCTCTCCGGCGCCTTTATCCCCGTGTCCGAGGATGCCGGCATGATCGCCGCCGTCGAGGCCGGTGCGCTTTCGCTCGAGAAGCTCGAGGCCATGACCTGCGTGTGCTCCGTTGGCCTGGACATGATCGCCATCCCCGGCGACACTCCGGTCGAGACCGTCGCCGGCATCATCGCCGACGAGATGGCCATCGGCGTCATCAACAACAAGACCACGGCCGTCCGCGTGATTCCCGCCATCGGCAAGGGCGTGGGCGACTGCGTCGAGTACGGCGGCCTGTTTGGCCGTGCGCCCATCATGCCGGTGAACCCCAACGCCGGCACCGTGCTTGCCCACCGCGGTGGACGCTTCCCGGCGCCGCTGAACTCGTTGAAGAACTAGCTGAGGGGACTGGCGAGGAGCCCCGGGGAGGGCAAATATATAAGGTCGCCTGCTCGGACAGTCCTGACTCGCACGGAGAGCACATTAAGTGCTCTCCGGCTCGTGCGGAACTCGCGATCGACCTTATATATTTGCCCTCCCCGGGGCTCCCGCACAACGGGACCTCGGTTGGGTTCTATCCCTTTGGCAGTCGCTTCGCTTCTGCCCTACTTTGCTGGTGCGGCGGTTTGGCGTTGGAACGGTTCTTTTTCTGATATATGCTGGTTGCGGCTCTTCTTTTTGGGGGAGTCGCTTTTTTGTTGTGAGGGGGATGGCCCGTGGCTGATGATTTGATTCGTTCTGAGCTTCTTTCTGCTGATTGGAATGGCGAATGGATGCGCCTGCAGGCTGGTCGGCGGCGGGCTGATGATTCTTTTGAGTGGGATAAAAGGGCTCGGCATTTTCGGCCGCTTGAGACTGCTCCGTATGCCCGGGATTTTATAAAGCTGTTGGCGCTTGAGCCTGGTGAGTCGGTGCTGGATATGGGATGTGGGGCTGGGTCGATTGCTATTCCGCTTGCTCAGGCTGGGCATCCTTTGATTGCAGCCGACTTCTCCCCCGCTATGTTGGGCACCCTTGATGCCGGCATTGAGTATTACGGGCTCGAGGGGCGCATAACGCCGCTTGAGCTTGCTTGGGATGATGATTGGAATTTAGTTGGACCGGTCGCGAAAGCGGTGGATGTTGCCTTTGCCAGTCGGTCGGTTACGACGACCAATCTAAAAGGTGCGCTTGCCAAGCTTGACCGTACGGCTCGTCGGCGTTGTGCTGTCACGATGGTCGCCAACTCCAGCCCGCGCTATGATCTGCACTTGATGAACGCTATCGGTGCCTCGGTTACCTGCAGTAATGGTTTTGTGTATGCCTTTAACATCCTTATTCAGATGGGTGCGCTGCCACAGGTTACATACTTTGAATCGCCCCGCCGCGACACCTTCGATAGTCTCGAGGCGGGCGTGGCAGACTTTTCTCGCATGCTCGAACATGGCAACGAGGATAAGATCGACCGCCTGCGCGACTATATCGCCCAGCACATGATTGAGAACCCTCATGCCGGTGAGCCGGGCTCCAAGGGCGTGCCGCAGGGGCGCTATATGCTCGATCATGTCCGCAAGGTTCGTTGGGCGTTTATTGCATGGGAGCCGGTCTCTGCGCTCAGCTCATAGCCTGTTCGCAGCCCGCACCGTCCACCCGCCCGGCATCCGCATTCTTTTTGAACTGGGCAAATGCGCTCCACACCGCGCCGTTCCTGCGCTATCGTGGGACAGCTCACGTAGATTAAGGCCCCGTCGCGGGGCGCCCCATACATAGAAAGCGAGAACCCATGGCACTGACAGGAGCACAGGTCAAGCAGCTTCGCAGCATGGCCCATCACCTCAACCCCGCCATCATCATCGGCAAGTCCGATGTCAACGAGGGCACCGTCGAGCAGACGGTCGCCTACCTGGAGAAGCACGAGCTCGTTAAGTGCTCCGTGCTCGATGGCTCCAGTCTTTCCGCCCGCGAGGCCGCCGAAGAGCTCGCCGAGCGCTGCCACGCCGAGGTCGTCCAGGTTATCGGCCGCAAGTTCTCACTGTATCGCGAGTCCTCGCGCAAGGACATCGAGAAGATCAAGCTCGTCTAAGAGCCAATGATCCGGCGAACCAACACATAGCAAGCTTACGGGTGCCCAAGTACTTCGGGCGCCCGTTTTTTATCGCTCGACCAGCACGCGATTGAGCCGCCCCTCCACCAAGCGCTCGTATAGACGCCGCGTCTCGGGCTCGGGCACGCCATTGACCTGCTCCCTCAGATGGTGCATATGCCCACTGTATAGCTCGACGATATCGCGCCGCCGCCCCGCCGCACTGTAGACACGCATGGCGCAGCGCACCATATCCTCACGCGCCGTTTCCTGCCGAAGCCCCGACTCCGCCAGCCAAATCGCCGACTGCAGATCGTTTTCTTCTAGAGCGGCATCTGCTCCCTTAATCATGCAATCGATGTACTTTGACTGCATAATGCGTCGCATACGCAAAAAGTAGGTGGGATTACAGCCATTGGGAACATACAGCGGTCCGGCATAAAGCTGCTCAATTTTAAGGCACAGCTCAACTAAATGGGGCCCGCGCGCACCCGTGCGATTTCCCAAAACCTCACGGCTTATCTGGTCAAACAGCCGTACATCGGTCTTAACGTAGTCGCCGTTGAGTCCGATGCATTCATTTTGGATGAGCACACACGACTTGCCATCCGGCGTCGGCCCCAAAGCCGACCGCAAGCGCGATATCGTCGAGTACAGGTTATTGCGGGCGC
Source organism: Collinsella sp. CLA-AP-H1 (assembly GCF_040092945.1). Classification (NCBI taxonomy): domain Bacteria; kingdom Bacillati; phylum Actinomycetota; class Coriobacteriia; order Coriobacteriales; family Coriobacteriaceae; genus Collinsella; species Collinsella sp. CLA-AP-H1. The sequence goes on along the minus strand of NZ_JBBNKO010000005.1, from coordinate 22,379 downwards.
TATTGAACTCGGCATGGGGCCACAGCTCCATGGCCAGCGTCTCACGATCGACGAGCGCATCCATGCCCAGCGCAAGCCGCTCGGCAAGTGTCGCCGCCTTCTTGCGACGCCACATTTTGTCCGTGATGGGAAACCCGTCGCGCTCGGCGCGAAACGCACCAAACATGCGAATCTCGATATGGTCGATGGTATCAACGGCTTCAACCTCGCCGGCCTGGAACAGGCGCTCGCCCTCCCCTTCCAAATCGTCGCGCAGCGAGTACCGCGACAGTTCGCGCACGGGAAGCTTCTTGCGTATCCTGGCCGCCGGCTCGCCCAGACAATGCATGGCAAGGCGCGCAAAGAGCCGATACGATGGCTCTAGAATCCCCGCACGATTCATGGACATCCAGGCCGCAAGGTCGCTGTCTCGGCCCGCACAGGCCAAATGCAGCGCCACCATCCAGGCTTCTGCGCCACCAACCTGCGTCTGGCTTATATCGAGCAACTCCGCTTCCTCGCGCACCGAAACCATCGATGTATTTCGCAGATATGCCGCGCGCTCCAGCAGCAATGCGTTATCGCGCATGTACGCAATCGACTCCTCGGCAAGTTTGAGCACTTGGACCGCACGGAACTTTGCATTAACCGGCCGTCCCTCTGCCAGCGACTGCCAGCCTTCTAACAACAGGCCAAACAGCTGAATCTGGTTGTCGCGCATGCGCACGGCAAAACGATCGAGCTCGTTGAACGCCGCGTCGTCGGTTACCGGCAAGCCGGAAAGGAGCCGCCGTGCCGCCAACACCATGCGCACCCAGATAGCCATCGCCTTAAGTCCACGTACGTCGAGCGCCTCCCGCACCACCGTCATCTCGTCGTCGCGCTCGTCGGTTCCTACAAACGACCCGTCAAAGAGCTCCACCAGCATGCTGTCGGCCCGTATAACAATCCCCGCGATGTCGAGCTCGCAGTCGTAGGCCTTGCTCGTTTTGAGCTGCTGTAGAACGCCGCCGTCATCTCCCCGCTCGGTCAGGCAGTGCTTGACCTCGATATGCGCAGACAACATATTAAGTGCGGTATGGGATGTCTCGATTTCTGGCACGGCCAGATTCGTAGGAAGCCCAAGCCCGTTGTCCCCATAGCAAACAGCCGTCAGTGTCTGGGCCACCCTCCATGAAACAGGGTCTATTTCGCAGGCCGCCCGTTCGCCCCCGCGCTCGATGACCGATGCCATATAGCGAGCGAGCTTTGTATTGGACACGCTGACCGCTGCCAGATATACGCCGAGCGCCTCGGCAGGCGTTGGCTCTGGAGCCGGATCGTCGGCATCAATCGTGCCCAGCGCTGCTCGGCAGATATCGGCCCCGTGCCCCGTCAGAGCAAGATCGACCCCATACTGACCAGCAAGTTCAAGAACCGCCTCACGATCCAAAAAGGCGTCCGCCAGGCCCATCGCCGCATCGCATCGGCCCGCCTTAAGCAAAATCCGGGCCGCCCTCGGAACAAGTTCGGGGCGAACCTCGGCCACCAACTTACGCAAACGCAAGCGTCCGTTATCCTCCGTGCCCAGACACGTAAAACTCCGCTCGGCGGGGTCTAAGCCAAAGATCGGGTAGTCGCGTACAAAGTAGGACTGGTCGACCATCGACAGCCTCACCCCGCAAGCCTCGAGTTCCGAGATATTGCCCTCGCCCATCAAAACCATGAGACATGCCACGCAAAACAGCGCATTATTGTCGAGCGAAGCCAGATCGACAAGTGCCGCGCCATATACGTTGACAATCTCGTTTTCGAGCAGACCGGCTACGTCGCCTTGGCCATACAGACCAGTCTGCAATGCCGAAACGAGCTCGGGCACGCCCTGCGTGAGCTGATAAAAGTCGAGCGATGTGCTGATCGAAAACGCCGATGCCCACGCCGAATACTCATAGGCATGCACCTTGAGCATCTGCGCATTGATCTTAACCGAATCGCCCAGCCCATGAATCAGCTGACGATTTGAAGGACGGCAGGAGATAAAGACCCCTATCCCCATAGCGCGCAGGCCGCGAATCCTGTCGATGAGGTCTTCGGTATCGTGCTGATCGAGGTTTGGCACATTATCAATCGCGATAAGGGAGTGCGGTTTGTCTTTGAGTTCTTCGGTAACCACCTCGAGCTGCATAAACACCTCGCGCCCAATGGCGCGATCGGCCTCGATAATCCGCACGGGGCCTCGCGTCGGGTCGCATTTAACCTCATGGGTGTACTGCAGCAACACCGAAGTCTTCCCAAACCCGTCGGGCGCATAAAGAACCACGATGCCGGCCTTTCGGCCCTTGGCGATAAGCTCATTCATCAAGCGTTCGCGTCGCACCATATAGCCTCCGCCTAACGGCATCAGCTCGAGGTCGTCTATACCGCTCAAATCGTTTACCATGCCCGCTCCTCAACTCGACCGTATGGACACTGTAGCCGCAAGACCATACAAGCCGCGCTATGAATAGAGCGACCTTGTGTTTTAGGTTGTCTTTTGGTACGCAAGCGGCAAGTTTTTGTACAGCGAGGGCCGATTGTTATTAATCCCCCGACTAATCGGTCTTTAAGCAGGTAAATGAGCTTGTCAGCTTGTCCCATCTAAGCGGCAGTGTAACGCAAATGAACAAGGTTCAACTATGTCATTCAACTCGCCTAGCACCCGCTACCGTCTACGACCTTTTAGTGGCATTTTTGCATAGAATCTGATATAGAATGAATCAAACTGTTGGGCGTCCGGCGTTCGTCAAGCTTGCGGCAAGATTTTGGTCAAGTGGGCGGACAGGGATAGCAAAAAGGCCCCCGCAAAGCGGAGGCCTTAGGCAAGGCTATGTCGAGCTGCAGGATTCGCGCTACTCGCAGAGCGAAAGGGCGGCCTCGTCGGCAACGACAACGCAGTTGGTGTGCAGCTGTAGGATCGAAGCCGGGCACTCGGGCGTAACCGGACCATAGCACATGTCATGCACGGCCTGAGCCTTGGCCTCGCCGTTGGCGACGACCAGGATCATGCGGGCATACATGATGGTCTGGGTACCCATGGTGTAGGCCTGACGGGGAACATCGTCGATGCTGTCGAACAGGCGGCTGTTGGCCTGAATGGTGCTCTCGGTGAGATCGACGCAGTGCGTGCCCTTGGAGAAGTGGTCATCGGGCTCGTTGAAGCCAATGTGGCCGTTGTTGCCAATGCCGAGCAGCTGCAGATCCGGATAACCGGCGTCGGCGACAATCTTGTCGTACTCAGAGCAGGCAGCGGCGGCGTCGGGGTTGGAACCGTCGGGCACATGCGTGTTGTTCAGGTCGATGTTGATGTGATCGAAGAAGTTCTCACGCATGAAGTAGTGATAGCTCTGGGGATCGTCGTGCGAAAGGCCGCGATACTCGTCCAGGTTGTAGGTGCTGACCTCGGCAAAGTCGACGTCACCCTTCTTGTACCAAGCAGCAAGCTGCTTGTAGGCACCGATCGGGGTGGAGCCGGTGGCAAGACCCAGCACACAGTCGGGCTTGAGGATAACCTGCGCCGAGATAATATTGGCGGCCTTGCGGCTCATATCCTCGTAGTCTTTAGCTTTAATGATCTTCATTACGCGTCCTTTCTCGTACAAGAGAGGCAAGGCTCCCTTACAAGCACTTGCCCGCGGCCCGCGTCGGCCGCAACCAACGTGTGCGGCCACCAGGGCGAGGTCGCGTAATGTATGTGTCTCGTGTCTAACCGCGTCGAGGCCCCTGCCCGTCCACGGTGACCCAAAGCCTTTTAGCTTCGGACAAATCCCATCTTGCCACGGAGGGCGTCCTCTTTCAAGGGCGCCCTCCGTAAACGTGTTTGAATTGTAGGCTAATGGCCACGTGCACTTGCTAGCGCTCGCGAGCAACGATGAGCTGGTCCATCTCTTCGACATGCACGCCAACGGAGCCCTTGATGCTCGAGAACTCAACGGAGTTGCACACCAAGATGGGAACCGTCACATCGTAGCCCTCGGCAGCAATTGCCTCGCGATCGAACTCAATGAGTACATCGCCCTTATGGACGATGTCACCCACTTGCGCATGTACGGTAAAGTGCTTGCCCTCGAGCTGAACAGTGTCCAAACCAACGTGGATGAGCACGTCCAGGCCATCGACCGTGTTAAGCGCAACGGCGTGTCCCGTGGGAAAAATAGCCTCGACCTTGGCATCAGCTGGTGCAATCACACGCGTTCCGGTGGGCTGAATCGCCACGCCCTGGCCCAAAAGGCCGGTAGCAAACGTCTGGTCGCTTACCTCGGAAAGTGGAATGACGTCGCCCGAGATGGGAGCATCCAGCGTAAGGACTCGACCACGCATACCCAAAGACCTTAGGACTTTAGTGAACATGCTCCCCCTCGGACATACCAATCAATCAAAATAACCTTAACAGTTTACCACTTGGCACCCGTTTTTGACCATTAGGGAAGTTCGCGCTTGACAACCTCGACGATGTCGTCGACAACGCGCTGGGTCAGCTCGTGCGTCTCGGCCTCGGCCATCACGCGGACCAGCGGCTCGGTACCGCTCGGGCGCACCAGAATGCGGCCGCGGCCGTCAAGCTCCTTCTCGGCAGCAGCGACGGCATCCCAAATGGGCTGGCAATCGTCCAGACCAGCCTTGTTGTCGGAATGCACGTTGACGAGTACCTGCGGGTACTTCTTCATGATGCCGGCAAGATCGGTGAGGGTGCGACCGGTGCGCTTGAGCACGGCCAGCAGCTGCAGAGCCGTCACCAGGCCGTCACCGGTGGTGTTGTGCTCCAGGAAGATGATGTGGCCGGACTGCTCGCCACCGATGACGGCACCGTCCTCGAGCATACGCTCAAGAACATAGCGGTCGCCCACGGCGGTCTGGACCATCTCGAAGCCCTGCTCCTTCATAGCGATGGAGAAGCCCAGGTTGCACATGACGGTCGAGACGATCTCGGAGTTGGCGAGCTTGCCACGAGCGGCAAGGTCAGAACCGCAGATAGCCAGGATGTAGTCACCGTCGATCTCATTGCCCTCGCTGTCCACGAACAGTACGCGGTCGGCGTCACCATCGTGGGCCAGACCGATGTCAGCATGGGTGCGCAACACGAGCTCGCGCAGGGGCTCGAGGTGCGTAGAGCCGCACTCAACGTTAATGTCGGTGCCGCAGTAATCGGTGTTGATGGCATGGACCGTGGCACCCAGGCGCTGCAGCGCGGCGGGCGTGGTCTGGCAAGAAGCGCCATGGCCGCAGTCGACGGCAACGACTAGGCCATCGAGCCTCAGGCCATCGAGCGTATCGATGGCATGATCGACATATGCCTTGCGGGCGTCCTTCATCTTGATAATGTGGCCCACGCCGGCACCGCTCGGCAGCGTGTCGGCAGCCATGGCTTCCTCGGACATGACCCAGGCGCTGATCTCTTCCTCGACAGCATCGGGAAGCTTCATTCCTTTGCGGCTAAAGAACTTGATGCCGTTGAACTCCGGCGGATTGTGCGAAGCGGAGATGACGATGCCGCCGTCGAGCTCGTTTTGAACAGTGAGCAGCGCCACGGCAGGCGTGGGGATGACGCCGCAGCAGTGCGGACGGCCGCCCTCGGCCATGATGCCGGCGGTCAGAGCGCTCTCGAGCATGGTGCCCGAAAGGCGCGTGTCACGGCCGATGCAGATGTCCGGACCAAGGAACTTGGTCGCCGCGCGGCCCAGGCGAAACGCGAGGTCGCACGAGAGGTCGGCGTTGGCGACGCCGCGGACGCCGTCGGTACCGAAGATGTTCTGGGGCATAGGATCGCTCCTTCCCTAGCAGGCGATATGCAACCGCCCACCCTAGTCGAAAAAGAAAAGCGGGACCCGCCGAGGAATCGGCAGGCCCCGCTTGTACATTGTATCTCGAAAGGAGATAAAACCTTAGCGCTTGGAGAACTGGGGAGCGCGGCGGGCCTTCTTGAGGCCGTACTTCTTGCGCTCGACCACGCGAGCATCGCGCGTAAGGAAACCGGCCTTCTTGAGGTCAGCACGGTAGTCGCCAGCGTTCAGAAGAGCGCGAGCGATGCCCAGGCGCAGAGCGCCGGACTGACCGGAAATGCCGCCGCCATCGCACAGAGCGATAACGTCGAACTGACCGGCGGTGTCGGTCACCTTGAAGGGAGCAAGGGCGTTCTCAACGAGCTGATGACGGCCGAAATACTGCTCGGCGTCACGCTTGTTGATGGTCACCTTGCCGGTGCCGGGGACGAGACGGACGCGGGCGACGGCGTTCTTACGACGGCCGGTACCCTGGTAGACAACGGTGTTCTCAGCCATCTTTAAGCCTCCAGCTCAATCTTCGTGGGGTTCTGGGCAGCATGCGGATGCTCGGCACCAGCGTAGACCTTAAGCTTGGTCATCTGGGCACGGCCGAGGGTGGTCTTGGGCAGCATGCCGCGAACGGCGCGCTCGATGACCTTCTCCGGGTGCTTCTCCATAGCCTGGCGGAAGCTCTCAGCCTTGAGGCCGCCGTTGTAGCCGCTGTGGCGATAATAGGTCTTCGTGTCAGCCTTGTTACCGGTAAGCTGGACCTTATCGGCGTTGATGACGACAACGAAGTCGCCGCAGTCGCTGTTGGGCGTGAACTGGGGCTTGTTCTTACCGCGCAGGATCATTGCGATCTGGGTGGCAAGACGGCCCAGGACAGCACCATCGGCGTCGACGAGAACCCAGTTGCGCTGGACCTCGCCCTGCTTGGCGTAGTGAGTCGATTTCGAAATCACTTAGACTCCTCCATGTACAGTACGTGTTGTTACAGAGATTCACGGGGCTCTGCAAGTAACCCGTCCATATTACCCCGCTCGCCGTACGAGTCAACAGGTATTTTGGCTCCGACCAGAGTTTCTGCACATGTCATCCACGAGCCGTGATTTTTCCTGCTGTTTAGCTGTTGTCATTTTTTGAGGGTTCGCCGTCGTTAGCGCTCAACGAACTCTTGGATTTCCGCGAGCAGGCGCTTTGCCTCCTGACGGCCCTGGATATACAGGTCCAAAAGCTTTGCCGAATCGTGCTCGACATGGCCGACCTCGACCGGCTTTTGCGGAGCAACGACCAACGCGCGGCCCTCGCGCTCATACTTCCACAGGTGCATGCGTTGTATGTTGTAGCGGTCGTGGCGCGTCTCGATTCCCTCGAGCAGATAGGGGTAGTCGGCATAGCGGGCGCGCGCGGCAGGCATAAACTCGTAAGGCTTTTTCTCATACGAACGATCCTGCGTGACGATGACGACTGCACGGTCGAAGCCCGCCTCCTCCAGCACGTGCTCGATGGGGATCGAATCGGCTACGCCGCCGTCGACGTATTTGTGCCCGTCAATCTCGACCGGCGGCGTCACCAGCGGCAACGAGGTCGATGCGCGCACGGCGTCGAGATCGAGCACGGCGCTTTTGACCGGGAGGTACGTGGCGGTTCCAAAGAGCATATCCGTCGCGACGGCGTACATCTCGATGGGGCTCGCGTCGAACGTCTCGTTGTCAAAGGGATCCAGGCGGTCTTGGACGTCGTTGAAGATAAAGTCGTAGCCCACAATAGAGCCCGTGGACGCAAACGATGCGGCGCCCATGAAGCGGCTGTCGTTGCAGAAAGCCAGGTTGATGCGGTTGGCACGGCCGATCTGGTGCGACTTGTAGTTCACGCCGTTGAGGGCACCGGCCGATACACCGTAGACAGCCGGAATCTCGACGCCGGCCTCCATGAGAACGTCGAGCACGCCCGCGGTAAACTGCCCGCGGAAGCTGCCGCCCTCCAGGACGAGCGCGACCTTGCCAGCGTTCTTTGCCTTATCTTCTGCAGTCATATTGACCTCCTGCGATTGCGTTTTGGCTTTCTTCTACCCAGTTTTGGGATGGCGTGAGCGCAGGTTTTTTGAGGCGGCAGGCGAAGCGGAAAGTGTGTCCCAGTTTGAGGCGGGATTCTGGGATGCGCTTTCCGCTTGGACCGCCGCTGGGAAAGCGCATCCCGTTCTGAGCGCGGATTCCGGGATGAACTTTCCGCTAGCCATTCATTTGGAAATTGCATCCCATTCCGAATGAGGATTCCGGGATGCGGTTTCCACTTGATGTGCCATCCGGAAACTACGTCCCAGTCTGAGCGCGGATTCCGGGATGGACTTTCCGCCTGGGCCGCCATTGGGAAAACGTGTCCCGGCCTGCGTTGCCAAGGCGTTTTCTTTACGCTCGCGCCCTGCATAGAGTTCGATTCTCCGCGGTACGGGGGGGATCCGTTGATGCGGCGCATGGCCGGCTGAGATTCGATGAACATCGCATCCATATTGAGCTGATAGTTTGCGCGGAGAATCCGCGTATTTGCTTCGCAAATACGCACCGGCTTCGGCCGCCTGCCGGCGTCCTCGCCCGCTCGCTACAAACGCTTCGCGTTTGTTTAACGCTCGCGCCCTGCATAGAGTTCGATTCTCCGCGATACGGACAAGAAATAAAAAGGCAGGTAGATATAAGTATCTACCTGCCTGTTACTTATGGTGGAGCTGGCGTTCATTCGGTCGAACACCTCGCCACCTGGACCTATAGCGCCAGGCAGCGACGGATTATCGCCCAAGCCGGCAGAATCGTCAAACGTGAACGCCACGCGCAGGCCGTCGTCATCGTCGGGGCCGCCCAGCACCACGCGCGCTACGAACGTGCGCAGGAGCTGCGCGTCGTCCACCTCGGCGGCGGCCATGCCCTCAAGCCAGAACAGCGCGCGGTCGTAGTCAAGGCGGGCGGCCTCAAGGGCCTCGGCCGTGCGCAGCTCGTCCTTGAGGAGCGCCTGCCGCTGCTTCAGCGCGTCTATGCGCTCCTTGCCGCCCGGCGGCGCAATGCCCGACTCGATGGCCGTCCATATGTTGGAGAACGCCGTCTCGATCTTGGCCAGCTCGCCCTTTATGGTCTCGCTCAAGGGCCTCTCGTCGGCGCGCTCCTCCTCGGCGTCGGCCAGCATGCGAGCGATGCGCTCGCGGCTGTCGGCGCTGCCCAGGGCCTCGCGCACGGCGTCGGCCACGCGCTTCTCCACGACATCGCGGCGCACGGTGCGCCCGCAGCTGCGGCAGCGGTAGTAGTGATAGGGCCTGCCCGACTTGCCCGTTCCGCTGGTGCCGGTCATCAGCCCGCCGTCGCGCCCGTCGTAGAGCTTGCCCGTGAGCGGGAAGTCCCACGCTTCGGTCTTGGCGCGGGGCCTGTGCGAGTCCTCAAGCATCCGTATCACCCTCTCCTCGTCATCCATGGGAACGATGGCGGGCATGCCGCCGGGCACGACCACGCCCGCGTAGCGGTACTCCCCGCCGTTCTCCCGCCGCATCAGTATGCGGCGCACCGTCTGGAAGCGCCACTTGCCGCCGCGCTTGGTGCGGTACGGCTCCCAGGCGCGCACCACGTCGGCCACCGACTTGCCCGACAAGACCATGCGCACGCCCAGGCGGATGGCGGCGGCCTCCTCCTCGTTGACCACGTAGCGCCCGTCCACTATGTCCCAGCCGTAGCGCACGCAGCCGTTGGCCATGCACCGCTCGGCGTTCTTCTGTATGCCGTCGCGTATGCGCTCGCCGTCGAGCGCGCTCTCGTACTCCGCCAGCACCTCCAGCATGCCCAGCTGCAGCACGCCCGCCGAGCCGTCCGAAATGTCCTCGCCCGCGTACAGTATCTCGACGCGGCAGCGGCGCAGCATGATGCGCGCCATGGCCATCTCGTCGCGGTTGCGCATGATTCGGGTAACTTTATATATGACCACGAAATCGAACAGCCCTCGCTTGGCGTCGGCCATCATGCGCTGGAACTCGGCGCGGTCGGTGTTGGTGCCCGTCTGCGCGAAGTCGCAGTACGTGGCCACCACGCGCAGGTCGTTCTCGGCGCAGTAGGCGCGGGACTTCTCCACCTGTATCTCTATGGACTCGCCGCGCTGGTTGTGGCTCGAGAAGCGGGCGTATATCGCCGCACGTCCACCCATGGCTACGCCCTGTACAGCTCTACGAGGTCATCGTTGGGCGCTGCCCTGTAATTCAGCACGTTTAAGGCTATAGCGCCGTCGATAATCTTGAAATATGCGCCATAGTACACATGGTTGCGCCAGTAATGGATAACGGCCTTCCCCATCAACCCGTCGCGAAGGTACGACACGGTGCCGTGCGAGCCGTTATCGTTCTTGCCGTACGAGTTGAAGCAGACCTCCACCGGGTACTTGGCGTTTTTCCCCGTCTTCGTCAACGGGTGAAGGCTCAACGTCACACGGTTTTCCGGGACTGTCACAACTGAATCAACGGCTTCAACCCGCGCGAAGTTCGTGCGGAGGCTTGGCAGCGACGGCACGCCTGTGACAGCGGGCGTGAGCATGCGTTCCAGTTTCGCCACGTTCGCCTTCACGGCCGCAACCGCATCCGCATCGCCATAATAAGAGCGTTCGTCGGCAAACACCTGGCCGGTCTCGCGCTCATACTTGACCACCGTATGGCATAGGTACGGCTTATTATCAAACGGGAACGGCCCCAAATCGTATTCCGGACACGCCATGGCGGGCGGCACCTCGTGCTCACGCAAGATGCGGGCTTCCTCGGTGCGCTGGGCTTCTTCCTCTGCGCGGCGCTTTTGCTCCGCCTTTCGTTTCTCCTCGGCGAACTCGCGCATGGCGCGCTTTTCATCTCGCGCCGCTTTCGACGCATGCAAGAAATCAAACAAGCCCATGGCTACTCCATCTCGTTGGCGGCTTGGAACCACACCACCGTGCCGATCACGCGCACGGGGCCGTCGTCCATGCCGAAAATCATGTCCTCGTAGTCCTCGAAGCTATCCGCCGACAGCATCAGCTTGGTGCTGCCCTTGTACCAGCGGCGCATGACCGCGCGGTAGTCCTCGGTCTCCACCACGGCGATGGACCCGTTGGCGGGCTGGCGGTCGGGGTCGACCAGCACGTGGCTGCCCTCGGGTATGACGCGGTTCATGCAGTCGCCCTCGACCTCCAGGGCGAACGCGCGCGGATGTCCGGCGCACACCGAGGCGGGCACCTCAACGCGGTGCGCTATCTCCTCCTCGTCGGCGAGCGCGCCGGCGTGCACGCGCCCGAGCGTGAGCAGCGGCACGGTGGCGCTGCTGGCCACCACGGGCATGGCACCGAAAGGCAAGACAACGCCATCTGTTCCCTCGTCAATAACCTCGCCTTTACTGATATTGAAATAATCCGCAATACGCTGAACTGCGCCCATGCGAGGCACTGCTCGCCCGTTTTCCCACTGAGATACGGCCATAGCGGAGACGGCGGCAACTTTGCCGAACTCCTCCTGCGTCATGTCGTGCTGCGTCCTAATCCTTCGGATGTTCTCGGCTATGCTCACATGTCCTCCTTCCGCTGCGACCGTTAAAATCTTTTTACAGAATATGACAAATCTTCTTTACAGTCACTATATGTTTGGTTATAGTCTTAGGCATACCAAGCAAGGAGGTGATTCGATGGAATTGGTTGATGCGCGCAAGAAGGCACGGTACTCACAGGAGGCCGTGGCTGGCCTTCTCGGCATCTCGCGGCCCACGTACGCAAAGATGGAAAGCAACCCCGATAGCGTGACTATCGAGGACGCCAAAAAACTGGCAAAACTTTTCGGCGTGCGTGTGGCTGATATTTTTTTCGGCAGCAACGATAGTTAAACCTATAGATAGGAGACACACCATGACCACCAAGAGCCACCAGCCCGAGTTCGTCGCCGAGATCATCGGCAAAACGCTCGACCACCTCATCGACGACCGCAAGCGCGTGGCCGTCAGCTTCGAGCTGGCCGAGAACGGCTGCATGGAGGAGACGCACGCCAGCCTCAAGCGCCGCATCGCGGCCATGTGGGGCTTCCAGACGAGCGGCATCGAGCTTCTGGAGGCGAGCACGACCTGGTTCGAGCTCGGCGGCATGCAGTTCAACGTCTACAGCTCCGTGCAGTTCAGCGTGAACGGCAAGGGCTGGAGCACCGACTTCAAGACCATCGCGCGCGACACCGCGTACGACGAGAAGGAGTAGGCCATGCTGAACGAGGTGACCGTACGGGGGGGGGTTCACCGCCCTCAACGTGAAGAGCGGCAAGTGCGTGCTGCAGTTTGAGCTGGACCCGAAGTTCCGTGACTTCATCCCCAAGCTGGTGGAGTTCACGGGGCAGATGCTCAACATCCACGTGTACGACGACCAGGAGGTGATGTTCGTGGATAGGGACACCGGTGAGGTCGCCTACGAGGACGCCCCGCTGCTTCTGCCGGGCGTCGCGGGCGAATGACCCCGATACAGCGCGCCATGTGCGACGAGTGCGCCGCCATGATGCGCGAGTTCTACAAGGACCCAGAGAACGAGAGGAAGTTCCAGGAATGGAAAAGATCGAGGGAAAGAGGGTGCGCGTCGCAGCCGGCAAGCGAAAGACGCGCACCGCAACGGTTCACTTCCGAACCGAGACCAGTGTAACACCCGAGCAGCGCCGCGAGAGGCTGCAGGCCGTTTTCGCCGCCCTGTTCGTCTGCGCGTGCATCGCCGCCACATGGGCGCTGGAGGCAACAGTATGGCCGAGGTAGACGCCAAGGCCCAGGCCCTCGTGGCCAAGGCGTGCGACTGGGTTGCCTCGAACCCCGATACATGGGCGAAGCTGCGCCGCATCTGCTACCGCCTGATGCTGGAGGGCCACGTCATCCAGCGCGACAACGTGTACACCCTGGCGTGCCAGAACGGCATGACCGTGAGCGAGGCCAGTGAGTTCAAGCGCGACCACAACCTGTGGAGCGTGCTGTCCCGCTACATGGTGCTGCAGCGCCCCTCCATGCTGGCCGCCGTGAGCTTCCGCCGCACGCCGGTGGACTCCGTGGACCTGGTGGGCACGTGGGAGGCCATCGTGGGCCCAGCCGTTTTCGCCGCCTCCACGCTAACCGAGGCGCAGGGCATCTACGACAGGGGCGCGCAATGAGGTGCACGGTCACGGTCGAGGGCCGAATGCCGAGCCTGAACGACTACATCAGCGCCGAGCGCGCCAACCGCTACAAGGCGGCGGCCATGAAGAAGCGCGAGACGGCGCGCGTGAGGGCGGCGGCCATGCAGCAGCGCGCGCCGCGCTTCGAGCGCCGGGTGACCGTGCGCACCACGTTCTACGAGCCCGACATGCGCCGCGACGCCGACAACGTGGGCTTCGCGCGCAAGTTCGTGCTCGACGGCCTGGTGGCGGCGGGCGTAATCAAGGACGACTCCCGCAAGTACGTGGAGCAGTGCCCCGACAGGGTGCTCACCGACAGGGCGCGCCCCCGCGTGGTCGTGGAGGTGAGCGACGAGTGACCCGCCGAGACAAGGGCAGGCCACACAGGGCGTGGCGCAAGGCCGACCTCGACCGCATAGCCGAGCTGGCGGGAAAGGTGCCCGCCCGCGAGATTCGCCGCGAGCTGCGGCTGTCCAAGAACCAGTTGGATAACGCGCGGCGCGTGATCAACGCCAGCGGCGGCCACGTGTCCCTGCGCTGCTACCGCCACCGCCTGGAGCTGTGCCCGTCGTGCGGGTGCCGCAGGGCGACCCTCGGCAAGGACGGCATCTGCGAACCGTGCAGACGCCAGCAGCAGCTTGAGGCCATAGAGGCCCGCATAGCCGAGCTGCTGCCGAGGCTGACCGCAGAGGAGCGCCGCACCTACGAGCGCACCGAGTGCGGCCGAGAGAGCCGCGCCGACCCCATGCCGCAGGCCCCGGACACCTCGGGCATGAGCCGCTACGCCGCCGACAAGGCAGCAGAGGCGCACGACGAGGCCATGGAGCGATGGCTGTGCCGTTACCTGTACCGCAGGGTCAAGGCGGCGCAGAAGCGCAAGGAGCGCATAGAGAAAAAAGTTCCGAAATCCTGAAAAGTTTTTATCACTTTTAGTTTTCCCAGTTAGGAGACCCAAATGCTCACGGAAATCATCAGCAAGACCGTCGCGGACAAGACGGTGGACAGCATCCTGAAGCGCATCGAGCGCGCCGTCCCCGTGCCCGAGCCGGGCGACGGCGGCTTCGACGCCGCCATGCGCCAGGCGTTCAACATGGGGGCCGCCTGCATGGCCGCGCAGATCAAGAACGGCCCCGTGCCCACCAAGCGCATCGCGCTCATGGGCGAGGTGGCCCGCGTGGCGTGCCGCGCCCGCCTGGTGGGCATGGAGTGCCGCGTGGTCGTAGACGAGGAGGCCCGCGCATGCAATCGCTAGAGGAGGTCGCGATCTGCGACGTGTACCCCTACGAGCGCGCCGACGGCGAGCCGATGAACCCGCGCGACTTCACCACCAGGGAGAGCGCCGAGCACATCGCAGGGCTGGCCGCGCAGTTCAAGGCCAACCGCCTCAACCCCGGCCAGCCCGTCATGAAGCCCATCCTGTACAAGGAGGGCGGCATCTACTGGATCATCGACGGCGAGTGCCGCGTGCGCGCCATGAGGGCCATCGGCACCGAGCGTTTCCTCGCCGAGGTCTACGACGACCTGGACGACGCCGAGCTGGCGCGCGTGGAGGCCGCCAAGGCCATGGTGGAGACCGACGCCAAGCTGGGGCTGACCGCCGAGGAGAAGTCGCGCGGCGTGCAGACCATGCTGGCGCTCGACATTCCCGACGAGGAGGTGGCCGTGGCCGCCCGCACCGACGCGGGCACCGTGGCCAAGGCGCGCCGCGCCGCCCGCAGGGTGCAGGACGCCGCCTACGACATGACGCTCGACCGCCTGGCCGCCATCGCCGAGTTCGAGGGCGACGACGAGGCCGTGGCCGAGCTGCGCGACTGCAAGCAGTCCGAATGGCAGCGCGTGTACGCGGGCCTGAAGGCCAAGGCCGAGCAGAGGCGCAACCGCGCCGAGGTGGTGGCGGTGCTTGCCGACGCGGGCGTCGAGTTCGTCGACGAATGCCCCGAGGGCTTCGCCGCATGCCGCACGTTTTCCGACTACCGCCCCGACCTGGCGGCGCTGGACGCCTACGTGGTCGACAACGCGGGCGCGGGGCTTCTGGCCGAGGAGACGTCGTTCGGCGTGACCCTGCTGGCGCCGGTGGCCGAGGGGGCCGACGAGGCCGCACAGGCCGCAGCCCAGCGCAAGGCCGACTTCCAGGCCGCCTACGAGGACGGCGCGAAGGCCCGCCGCGAGTGGCTTGCCGCCCACGCGGGCGACCTCAAGTCGATGCGCCGCACGGCTCTGGCGCTGACCGCGTTCTCCATGGAGGCCGAGGCCGTGGAATCGTTCGAGGAGCTGCTGGGCCGACCCATCGACCGCACGCCCACCGAGCTGGCCGTGGCCATGGGCTGGCGGGCAGCGTGGAACATGAGCGGCTGGACGGCCTGGAACCTCATGGAAGGCGGCAGCTCCGTGTACCTCAACCGAGCGACGGCCGAGAACGTGACCATCATCTACGAGGCCATGAAGGCCGACGGCTACGAGCCGAACGCGGCCGAGACGGAAACCTACGAGGCGTGCATGGCGCGCCTGGGAAGCGAGGAGTAAATGAGCGAAGCAGTTGAGGCCGAGATCATCGAGCCCGAGGAGGCGTCAGAGCTGACCGTGGCGTACTCCCCCGCCGTGATCGAGGCCAACTTCGACGCCCTGGAGGCGCACGTGCGCAGGCTGGTGGCCGACTACGAGGGCGCGACCTACGACATGGGCAAGGACGAGAACGTGAAGGCCGCCAAGCGCGACCGCGCCTACCTCAACGGCATCGCCAAGGAGATAGACGAGCGCCGCAAGGCCGTGAGCCGCGAGTATACGAAGCCCCTGGCCGCGTTCGAGGACAGGTGCAAGGCCGTGGCGGGCATCGCGAAGCAGGCAGCCGACGGCATCAAGGCGCAGCTGGACGAGGCCGAGGAGGAGCGCCAGCTGCGCGCGTACGCCAAGCTGCGGGAGCACTACGAGGAGTTCGCCGGGCTGCTGGCCCCCGTCGTGCCCTATGAGCGTTTCCACGAGAAGCAGTGGACCAACAAGACCTTCGGCGAGGTGAAGGCATTCAAGGCCCTGGAGGCCAAGGTGGAGCGCCTGGCCCAGGACTGGGAAACCCTCAAGGCGCAGTTCCAGGGCGAGCCGTTCTACGACGAGGCCGAGCGCGAGCTGTTCGCCACCCTGGACCTGGGCGCGGCCATAACGGCGGCGCACAAGGCCGAGGAGGAGCGCCGGCGCATCGCCGAGCTGAAAGCGGCCATGGAGCCGGAACCCGTGGAAGAGCCCAAGCCCGAGCCCGAAGCGGTGCCCGAGCCCGCGGAATGCCAGCCCGCAGAGTTCCCGCAGCCGCTTGAGCAGATGCCCGAGCCGCAGCCCGCGCCCATGCCCGCCCCGGTGCCGCCAGCGCCGCCCGCACCGGCACCCGTGGCCATGGCGGGCGACCCGTGGACGGTCGTGGTGCCGTGCGCCACGCGCGAGCAGATGCAGGGCGTCGCGGCGGCCCTCAAGGCGCAGGGCGTCGTGGGCACCATCATGCACGGCACGGTGGGCCAGGTTTACGAGCGGATGAACGGAGGCTACTAGCATGACCCAGGAACAGCAGTCCATCGACCTCATGGCGGCCGTTGCCCGCGTGCAGCGCGCCGTGGTGGTGCCCAAGGCCAAGTACAACGCTTTCGGCAAGTTCAGCTACCGCAGCTACGAGGACATAGTGGCCGCGCTGAAGGAGCCGTGCGCCAAGGAGGGCCTGGCGTTCTTCATGACCGACGAGCTGGTGCAGATAGGCGACCGCTACTACGTGAAGTCCACGGCGTGCGTGTTCCCCGCCGAGGGCGGCGAGGGCCTGCTGCAGGTGAGCGCCTACGCCCGCGAGGACGAGCACAAGAAGGGCTCGGACGACGCCCAGGTGACCGGCATGGCGTCGAGCTACGCCCGCAAGTACGCGCTGTGCGGCGCGTTCGCCATCGACGGGCAGAGCGATCCCGACGCCATGGAGGAGCAGCCCGCGCCCGAGGAGAAGCAGCCGCCCGCAGACGGCCCCTTCACGGCCCACTGCCGCAGCTGCGGGGCGCGCTACCAGTTCGCCAGCATGCCGCAGTACATGGAGTTCGTGGCCAACAGCCCGTGCTGCCCGCGCCCCGACTGGCAGGTGGAGTAGATGCAGGCGCTCACCGAGGAGCTGGACGAGCTGACCGACAGGCTGGAGGCCGAGCTGAAGACCTGCAAGGAGTCGGGCTGCCAGTACGCCGAGAACGAGGCCGAGTACCGCAAGGCCCTGCGCATCGCCATCCTGAACGAGCGCCAGAAGGGCACGCCCGTCACCATCATCGGCGACGTGTGCCGGGGCCAGGAGCAGATAGCGGAGGCCAAGCGCCGCCGCGACTGCTCCGAGGCCATCTACAAGGCCTCGCAGGAGGCCATCAACGTAATCAAGCTGCGTATCCGCATGGTAGACGCGCAGATCACCCGCATCTGGAACAGCGGGGACGTAACCCAAGGAGGGTATCTATGAGCATCAACCGCGTGTGCATATCCGGCAACCTGACCCGCGACCCCGTGCTGCGCTCCACGTCTGGCGGCATGTCCGTGCTGTCCATGGGCGTGGCCGTCAACGACCGCCGCAAGAACCAGCAGACCGGGCAGTGGGAGGACTACCCGAACTTCGTGGACTGCACGCTGTTCGGCACCCGCGGCGAGAAGCTGGCGCAGTACCTCGCCAAAGGCAGCAAGGTGGCCATCGAGGGCAAGCTGCGCTACCGCAGCTGGAACGACCAGCAGACCGGCCAGAAGCGCAGCGCGCTGGAGGTCGTGGTGGACGAGCTGGAGTTCATGAGCGGCCAGCAACAGCAGCAGGGCTACGCGCCGCAGCAGTACGCGCCCCAGGCGGCCCCGCAAGCGCCGCAGGCCCGCACGTACGGCCAGGGACGCCCCGCCCCGGCACCTGCGCCGCAGCAGCCCGCCTACGCGCCGCAGCCGGCCACTCAGCAGGCGTACGCGCCACAGCAGCCCGCGCCGCAGCAGCAGGCCATGCCGCAGCAGCAGGCCATGCCGCAGCAGCAGGCCATGCCCGATCTGTACGACGAGGATATCCCGTTTTAGGGAAGGCGACGGCGACACTATGGGCATGGTTATACACGACGACTTCTGGGCGGCCGCGCAGGCCATGCCCGAGAAGCAGCGCGCGCCGTTCATCTACGCCATCGTCGAGTACCGGTTCACGGGCAAGGAGCCGCAGGGCAGCCCCGCGTGGCTGCCTACCTTCCTGGTGCTCAAGGGCAGGCTCGACATGGGCGACGAGAAGAGCGAGCGCGCAAGGAAGGCGGCCAACGCCCGCTGGGGCAACAGGCCGGGGAAGGAAGACGCGGTGGACGATGCGGCGGCACGGGCGCAAGCCGATGCGCAAGCACATGCGGGAGCATATGCGGATACAGATGCAGTCGCACATGCGCAAGCAGATGCGGATGCACATGCAGGCGCATCGAGTTGCGACAATGCAGAGGTTGAGGTTGAGGTTGAGTATATAGATAACCCCTTAATCCCCTTTGACGAAATCGTGCATGCGCTCAACGAGGCAGCCGGCACCCGCTACCGCTCAAGCAGCGCCAAGACCCGCAGGCTGATACACGCCCGCTGGGCCGAGGGCTACCGCCTCCCCGACTTCCTGGCCGTCATCGACACGATGGCAG
Organism: Collinsella sp. CLA-AP-H1; assembly: GCF_040092945.1. Lineage (NCBI taxonomy): Bacteria > Bacillati > Actinomycetota > Coriobacteriia > Coriobacteriales > Coriobacteriaceae > Collinsella > Collinsella sp. CLA-AP-H1. Next base: position 3,834 of record NZ_JBBNKO010000005.1, on the reverse strand, counting down.
CCGAGTGGGCGGGCGACCCGAAGATGGCCAAGTACCTGCGGCCCTCCACGCTGTTCTCGCCGAAGTTCGAGGACTACGTGAACCGCGGCCCGAGGACCCGGAAGGAGGCCGACGGCTATGCCGAGTACGACTGAGTGCCCCCACTGCGGGGCGCAGCTGGAGGTCCGCTACGTGGTGCTGGCTGGCCGCCGCACCTTCTGCGGCTGGAAGCCGTGCGGCTGCCCGGGTGCCGTGGCGGAGCGCGACGAGCGTTCGCGCCTTGAGGCCAGGGCCAAGGCCGAGGAGGCCGCAGCCAAACGCCGCCGGGCCTACGAGCGGGCCGGAATCAAGCCACGCTTCATGACGGCCGCCTCCCCCATGGCCGAGGGCATTGCCGCGAAGGTTGAGCAAGGGCGCGGAGCGTACATCTGCGGCCCCGTGGGAACCGGCAAGACCCACCTAGCGAGCGCCGTGGCGCGGCTCCTGGTGGACGGCGGCACCAGCGTGAGGGTGACCGACATGCTGGGCGTGCTGGCCGCCATCAAGGGCACCTACGGCGGCGACGGCACCGAGGACGGCGTGCTGTCCAGGCTCTCCCGCGTGGGGTGCCTGGTGCTGGACGACCTGGGCAAGGAGTCCCCCACCGACTGGACGCTGGGGCAGGTGTTCCGCGTCGTGAACGACAGGTACGAGAACATGAGGCCCGTGGTCGTGACCACGCAGTACGGCAAGGGCGACCTCATACGCCGCCTGGCCAAGAACGGCGACGAGGAGACGGCGGTGGCCATCGTGAGCCGCCTGTCGGAGATGTGCGACAAGTACGAGCTGCAAGGCAAGGACAGGAGGCTATCGAATGGCAAACGTTGACACGCTGCCCGAGATCCTGCGCCCCCTCATGGAGGGGCCGAGCATCGAGACGCCCAGGTGCGCCGTGTGCGGCGCGCCGTGGCCGCTCAACCGCCACCACATCGTGAGGCGCGGGGCGGGCAAGCTGTTCCGCGACGGGCGCGAGGTTCCCAAGCCCACGGTGATGCTGTGCGGCAGCGGCAACGGCAGCGGCTGCCACGGGCTGGCGCACGCCAACCGGCTGCACTTCCGCTGGGTCAGGGCCGAGCAGAGGTTCAACCGCCCCGCCCCGCCGGGCTCGGGGCACTGGGAGTACCTGCTGCTGCCGGAACCGACCAAGTACGCGGATGCCCTGGCCATGGACGGCTGGGGTCGGCTGCCGAGGGGCAGGCGGTGCATGTGAGCGGGTACGAGCCTTCAAGCGGGTGGAACCTCCCGCCCGGGTGCTTCGAGTCCGACCCCAGGGCACCGTGGAACCGGCCCGACCCGTGGGAGGGCCGCACGTGCCGGGAGTGCCGCTTCTGCGGCCGCGTGCAGGGCGCTGGCGGCGAGGCCGTGTGCGCCCGCGACGCCATGACGGGCGGCGGCCCCGACGTGGAGGCGGTAGACGAGACAAGCGAGGCATGCGAGTGCTTCGAGTTCGAATAGGAGACGAAACGATGAAGAAGATCTACGCGGTGGCCACGGAGAGCGACGTGGTGCTGGCGTTCGAGAGCAGATCGGACGCAGACGAGTACGCAGGCGAGCACGACGGCATGGCGGTGCTGCCGGTGCCGTGCGTGGGGGCCTACGAGTACCCCAGCGAGAAGCCGGCCACCGACTGGGACCGAATCGCCGACGCTCTGCCGAAGGGAGGCGAACAGGCATGAGGCTGTACATGTGCGCATGCGAACGCTGCGGCAAGGAGGTGCCGGCGACCCTGGCGGGTTACGCCAAGATGGTGCTGAGGAACAGCGCGCGAATCGACGGCAAGGCAAGGGCCTTGTGCCCGGAGTGCGCCGAGAGCCTGCGGGCGTGGTTCCTCGCAGGCGCGGTGAAGCCGGAAGGAAGGGAGTAGCCATGGGAATCATCTGCGAGAGCTGCGGGCGCGACATCGACGCCCTGGGGCAGGACAACATGAGCTGCGTGGACGCGCCGCTGTGCGAGGACTGCTGGAACGAGCAGCAGAGCCACGCGGTAGCAGTCCTTCGCCGAGAGAACGATCGCCTGCGAGGCGACCTCGCCGAGATGGGGCGCAAGCTCGCCGAGGCCAGGCAGAGGCTGCGCAGCGACGGGTCGGCGGACTGCAAGCGGCTGCGCCGCGAGGTGGAGACCGTCTACGAGGTGAGCCGCGAGCGCGCCCTGGCGCTCACGAAGCTGGACGAGTGCGAGATGTGGCTGGGGCGCTGCGAGCCGAGGGAGACGGCGGCACCGACGCTCGGCGGCGCGGCCCAGGACGCCGCCATGCCTTGCCTCAAGGCCGAAGAGGCGCGCGGTTTCGCGATGCCCGACGTGAACGTGGAGGTAACGGCCGAGGAGCTGGCCAAGAGCCTGCGCGAGGCCATGAAGCCGGCCATGCGGATGGCGGTGGAGTAGCCATGGAGCAGCAGACCGAGAAGCCGAAGCGCCGACCCAGTATCGAGGTGCGCTGCCCGAAGTGCGGCATGCGCGAGATCTGGCACCACCTGCCCAAGGGCGGCGACCGCTGCCGCTGGTGCGGTCACCTGTTCGAGGACTACACCTACCGCAAGGTCGGGCCGAGCGCGAAGGAGGGGGCGCGATGACGAACTGGGAGCACCTTTTCGGCGCGCCCGAGCGGGCCATCCACACGGAGGTGGAGTTCCACTCGTGGCCCTTCTTCATCGCCGTGTATGAGACGAGCCGCATGAGCAGCTGCACTACCAGCAAGCGGCTGCTGGCCAGCTTCTGCGAGGAGGCCGACTACCTGGAATGGCTCAAGGCCGAGTACGACGACGGCACCGTCGAGTGGGAGGACGAATGAACCGCCCGGGATGCAACTGGGGGTGCCTGCTGTTCATAGCGGCGGCAATCGCCATAGACGCGGCGGCCATCTACGCCATAAGGGCGCTGGCGCTCGGGCTCATGGCCATGGCCGTGGCGGCGTGCGGATAGGGGCAACCGAATACGGAAACAGGCAGAGGGCCGTCCTTCGGGGCGGCCTTTTCCGTGCCCGGCGACACGCTTGCGACCATATGGGCCGAGAGATAGGAGACGCATGGCGAGAGGCGAGACATACGAGGAGTTCACGGCCAAGTTCGAGCCGAAGAGGACGACGGACGACTGCTACACCCCGCCCGAGGTGTACGACTGCGTGCTGCGGTGGGCGCGCCGGGAGTACGGGTTCGACCTGGCGAAGGTGGCGCGCCCGTTCTACCCGGGCGGCGACTACGAGCGCGAGGAGTACCCGGAGGGCTGCACCGTCGTGGACAACCCGCCGTTCTCCATCCTGAGCAAAATCGTCAAGCACTACCAGGAGCGCGGCGTGGGCTTCTTCCTGTTCGCCCCTACCCTGACGTGCATGGGCATCCGCAACTGCTGCAAGGTCGTGACGGGCGTCGGCGTGATATACGCCAACGGCGCGAACGTCAACACCTCGTTCGTGACCAACCTCGACCCCGCCCAGGCGAGAAGCGCGCCCGACCTGCGCGCCGAGCTGGATGTCGAGATAGAGCGCCTGCGCCGCGAGAAGGCCAAGGCGCTGCCGAAGTACGAGTACCCCGACGAGGTGCTGACCGCGCCCATGCTGGCGCGCTACTCCAAGTACGGCATCGACTTCCGCGTAGGCCCGCAGGAGTGCAGCTTCACGAGGGCGCTCGACGCGCAGCGCGGCCAGGGCAAGGCGATATGCGGCAGCGGCTACCTCATATCAGAGCGTGCAGCCGCAGAGCGTGCAGCCGCAGAGCGTGCAGCCGCAGAGCGTGCAGCCGCAGAGCGTGCAGCCGCAGAGCGTGCAGCCGCAGAGCGTGCAGCCGCAGAGCGTGCAGCCGCAGAGCGTGCAGCCGCAGAGCG